>NZ_JAFLWU010000013.1:0-164690 GCF_017316265.1 Pseudomonas sp. Marseille-Q1929
CAGGTGGGTGGGGGGAACACAGGGGTGGGGTTTTGGCTGATTTTCGAGGGCTAGCAGAGGGGTTTTAATTTGAAGGAGGTTTTCGAGATGACTTCAGAGGTTATGTCTGCGGGGGAGGCGAGTCGCCGGTAACAAAATCATGGGCATTAAAAAGCCGGCTTGTGGGCGGCGTTATTTTTACTTAAGTCAATGATTCTTAGTGATTTTTAATTTTGTTTTTGGTGTGCCCCCCCAGTTGTCCCCCCATTTTGAATGCGCGATACCAGAAGGCCTGTGCTCAATGGGGGCATCATCACAGTGGAAGTTTAAAGGCGCTGGTTGGCGGAAGACCAGCAGTAGGTCTCTAGCGTGTTGCTAGGCTAAGGGAATTTGCTAAGCTACGAGCAATCGGCGTTTCCATCAGGCGAAGCATTCGCCGCCGTGATATGCGACCGGGCCGTGTGCGGAGCAAGCTACCCTGCCGAAACGGGATTTTCTGGTTGACTCGGGTCAAGATCAGACCAGGCGTACAGCCTCAAAAGGACATGAGCTTGAACGTAATACATTGGCAGCGGGCATTGCTAGCGCTACAAGTGAGATCTGTTCGCCTTAATAATGTCGACGACCATCCTGCGCATCGAATCCGCGCTTTCCGTTCTCAGGTCTGTAGTCCGCGCCTCGCGTCACCATGCGCCTCCCCACATGCCCTCAAGAGCCTAAGTCAGTGAGCACATGAATTCTTTTTCTGCAGAGTTTAGAAAGACCATCACTTCCCAGATCGGTCGTGATTTGTATTTGGAAATAGAACGCGCCTCCTGGAATGCAATGCCGCCGGTGGCCATTGCTGACCTATCCGTCGCTATTGGCACCAGTGTGGGGTTAGTCCGTTCGAGAAATGAGGACCGGGTAGCGGTAGCCCAAATCTCAGCAGCTGATGGCGAGGCCTACTTTGTCGTGCTCGTGTGCGATGGCGTGGGCGGTACAGACATGGGGGATGTCGCCGCATCAATCGCATTAACTGTCTTTTTAGAGGAGCTGGCGCACAACCGCTCTAGCGTTCCCCTTTCAATCCTGCTTCCTCGACTAGTTAGACGTGTTGATGATCGCGTCCGTGAAAGTCTTCGCGGAAAGGGTGCCACCACGCTCAGCGTATTAATAGCGACAGGCTACGGAGAAATGGCGGCGACGAATGTCGGCGACAGTCGGATCTACGCTTGGTCCCCCCTCAAAGATCGGTTAGTCCAAATCAGCAGAGATGACACAATGGAGAACGAGCTTTCCGAGCTTGCCATTAAAGATCCCTCTGCTCTTCGCTTTCGGGGATTTGGTGGGAGTTTATCGCAGGCAATCGGAGAAGAAAGCAGGACCGCCAGTGATCTTCGAATAACTCTTTTAGATCCCGACCACCTGAATGACGGTGTCGTTGTAGCTACGGACGGCGCATGGAAGGGAGCCGAAGAAGGATTTAATGCCCTGCTAAAAAAAGCACCCTCTGCAACCGCTGCCGTCAGCAGAGTAATTTCACTGTCAAACTGGACGGGTGGGATTGACAATGCGTCTATTGTTGTAATTGAAAAAATTAAGGATGCTATTTCAAATATCCCCAGGGCTGAATCAGGGTTGCTGAAAATTCAAGCCTGGATCGGAAACACTAAAGTAATACTTTCTGCTTCGGCATCGGCTTCGCGCCTGCCTGATTCAGAGCGGCCAATTATGAAGTCGGATATTCGAAAGGCGTTGCGCAAGAAGTATGTCCGCTCGGGAGTAGAAGAGCATAAAAAGCCGGAGCAGCTTGATTTTAAAATCGTCGAAGAACCTGCGTTAGAAAGAAAAAAAGTAGCGCGTGCGAAGATTGAAATTTCGGTCGATCCCGAGCCAAGTACAGACCCTAAAGATTGAATGGAATCAGATGATAAATTTACCCAGTAGATACTCGGCAGTTACAAATACGTTGATGAGTGGTGGGTTTGGTAGCGTTCAACCTGTCCGAGATAATTTTTTGGGGAGGGATGTTCTATTTAAATTTATGCAGTCTGGGCACGATGATGCGCAGCTTCGTAATGAAATTCAGATGTTGGCCAAAGCCCGATCTAAACATATAGTCGAAATCTATGATGTTATCAAAGATGAGAGTGGATCAGTCCAAGGGATCATAATTGAGCATCTCAAAGGTCGATCTTTCGAGGAGTTCCATTTGGAAGCTTCGAGTGATCCTACAGGCTATTTGAAGGTGGTTTATCAAATCGCGCAAGCCTTAGCTGCATTGCATGCTGCTGATATTATCCATAGGGATCTGAAGCTTGATAATATAAAAACCTCCTCCGCTGGCATAGTTAAGCTCTTTGATTTTGGTATTTCTGTTGAAGGGGTGGATTACCATACGGTGCTTAATCGTGGCACTTTCGTGTACGCGGCCCCCGAGTTATTCGTAACTGGTGCATGCATCACAAAAGAAATGGATATTTATGCGCTAGGTGTCTGTGCTTGGGCTCTTGCCAGTGCGAATACACCTAGCGTGTTATTCGAAAGGCCACCTCAGACCTCTGCTGGCGTGCCTTCAATAGACACGGTTATGAGTGGGAAGCTAGCGGAAGAAGTCGTCGATCTCATTGATTCTTGTTTGTCGACTAATCCTGCTTTACGTCCTGCCGCAAAGAAGTTTTGCGATGTCATTCAGAATCATCTCGTGCGGGATGAGCATAGGGGAACTTTTGTTTACAATAGTAATCTCTATCAGCTCTCGAAAGATAATAGGCGGGTAGGGTTAAAGTTTAACGGTCTAGGTGGGATAGTTGCGGTCTATAATGGCGTGCGCTTCGAAATAACCAGCGTCGAGGGTGATGTCTACATCAATAATCGCGTTGCGGTCCCTGGGGCTATTTTGCATGATGCATGCGTGTTGACTTTTGGCCGCGCTGAGCTCAGGAATAACCGTTACTGGGTAACCTTCTCCTCCTCTCATCCCGAGGTGATACTGTGAATCAACTTCGTCTAAGTCCAGGGCAAGTACTTGTTGATCGTTACGAGATCATACGGTTTCACGCTGCGGGTGGTATGCAGGAAGTTTATTATGCCTACGATCGTACGCTTGATAGGCACATCGCCGTAAAAACCCCTAAGGCAGGTGTTAAAGATAGACGATTTCGACGTGGGGCGGAGATGGGGGCGCGCGTCAATCATCCTAATATCGCCGCAACACTTGATTATTTTGAAGATGATTCCTTTACTTTTATGGTTGAGGAATTTATCTCCGGCCGAGATTTAGGCGATCGCTTAGCTAACGACTACCTGTTTCTGGATCCGTATCTTGCCGCGCATGTTTCTCATCATATTGCGAAAGCTTTGCATGAAGCCCACAAGGTGGGTATATGTCATAGAGATCTCAAGCCTAGCAATATCATGACTTCGATTGATGCTTCAATGGAGTCTATTAAGCTTACGGATTTCGGAATCGCAAAACTTGCTGAAGCTGAAATTGCTGCAGAGATGGAGCTTTTTGCGGAGGACGAATCTACGCTGCTTTCGTCCAATACATTGCTGGGTGCTGTTCCTTACATGGCTCCTGAATGCTGGGACGATTGGAAGAAGGCCGGCATGCCTATGGATGTATGGGCTTTGGGGTGCGTGATATATCACTTGTTGGCTGGAGTGCCTCCATTTGGTACTGGGCGAATGGCTATTAAGAACGTCACCCTATACCAAGTTGGAAAGTACTCAATCGCTCAACCTACTTGGTTTGGTAAGCATCCTGATACTGGCGAGTTGGAGCGCAATGTTTGGGAGCTGTTGATTAGTTGCTTGGCGATAGAGCCTGATGAAAGACCTACCGCAGAAGAAGTGATGAGGAGCTTTAACTCCTTAACGTATGCGACGGGTGCTCGCAGAGTTGGGCGAATTACTCGCTACCCTATCAACTATCAAGGCGGTGGTACAGCTACGGCAGGGTTCATTGCTGAGGATGGGGTGTCTGAGGATAAGTTTTTTCATGTGTCTAATTTTTACGGTAGCGTCTCCCCATCGGTGGGTCAAAAGGTTTGTTTTTCCTCTTACCCAGGTGTGCCCTCGCCACGGTCTTCGCCTATTCTTCTCCTTCGATGAGGCTTATTTGTCTGGAGTATGAGGTCAAGTTTTAAGATTCAAATTGGCCGCGTTATTTGGTCGGCTTTGGTGCGGAACAGTTAGTTACGGCCTCAGAATTTTTAGTGTCCTTGGTTTGTACGTAGGACCAACATTTCGTTTGGTCGCAGCGCTTAGGGTGACGGTGTCCACAAGGTGGACACCGTTTTTAGCCTCACGGAATCTTTCTCCTGACATGCAGGCTAAAGCGTCGCCACAGTAACGACAACCACCTCTTGCGCCGTGTGAACTACCTCTTCAAGGCTGTGACCCAGGTGTCCGGCCATCGCTGTCGTATGCTCGGTTGCAACGGCTGCTAAGACACCGCTGTAAAACGATGGGTGCCAGCATCATGCCTTTTTCTAAAACCGTTCAGTACACGTGCGAGTGTTCACAAGGCAACTGCTTGAAAAATCTACAGGTCGAAGCCTTCGTGCTGGCTCTGATTTGCCCAAGCGGTTAAGGTTCAGCTATTCGTAATAGCGCATCACAGAGAGGCTGCTGACCGTCGTTTACTGGCTGAATCCTTCTCTGCGATACACCTTAAATAAGGACTCCCCGTGAACCAGCAAAACCTAGCCGACTTCATCTGGAGCGTGGCCGATGTGCTGCGTGGCGATTTCAGGCAGTCGGAATTTGGTCGCATCATCCTGCCATTCACTGTGTTGCGTCGTCTGGAGTGTGTGCTGGAGCCTACTCGCGAAAAGGTGCGTAGTCAGTACCTGGCCATGCAGGCCAGTGGCGTGGATATGGATTTAATTCTGCCCGCCGCCGCCGGTGCCACCTTCTACAACGTTTCGCAGTTCGCTCTGGCCAGTGTTGGCTCTACCAGCACCCGCGCCAACCTAGAGGACTACATCGCCAAGTTCTCCGCAAACGCCCGTCAGGTGTTCGAGCACTTCGCCTTCGATGGCTGGTTGAACAAGCTGGAAAACGCCAACCTGCTGTATCTGGTAACGCAAAAATTCGCCAGCATCGACCTGCACCCAGACACCATCAGTAACCACGAGATGGGGTTGGTGTTTGAACACCTGATCCGTAAGTTCGCTGAATCTGCCAACGACACCGCAGGGGAGTTCTTTACCCCGCGTGACGTGGTGCGTTTGGCCACCACCCTGATCTTCGCTCCTGACCATCAGGCACTGAATGGCGATGGCTTGGTGCGTACCGTGTACGACTGCGCAGCTGGTACGGGCGGTTTCCTGTCATCGGCCATCGAACAGGTGGCCGAGTGGAACCCCAATGCCCGCTTGGTGCCCTACGCTCAGGAATTGAACCCGGAAACCTACGCCATTTCGGTGGCGGACAAGCTGATTCAGGGTTATGACACCAAAAACATCAAGCTAGGTAACACCCTATCCAACGACCTGCTGCCCCATGAGCAGTTCGACTACTGCCTGGCCAACCCTCCGTTCGGGGTGAAGTGGGAGAAGGTGCAGAAGCAAGTGCAGGACGAGCAAACCAGTCTCGGTTTCGCCGGGCGCTTCGGTGCAGGCTTGCCGCGTGTGGGAGACGGCTCGTTGCTGTTCCTCATGCACCTGTTGTCCAAGCGCAAGCCGGCGGAGCAGGGCGGCACGCGCATCGGTATCGTCCTGTCCGGTTCGCCATTGTTCAATGGTGGTGCGGGCTCCGGCGAGTCGGAGATCCGCCGCTGGATTCTTGAGAACGATTGGCTGGAGGCGATCATCGCCCTGCCGAACGACTTGTTTTATAACACCGGCATTGGCACCTACATCTGGGTGCTGTCCAGCCACAAGGGTGCCGCGCGCAAAGGTCAGGTGCAACTGATCGACGCCACAGCCATGCATGCGCCCATGCGCAAAAGTCTGGGCAGTAAGCGTAAGTTTCTCTCTGAACAGCAGATTGCCGTCATCGCCAAGCTGCATGAGGCCGGTGAAAACGCGCCGAATAGCAAGGTGTTTGCCACTACCGACTTCGGCTACCGGCGCATCACCGTCGAGCGGCCGCTGCGCCTGCGTTTCTCGGTGACACCGGACAAACTCGCGGCATATCAGGCCACCAAGGGGGCTGATCAAGTCGACGCCTTCGCCAAGGTCGAAGGCAGCTTCGACAGCTTGCCAGCCTTCCTCAAGGCGGCGGGAATCAAGAAGCTCGGCAAGGCCGCCCTGAAAGCCGCGCTGAGTTGTTTCGGCGTGCGTGATGGCGACGCCCAGCCGGTGCTGGACGACAAGGGCAATGTGCAGGCCGATAGCGACTTGCGTGAAAACGAGAATGTGCCGTTGAATCAGTCCATCGACGAGTACTTCGCACGCGAAGTGCTGCCCCATGTGCCTGACGCCTGGATCGACACCAGCAAGACGGATGCAAAGGACGGGCTGGTCGGGATCGTTGGCTACGAGATCAATTTCAACCGGTTCTTCTACGTCTACCAGGCGCCACGTGCGCTGACTGAGATTGATGCTGAGCTGAAAACCGTCGAAGCCGAGATTGCCGCGTTGTTGGGTGAGGTGACGGCGTGAGTCATTACAGGCCTTATCCGGTTTATAAGGATTCAGGGGTGGAGTGGTTGGGGCGAGTGCCTGAGCATTGGGGCCTGTCGCAGCTCAAGCATTTAGTTTCGGGAATCGAGTCGGGCACGAGTGTCAACGCAACTGACACGCCTGCAGCCCAAGGTGAGTATGGAGTTCTGAAAACAAGCTGTGTTTACAGTGGGAAGTTTGACCCTGCAGAGAATAAAGCCATTTTGCCCGAAGAATATGATCGCGCTACCTGCCCTTTGGTGGTCGGCTCCCTGATTGTTAGTCGGATGAATACACCTGATCTTGTTGGTGCAGCTGGCTTGGTTGATATCGCGCCAGAAGGAGTTTTTCTCCCAGATAGACTGTGGCAAGTCAGTTTTTTAGGTACGAATTCATCTTTTGTGTATTTCTGGTCTCAATCTGCCTCTTATCGAGCTCAGGTAAAAATGGTCTGTACTGGGACTAGTTCCAGCATGCAGAACCTTTCCCAAGATCAATTTAAGGATTTTGTGTTGGGTGTGCCGGGGCTCGAGGAACAGCAGGTCATCGCAGCCCACCTCGAACGCGAAACCGCTCGCATCGACGCGCTGATGGAAAAGAAAACCCGCTTTATCGAACTGCTGCGCGAAAAACGTCAGGCTCTGATCACCCATGCCGTCACCAAGGGTCTCGACCTGAATGTGAAGATGAAGGATTCCGGCGTGGAGTGGCTGGGAGGGGTGCCGGAACATTGGGATGTACTCAGCTTCCAACGGTGTGTTTTTATCGCCGAAGGCCAAGTTGATCCAGAAAAATCACCTTATCTAGAGATGCTACTGCTTGCACCAAACCACATTGAATCTGGTTCTGGCCGGCTTCTCTACACCGAGACAGCAGAAGAGCAAAATGCAGAGAGCGGCAAGTATCTGTGTCAAAAAGGCGATGTTGTTTACAGCAAAATCCGCCCGGCACTGAGAAAGGTTTGCATGGCCCCTGAGGTGGGCTTGTGTAGTGCTGATATGTATCCGCTGCGTGGGCACTCGGGGATGAGTAACCAGTTTCTTTTCTGGTTCCTTCTCTCCGAACCATTTTCCGCATTTGCTGTTTTAGAAGCTGATCGTGTCGCAATGCCGAAGATCAACCGTGAGTCGCTAAATAGTGTCCAGTTACCTCGGCCACCTTTCGCCGAGCAGGTGCTTATAGCTGCTCGCCTAGAACTTGAAACCGCAAGGCTCGATAATTTACGCAGCAAAACCGAACGCAGTATCGAACTACTAAAAGAACGCCGCTCTGCTCTGATTACCGCCGCCGTCACCGGCCAGATCGACCTGCGGGAGGCTGTATGAGCCAGGGCCGCAGCATTCGCCTGTTTCTGGTGGATGGCACCCCCACTGGCCTGCTCACCGCCGAGATCATGAACTGGACCGGGCATGTGTTGACCGGCCCGCGTAGTAAACTGGCCGAGTTGGTGCAGCGGCCTGAGTGTGGGCGTACTGGCGTGTACTTTCTGGTCGGCCCAGACCCGGACAACAGCCTGCGCTCAAAGGTATATATCGGCGAGTCGGACGACGTAGCTAAGCGTCTCAAACAGCACAACCGCCCGGAGGGCTCCGAGGGTACGGCGGGGGGCAAGGACTTCTGGGAAAAGGTCTGCCTTGTCACCAGCAAGGACCAGAATCTGACCAAGACCCATGTGAAACACTTGGAAAGCCTGCTTATTGGCATTGCTAATGATGTAGGGCGATGCGAGTTGATAAATGGCACTGCGCACGATTATGGCAGCCTGCCGGAGTCCGATCGCGCTGATATGGCCTTCTTTCTGGAGCAGATTCGCACCGTGCTGCCGGTGCTGGGCTTCGACTTTTTGCGTGAGCTGAGCAAGCCCTTCGCCACCGTCAGTGTTAGCCCGGCTACTTCGGTCAGCCACTCGCCGCGCTTCAATCTGGAGGTGCCCCGCTATCGCCTCAGCGCCGAAGGGCAGGAAATCGACGGCGAGTTCTTTGTGCTCAAGGGCTCCAAGGCACGCCCCGAGTGGGTAGGTACTGAGCGCGGCTATCAGGGTCTATTCAAGCAACTGGTGGCAGACGGCGTGCTGGTAGCTGAGGGCGGCGAGCATATGGTCTTCCGCGACGATTACGCGTTCTCTAGCCCGAGCGCGGCTGCCGCCGTAGTCTGCGGCCGTGCCGCCAACGGTCGTACTTCCTGGGTGGTTGAAGGTACGGGGCAAAGCTACGCGGCCTGGCAGGATCAGCAGTTAATCACAATTACTCCTGAGCCGGAGGCAGAATGAGCAAGCCTTAAGCTTTATTGTTCAGCACAACAAATCAGTCATCAGGCACCCATAACTTTACAAGGGTGTCATTAGTCTGGAGCGTATTGCCGATTACTGGGCTGAGTGACTTTGTATTTGACGGGTATTTGATTGGTCGTCTGTTGGGCGACATATTTACAAGGCTGGAGCTTTTAAATCAGTACGCTTGCGGCTTTAGCCTGATGTTTTTGTATTTGATGGATATTTGACTGGTGGCTCATTCTCTCGGCACCGAGCACTAGACAAATTCAAGACCAATTTTAGACGAGCTGCCTCTCTCAGATAGAGGCCGACCAGACGAAGGATCGCCCCCATGAGCCACATCCACCACGAATGCGAACTCGAACGCCATATCGTCGAGCAACTAGCTGCTGCTGGTTGGTTGGTCGGCAAGTCAGCCGACTATGACTCGGCACGGGCGCTGTTCCCTGATGATGTGCTCGGCTGGCTGGAGGAAAGCCAGCCGCAGGCCATGGCCAAGCTGCAGGCCATGAATGGCGCAGGCACTCGCCATGTGGTGCTGGATCGGCTGGTCAAACAGCTGGAAAAAAAGGTTGATGGTGGCACGGTAAACCTGCTGCGTTACGGCTTCGCCGTGGCCGGTGGCGGCACCTTAGTCATGAGCCAGGGCTTACCGGAAGATCATCGCAACGAGACGGTGATTGCGCGCTACGCGGCCAACCGACTGCGTGTGGTACCGCAGTTGCGCTACTCGCTGGACAAGGCCGATGAAATCGATTTGGCCTTCTTCATCAATGGCATTCCTGTGGCTACCGTAGAGCTGAAGACCGACTTCACCCAGTCAGTACAAGCCGCGATGCAGCAGTACCGCATAGATCGCAAACCTGAGCGCAAAAATGGTGGACTGGAGCCGTTGCTGACCTTCAAACGGGGTGCGGTGGTGCATTTCGCCATGAGCGACAGCGACATCCGTATGACCACCAAACTGGCAGGTGAATCGACCTTCTTCCTGCCGTTCAACAGGGGCAACGATGGCGCAGCGGGCAACCCGCCCGGTGACAACAACGGCTATCCGGTGAGTTACCTCTGGGAGCATGTGCTGCAGAAAGACAACTGGCTGCACATCTTCCATCGCTTCGTGTTACAGGAGCGCAAGGAAGCCCAGGATGTCAACGGCAAGACCTACTTCAAGGAAGGCCTGATCTTCCCGCGCTTTCACCAGTGGGAAGGCGTGACCCAGATGATTGACGCCGTGCGCATCGAAGGGGCGGGCCAACCCTACCTGATCCAGCACAGCGCTGGCTCGGGCAAGACCAATACCATCGCCTGGACCGCGCATTCACTGATCCGTGTGCGCCGTCCGGATGGCGAACCGTACTTCCATAGTGTGATCGTGGTGACCGACCGCCAAGTCCTGGATCAACAGCTGCAGGACGCCATTCAGCAGATCGAGCATCAAGCCGGGGTGGTGTGCGCCATCGACCGTCAACAATCCAGCTTGCCCAAGAGCCAGCAGTTGGCCAAGGCAATGCTGGAGGGTGTGCCAATCATTGTCTGCACCCTGCAAACCTTCCCCTATGCGCAGAAAACCATTCTCGGCGAGCAGAGCCTGCGCGGCCGTCGCTTCGCTATCATCATTGACGAGGCGCACAGCTCGACTGGGGGCAGTACCGCCGATGACCTGCGCTATGTGCTGACTGGCCAGAGCGAGGCCGAGTGGGAAAAGCTCTCCAAGGAAGCGCGCCTATCCGTGTGGCAGGCCTCGCGTAGCCGACCGGGTAACGCCAGCTACTTTGCCTTCACCGCCACCCCCAAGCATTCGACCCTCAGCCTGTTTGGTCGTCCGCGCAACCCGGCGCTGCCTGTGAGCCAGGACAACCCGCCGGCTCCGTTCCATCTCTACACCATGCAGCAGGCCATCGAGGAGGGTTTCATTCTGGATGTGCTGAAGAACTACACCAGTTACAACGTGGCTTTCAAAATCGGCAGCGAGTTCGTTGATGACACGCGTGTGGACGAAAAGAGCGCCCGGCGTAAGTTGGCCAAATGGCTGGCACTCAACCCGGTGAACGTCGGACAGAAGGTCGAGCTGATCGTTGAGCACTTCCGCAAAAACGTGGCTCACCTGCTCGGTGGCCAGGCCAAGGCAATGGTAGTGACCAGCTCCCGTGCAGCAGCGGTGAAGTATCACCTGGCGTTGCATGATTACTGTCAGCGCAAGGGCTACGACAATGTGCAGGCCATGGTGGCCTTCTCTGGCGAAGTACCTAACAGCGATATAGAAGAAAGCAGCCTGCCTGCGGATCATCAGTTCAGTGAAACCAACCTGAACCCTGGCTTACATGGGCGCGATATGCGCAAGGTGTTCGATACCCCTGATTACCGGGTGATGATCGTCGCCAACAAGTACCAGACCGGCTTCGACCAGCCCAAACTGGTGGCCATGTACTTGGACAAGAAAATCTCCGGCGTCGAGGCTGTGCAGACCCTCTCGCGATTGAACCGCACCTTCCCAGGCAAGGACAAGACCTACGTCATCGATTTTGCCAACGAGGCCGAGGAAATCCTCGCGGGGTTCAAAACCTTCTACCGCGATGCCCAGGTGACGGACATTCAGGACCCGAACATCGTCTACGACATCAAACAACGGTTGGATGGCATGTTCATTTATGAGCAGGCCGAGGTTGAGGCGTTCGGCAATGCCATCGTTGACCTGAATGTCACGCACCAGAAGCTCTACTCGCTGACCCAGTCAGCTACCGACCGCTTCAATGGCAAACTCAAGACGCTCAACGATGCTATCGACCAGTGGGAAAAGGCCTGGGAGTCTGCCCATGACAGCGGTGATGATAAGGGAATGGAGTATGCCGACGTGCAGCGCGCCGAGTACTGCAAGGCGCGTGACGAACTGATGGTTTTTAGCGAGAGCCTGACCAAGTTCGTCCGCGCTTACGAGTACATCGCGCAACTGGTGGACTTCGCTGATCCTGCTTTGGAAGCCTTCGCCAGCTATGCGCGGCTGCTGCGCAAGCGTCTGAAAGGGATCAGTGCCGAGCAGGTCGATTTGGGGGATCTGAAATTGACCCACTACAAGATCAAAAAAGGCGATGACCTGACCGGCGTTGGCGTGCTGGCCGAGGTTCCCGGTCTGTATGGCATGACCGACAACGGCCTGCGCGAAGCACGCGATCGCGAGAAAAAATATCTCACCGAGCTCATTGAGAAGCTCAACAACGCCTTCGGTAAGGACATTACCGATACCGACCAGGTGGCCTTTGCCGTGCATGTATCAGAAAAGCTGCGCAGCGACAGTGTGGTCATGGCCCAGGTGCAGAACAACACCATGGATCAGGCTATGAAGGCCGACCTGCCGACAAAAGCCATTCAAGCGATTGCCGGTGCCATGAGCAGCCACGCCAGCATGGCAACCAAGCTGCTGAGCGACGAGGCGACGCGCGATGTGTTCCTGACGGTGGTGTATGAGTTGCTGAAAAAAGATGCGGGGGCAGACCTGCTGAGTTCGACAAGGGCTTAAACTTTTAGCAATCCGGAAAAAAAATAACATAGCTGTTAGGCAAACAGGAGGTGCTTCAGCCCCCTGTCCGCCTTATGTTGTTTATCCGATTCTGGGCAGGCGTTTGAGCATCCAGTGAAAGAGTAGGAAGGCAATGCCTACTGCGATCAATATTGGCGGAAACCGCAGCATCAGTATCACCACCAGCACTACCAGTGACACACTTGCCAATACACCGACGAAGGTGAGAAGTGTGATCAGAAAACGTATCAGCGCCATGGGAACCTCCTTGAGTTGTGGCGATATTAGTTCATGTCGGGGACGTAGCTGCCTCGCCCAGCTTGATCGGCTCGCCTGGTGCATACCAAGGGCAAAGCGCTCCTACAGTTGTCCCTGTTCTGCCAGCGAGACACAGCTCTCTTGACCCACGACGACATGGTCCAATATGTGGGTGCCAATCAGGTTGAGTGCATTTTTGAGAAGTGCGGTCAGTGCTCGATCTGCTTGACCGGGCTCCGGGTCACCGGAAGGATGGTTATGCACCAGAATCACGGCCGCAGCGTTGTGCTCCAAGGCGATCTTGACCACCTCCCGAGGGGACACGCAGGAAACCTCCAATGTGCCCCTGAATAGTTCCTTAAAGCCGATAACCCGGTGCTCAGTATCGAGCAGTAACAAAGCAAGGACCTCGTAGTCATGGAATTGCAGCAGCGTTTGTAGGTGACTGATTACGAGTCTACGCTCAGTCAACGCCCGTCCTTTAGACAGACGATACATCGCGAGTTGTTGAGCCATCTGCAGGATGTCGGACTCGGTGACTGGTGATTCCATGACATAGGTGTCGGGCGCTTCACCGGGTCTGAGCTTGGGATATTTCATGCTGATATTCCTATCCGAACGCGTGGATGCACTGGCGGGTGGGTGGCGCAGTACTGGAATGCGGGTGTTGGGAGTAAATGATTCCGAGCGCCCCTTTAGGCGAGAGCGCTCGGCAGTGCTGTGGTTCGATAGTTCACGCAACGAGTTGTAAGGCTGCATCGAGTGCCTTCTGTTTAATTACTGCGCCTTGCCCAAACCACGCCGAATCCATTCGATATTCAGAGCTCCTGGCGCGCCTTTCATGATCCACGTATTCAGTCACGGCATTCAGCAAGCCCCATGCTGATCCGCGAGCAGACTCCAAGTCAGCTCCTTGGCCTTTACCTTCGTAAAGGTTTTGGACCTTCTCCATAGCTCGCTTGTTGGGCAGTACATTGGGAATGGGGTCATTGGCTCCGGTGTCGCACAGCACGTCCATAAAAAAGCAAAGGGCCTCTTTCGTCTGAACCTTGCGTTCGGCGAGGGCGCGCATCCGGTACATGAATTCGTCCCATTGCGAGACGGCGATGCCCAGTTGCTTTTTGACAGCTCGCGGATCAAAGCGTGTGCTGTGCGAAACCTTGATGGCGTGGCTGGCGCCGTTTAGGGAAATGCTCAAAGTGTTGTTGCAGACCACGCGAACGGTGGTGGGGGTGGCGGTGGTCGCCAGTGTGCCATCGCAGGAAGTTGCCAGCAGCAGATAGCCGTTGACCCGATCATTGTCCTTCAGCGTTGTTGCCTGACCGGTTCTGGCGAGTGCCCAGAATTTGCGACCACCTTTGAGCACCCCAGCAGTTTCCAATTCGTAGCCCGAGAACTCCGTCAGGTCTCGGTAGAACTCCAGAACTTCACGAGGTTGCACTACCTGATAGCGATGCGAGACCACTGATAACGGTGCTTTGGTGTCGGAGCGATACAGCACCTTTTGTTCCGGGAACGAGTAAATGCTGCCTAGATGGCCAGCGGTATCGGCTTTGAAATGAACCGGGCTGTCCTGAATCTGCCAGTTCATGCCGGCTTCACGCTGCCAGACTTCCAGCGGCTGTTTCTCTGTAAGGCGACTGCCCAGGCCATGCCAGGGAGTAGCGCCAACGTAAGCCATTTGTTCGATGAGGTGTGTCATGGAAGCTTCCTTTTCATAGGCGCACGGCGAAGCCGCTGAGTACTCAGCAGGAGTCAGTCGGCGTGCGGAGTGTTTTTAGAGAGGGAGAGTGATGGGTCAGATGGAGAGCAGTAGTGGCGTCAAGCGGGAGACGATCCGTTCAAGCAGAATGACGGTTGCTAAATGACAATCCGCAGTCGAGACAACCGTAATTGTCCAAAACTCGCTCATCGATGACTTCGCCGAGTTTGGCGCCCGCGATACAGCCGGTCGCCGCTCCGGCTAATCCGCCGAGAATGGCCCCAGCCATACCGCCAGCAACGACACCTGCGGGACCGGCCACGACGCCGATCAGAGCGCCAACCTCGGCGCCGCCCATAGCGGCGGTGACACCTTGGGCTGTGCCACCGACGGTGCCGATTAGGGCCCCGACCTTCCTAGCGAAATCTTTCGTGATGACAGCGCTAGAGCGACAGCGTGGGCATTGATTGCTCATGTGCAGGGTTCCTGTAGAGAGTCGTGATGAAGTCATTGCACGGGCATAGAGCTCACCAAAGAAGCCGCCTAGGCGATCCAATTGAATGGTGAGCTGTCGAGTGTGGAAGGATGCTTGTGCACAGAGGTACAGGGTCGTGATGTATGACTGAAATTTCGTTGGCTGAATTTTGATGGATTTTCCCATCATATTTTGTACTGGTGCTTCAGATCGTTGGTTTACGCCAATTGATCATTTGTCTAATTATTGCTGCGATAATCAAGAGTATGGCTTGAATTATGCTTGTTAGCAGTGCTCTGGAATCTGTTCGGATCTCGCAGGATTGCATCAGATTGAGTTGGACAAGATGGGCAAAAGACATTTTGTGCTGGAAATTGACATGAGAACTAAGTCGCTTGTCTGAAAACTAACTCTGGGACGAGCCAATGCGCGCGCATACACGTGCCCGTATACGCGTACGCGCGTGAGGTAAACAGCCGTGGGCGCCCGCCTGGTGTGTTGACGCGACTCCGTAAAACTTCTACGCAAGCACAGGTAATTTTCTAGACCAGGGAAACTCTTTAGAGTGGTTCCATCGCGTACCAACGCAGTCTGGAGTTCAGTAAATGGCAGGTAGTAGCACTACCCACCCCAGGGTTTTACGCCTTAAGCAGGTGCTGGATCGTGTGGGGTTGTCGCGCTCAACGATTTATGACCGGATGAACCCCGCGTCACCGCGCTACGACCACTCGTTCCCCAAACCGATGAAAATTGGTAGTTCAGCGGTAGGCTGGTTGGAATCGAGCATTAACGAATGGATTGAATCACTCGTTGATAATCCTTTAGAGAGGTGAGCTTCGAAATAGGTAAGAGTAAACCAGTCTAATATAGTTTATGCGTGCTAACTTAAGGAAATGGTTGGGCTTAATTAGGTCTGGAATTAGGTCGTATATTGAGTTTTGTTTGTTGGATCTCTGGGTTGAAAAGGGAGGTTGAATATTGGTCTATATGTTATTAGGTAGTAGATAGAAGAATAGTGGTGGTTAATAATTAAATAGACAAATGATTCATGTTGACTATGGGTGTGGCGAAGCTATGTGCTTTAGTGATTGGGAGTATGTTGAAGTTTACAAAGAAAAAGTTGTTGAGGATTTTTATGACTCGGTAAGTGGTGAGCGGTTTTCACATGTTGACGTAGACGGTATGTTGTTTGATTCGGTTAGCAGGATCATGAGGGCTGTAAGTGTATTGGAGAAATCATCAGGAGATATTTTTAGAGCGGAGTCTCTGAAGTGTCGAGGTGAAATGGAATTAAGTAAGGAGGCAGCCTGTGTTGTTTCAGCGGTTTCTATAAACTATGTTGAGCTTGAGAGAGGCATGGTTCTATTTAAAGTAAATCCTTATGTCAATGTTTTTTATGAGTGTTATAAAGCCATAAAGCCGTTAAATCCGTATAAGGTGGAAAAAACAGAATTATCTGCGTGTTTTGGTGGCTTAAATCAGTTTGTTGATGCAGTGAAAAAGCGAATGTCTAGCGGAAAATTCAAGCGGGTAATTTCCGCGCATTTGCGGTCGGCAGCTAAGAATTACTCCGGACTGGTGGATTACATAGATTCCTTGTTTGCACGATATTCTCGATTGCTGGTGTTGAGGGTGGATTTTTCATATGGAAAGGGGAGACTTGACGTTGAGGATTATAGCCAGCCGAGTGATAGATTGGATGCGCTTCGCATTGTTACGGGGCAAATTGTTGGGCATCGGATAGAGCTGATTGATTATTTGAAAAATAAGTGTCCTGAGCTGGGTATGGTAGGGTATGTATGGAAGCTCGAGTACGGGAGAGAGAAAGGCCATCATTACCACATGATGTTTTTCTTAGATGGGGCGAAAGTGCGGCAGGATATTGTCATTGCAAAGCTGATAGGTGAGCACTGGAATAATGTGATCACCCAGGGGAGGGGCGTGTACTACAACTGCAATGGTAGTAAAGATAGATACAAGTACTGTGGTGTGGGAATGATTAGTTACAATGAAGCAGAGAAGCTGAGTAATCTAAAGGAGAAGGCAGCAGTTTATCTTACAAAGGCGGATCGATATGTAAGCGCTTGTATGCCTGATAATAGAAGATCTTTTGGTAAAGGAAACTCGCCAAAGGTTGGAGGGCGATCAGTGGGCAGGCCGCGAGAAAATTAAATCATCAGGGTCGTTACGAGTTTAAGGTTGGGCGATCTTGACGGAAGCGGAAACGATAGGGTCGTCCTTTATCCAGCGTCTTAATGTATTTTCAATGGTGTTCTGTGCAGGGTATCTTGTGTCGTTATCTTTCATGTGTTTTTTGATTTCCGGCAATATTGCTTTGTATGCATCTAGCTCTTTAATCCAGCCTTCCGGTGGTGTTAGTTTGTCAAGTTGTTTGCAGGCTTCTCTCTTGGTTTCAAGGTAACGATCTTTGCGCGCCATGCCTCCTTCTTTGGCAATCTCTGCTCTTGTTTTAATTTGCTCTTTAAAGAATCGTTGGTCGCCAGAGTAAAGCTCTTGTAAGCCAGCGCACAACATTTTAATCCCCAAGTCGCCTGGTTTCTGGGAAAGCAATATTGCCATTCCTATGCTTGAGTAAGCGTTTTTTATATGGCGGAAGGCAGCAAATTTTTCTTTGTTAAGAATGGATTTTAACTTCTTGTCTAATTCTACCTCTTTATGCTGTTGCGACTCTAAAAGATTCTTCAGTGTGTGATCAAGTATGATTTTGTTTTCGTTGGGAAGCGTTTTGCGGAGCATCATGTAGCGCTTAGTTATTATGTTGAGGACCTTGTTGCCGGCATCCTCAATCTCAAGGGAGATTAGGTATCTGTATACGGAGTGGTCCTCTAGCGTGGGTGAAAAGATTTTTTCTTTAGGTCTGGATTGTTCTATCATTATCTCTAGCTCTGACTTTGGAGTTACGCTCCACTCGAGCGGTAGGCATAAAGAGAGTACTAGCTCGAATTGTTTAAACATAATGGCGTCACCGATTTAGTTTTAAAGGGAGTTCAGTGTTATAGCGCGGGCGCATTCCGGTTCGTTTTCTAGGACCGCTCAACGTGGCAGTGCAGTAGCTGTTTTTTTAGCTGGGATAGGGGCCCTAGTTTTATCGTTCATCGACTTGCAGATGAACTCAGCCCAATCTCTCATAAGTGCACTTCGCTTATCGAGGAAGTCGGAGCGAGAGTACGCTCCTTCAGTCTGATCGCGTTCGTCATGTGCGAGTGCCATTTCACAAACCTCTCGAGGGTAGTGTGTGCACTCACCCGCCCAGTCACGAAATGAAGAACGAAAGCCGTGTCGAGTAATGTGTTCATACTCCATGCTGTGCAGAAGCGTGCGTATGGCGTTTGTATGCATCACTCCTGACTTACCTTGGCCAGGAAACAGATAAGGGCTTCCTTCAGTTCGTGGAATGCTTCGCACCAGCTTTATCACCTCCTCGGCAAGCGGGACGACAAATGCCACACGCATTTTCATGCGCTCGTCCGGAAGAGACCAAGTGCAAGCTTCCAAATCAAACTCATCCCAACGAGCGAACCTCACCATGTGCGCGCGTGCGCTAGTCATGATCAGCAGCTGAGCGGCCCAAGACGGTGGTGTGGGGTTTGCCCTGAGTTTGGTCATCAGCGCCGGTACATCCTGCCACCGCAAAGCTTCAAAGTGCTCACGTTTCCGCGCCTTCTTCTTTTCAGCACGACTCAATAAATTGTCTAAATGCCCGCGCCAGCGAGCAGGATTCTCACCCACTCGCAGATTGCGTGCCTTGGCGGCGTCCAGGACCTGCTCAATTTGCCCACGTACTTCATCGGCGGTTCGCGTTTTGGTGGCCCAGATAGGTTGCAGCACCTTGAGTACTTCGGGAGTACCGATGTCTTCGGCTGCCAGCTTGCCTATGTGATCAAACGCATACAGCTCTAGCTTTCGCAGCCAGCCTTTACGCCATTTCTCCGACCATGCCGCGCCGTGAGCATCACGGTATTCCGTTGCGAGTGTCTCGAACTTCAGTTGCTTGGCTTCATTTGCACGCTGGGCTTCCCGTTGAGCAGCGCGCTCTATGTCTCTGGCTGCCAGAGGATCAATACCGTCGCTCAATTGGCTACGTTTAGCACTGGCATCTTGTCTGGCTTTCTTGAGACTCACCTCAGGGAATGAGCCCAGCCCCATCTCTCTACGTCGGCCCGCCAGTTGGAAGCGAAGCAGCCAGGATTTACGCCCGGTAGGTTTGACGACCAAGCGAAGCCCATCACCATCTTCATAGGTGCCGGGTTCGGTTAGGTTTTCAACTTGTTTCGGATTCAGCTTTCCCATTGGATTTCCCCTGTCGTCCCTTTTGTCCCCCCACCTGTCCCCCCACTTCATCGTCGGATGAGGTCAAATGGCGTTGAACACCATCGGACAGGGGAATGCTTGAAACCCCCGGAATAGCTAAGCTATCAGGAAGATTCTCGGACGGGATAGGATTATTTCGGACAATTAAAAAGCCGGCTTGTGGCCGGCTTCTCGCTGACTGCTTCAGCTTGTTTTTGACAAGCCTCAACAGCCTTCAAATCGCTCAGCCAACATCGCGTCTGACTGAATAGTACGGGCATCCGCGGGAACTCCTCCGCTTCGCCGAGCAGGGTGAATAGCCTAAAGCCAACCCCTGCCAAATGTGCGGCGCATGATACCCATATTCACCTCAAATGCCCACCTCCGGTTCCGATTTAGAGCCTTCCCAGCCCAACAGGTGTTCATCCAGGGGGACGGGTGGGCGGCGGTTGTTGAGGGTGGACCACCAGAATACCCAGCCGACGATTTGCACGCTTTGTTCGAAGCGCTCTTCGTAGGTGAGGTATTCGTCGGGATGTTCACCGGTGTTGTGGCTGCGCATGCGCAGGCCGCCGCCCGGGCGGTTGTAGAGGTATTTGATGCGCAGCATGCCATCGTGTTCGACGGCGTAGATTTCGCCGTCGACGATTTGGGTGCGGCCGCTGTCGATGGCGAGGGTGGCGCCTTGTTGGATGATGTCGATCATGCTGTTGTCGGCCATGTAGGCGCCGACCGCGCGGTCGGGGTTTACGCTGAGGGCTTCGAGGGTGTGCAGGGAGACGCGGATGCGCTCGGTGGAGGTGAAGGTGGGGTGGAGGGGGATCTCCACGTCGATTTTTTCCGGGGCGCAGGCTGGGCCTGTGAGGTATTTGCCGCTGTCTTCGCGGGTGGGCAGTGCATTCCTTGCAGTGGGACCGTCCAACAGAAAGTTGGCCGGCGGGTGTTTGGGGCCAAGGCCGGTGTTCAGCCAGCGACTGGAGACGCACAGCAGTTCTGCGATCTCGTTGAGTCGGCCCATGGGGACGCCGCGCTTGAACCAGTTGTTCACGTGTTGAGGCGTGACGCCGCGGTTCTTGGCGAAGTCCGACGCGGAAAGATGAACTTCCCGTAACAGCGCTTTTAAACGATCACCTGATGTATTCATAAACGCAGAGTTTACTGGCGGGGGAAGTAAATCAAATAAACCATGCGTTGATTTGCGCATGTAGGCTTTTGCTTAGTTGTGGTTTGTTTTTTCAGAAGTCTTGTATTGTTAAACGTTAGTTGCTCTTTATTGAACTTGGCGTTTAACGCCGGGCACAAAAAAGCCCCGAATAGTCGGGGCTTTTTTTATTGCTGTCGCCATGAGGCGCGGTTATCAGCCTTTGTAGGCGGCAACCGACTTCAGGATCTCGGCGCGGGCGGCGTCTGCGTTGCCCCAACCGTCGATCTTCACCCATTTGCCTTTTTCGAGGTCTTTGTAGTTCTCGAAGAAGTGCTTGATCTGTTCCAGCAGCAGTGGCGGCAGGTCGGTGTATTCCTTCACGTCCACGTACAGCTGGGACAGCTTGTCGTGTGGCACTGCGATGACTTTGGCATCGCCGCCGCCGTCGTCGGTCATGTTCAGGATGCCGACTGGGCGCGCGCGGATAACCGAGCCTGGGGTAACCGGGTAAGGGGTTACGACCAGTACGTCGAGGGGGTCACCGTCGTCAGCCAGGGTGTTGGGGATGAAACCGTAGTTGGCCGGGTAAAACATCGGGGTGGCCATGAAACGGTCAACGAACAGGCAGTCGCTGTCTTTGTCGATTTCGTATTTGATCGGCGCGTGGTTGGCCGGAATCTCGATGGCGACGTAGATGTCGTTCGGCAGGTCTTTGCCAGCCGGAATCTTGCTGTAGCTCATTGGGCGTTGCCCCCGTTAATTGGCCAAGAAACTTGGCCGGATTGGCCTAAAAGTGGCGGCGATTATAGGCACATTCTGGCGCCGATGCCATGCGCCAGACGTCGTACGGTCATTCGCCTTGCGGCTGATAACGCGGGTCGCTGGCTTGCAGTTGGTGCAGGCGGGCCAGGGGATCCTGGCGATAAAAGCGGCTGAGTTGGGCGTACACCTGTGGATAACTGTTGACCAGTAAATCCGGGGCGCTGAAAAAGTATTCGCTGGTGACGGCAAAGAACTCGGCCGGGTTTTCGGCGGCGTAGGGGTCGATCTCTGTTTCGGCATCCGGGTTGGCGTCCAGTTGGCGATTGAGGTCGTCGTAGGCGCCTTGCATCACGCTGGCCCACTCTTGCACGCGCATGTCGTGGTGCAGCGGCGGCAGGCCATTGGCGTCGCCGTTGAGCATATCGAGTTTGTGCGCCAGTTCGTGGATGACCAGGTTGTAGCCTTCCCAGTTGCCGCTGGCCAGCACGCCGGGCCAGGCGAGGATCACCGGGCCCTGTTGCCAGGCTTCGCCGCTGTGTTCGCCGTCCCATTCGTGTTCGATGCCGCTGCTGTCGCGATGGCGCTGAGGGCTGAGGAAGTCGTCGGGGTACAGCACGATTTCGTGGAAGCCTTGGTACCAGTCGAGGTCGCCCAGGTTCATCAAGGGTAATTGCGCCTGGGCGGCGAGCAGCAGGCGTTGTTCCTGGTGCAGTTCGACGCCGGGGAGGGCGGTGAGGTGTTTTTCGGCGAGGAAGACCACGCAGGCTTCGCGCAGCCATTGGTCCTGTTCGGCGCTGATGCCGTCGAGAAAGGTCAGGTGCTGGCGCACCCGTTGCCAGGTGTCATCGGCAATCGGGTGCTTGGCCAGCAGGCGCCGGCGACGCCAGGCGCTGAGGGACCACATCGCCAGTTACTGCGGCTTGGCTTCGGAGGACGTACGGCCAAAGCGGCTGCGGAACACGCCAATGATCATCGGCACCAGCGACAGCAGGATGATAAACACCACCAGCAGCGAGAGGTTTTTCTTGATAAATGGCACGTTGCCGAAGAAGTAACCCAGGGTCACCAGGCCGCCGACCCACAGGATGGTGCCCAGTACACTAAAACCGAAGAAACGCGGGTAAGGCATCCGGGCGATGCCGGCGACGAACGGCGCAAACGTGCGCAGGATCGGCAGGAAACGCGCCAGGGTCACGGTTTTGCCACCGTGCTTGTCGTAGAAATCGTGGGTTTTTTGCAGGTAGTCGCGGCGGAAGATTTTTGAATTCGGGTTGTTGAACAATCGCTCGCCCACCGTTCGCCCGATCACATAGTTGGTGCTGTCGCCGAGGATCGCCGCCAACATCAGCAGGCCGCCGAGCAAGACCGGGTCCATGCCGCCGCCGGCTGCCACCGCGCCAGCAATGAACAGCAGCGAATCACCGGGCAGGAACGGCATGACCACCAGGCCGGTTTCGCAAAAGATGACCAGGAACAGAATGGCGTAGATCCACGGACCGTAGTTGGTTACCAGCATGTCGAGGTAGACGTCGAGATGCAGGATAAGGTCGAGCGGGTTGAAATCCATGGATGGCACCTGTGTGAATGGCTCGGCTCAGCAGGCCAGTGCGGAAGCTAGGGTAAGTAAAAGGCTACAAGTGTATGTCGCGATTCTTACATCCTTGAAAGGATCGCATTATACGGATCGAGAGGTGAAAAGCCTGTTGGTTTTGTAGCGGGGGATGTCGCGATTTGTAAGGATCTACACCGATCCAAATGTGGGAGCTGGCTTGCCTGCGATGCCGGAGTGTCTGTGAAATGGGGGCTGGCTGGTCCACCGCTATCGCAGGCAAGCCAGCTCCCACAGGAGACTAATGTTAATTGGGCGCTAGTCCTCGCTGATCGGCAACACGTAGTTCTTGAACTCCGTGTCTTCACGAAACCCAATCGACTCATACGTCTTCTGCGCCACTTCATTGTCACTGCTGGTGGACACCCGCAGCCGCACGGCATGGGTTTCCTTGGCCATTTTTTTCGCCGTGCGCATCAGGTTGTCCGCCACCAATTGCCGGCGAGCGTCTTCGGCCACATAGATGTCGTTGAGGATCCATACGCGCTTGAGCGACAACGACGAAAAGCTCGGATACAGCTGACAAAACCCCAGCAGCTTCTTGTCGTCATCATCGGCCAGGGCCAGGTAAATCACCGACTCCTTGCGCCGCAGGCGTTTTTCCAGGAAGGCCCGCGACGAGTCCGGGAAGGGCAACGCCCCGTAGAATTCGCGGTATTTGACGAACAACGGGGTCAACAGGTCCAGGTGTTCCAGGGTCGCTTGAGTAATCCGCATGCCAGGCCTCAACTTCCAAATGGGGTATGACCACACAAGCGGCCGTGACTCGATGCTGCCTAATGGCGTGAAAAAGCGCAATCGTGCAGCGATCAGTCATCCGGTGAACTGAGCAGGAAATTACCTTTCATCAGGTCTGGATCATCCGATTCGATGGTCTGAACCTGCGCCTCGTCCTTGAGGTTGACCCCCGACAGCTGCCGGCGACACGCCTCTCGCATCAAGTAAAGCAGGCGATGGGCGGCCATGCCGTAGCTCAGGCCTTCCAGGCGCACGTTGGAGATGCAATTGCGATACGCATCGGTAAGGCCGACCTTGGGGTTGTAGGTGAAATACAGGCCCAGGCTGTCCGGCGAACTGAGCCCAGGCCGTTCGCCTATCAGGATCACCACCATCTTCGCGCCGAGCAGTTGGCCAATCTCATCGGCCACGGCCACGCGGCCTTGTTCCACCAGGATCACGGGCGACAAGGACCAGCCTTCGGCGTGGGTCTGTTCTTCCATGCGTGTCAGAAACGGCAACGTGTGTTTATGCACGGCCAGCGCGGACAGGCCATCGGCTACCACCACCGCCAAGTCCACGCCACCGGGATTGGCCGCTGCATGGTCACGCAGCGTCTGCGCCGATTCATCGCTCAAGCGCCGCCCCAGGTCCGGGCGTTGCAGGTAGCTGTGCCGGTCCGTCGCGGCGCTGTGCAGCAGCAGGCTGTCACGGCCGCGCTCGGCCAACTGGCCGCTGAGGCCGGCATGGTCGAAGGGCAGGTGCACGGCATCGCGCGCCTGGGCGTGGGCAAACTGGAAGTCCAGTTGGGCAGTGGTGGGAATGCTGGTGCCGGTACGGCCCAGGGCAATGCGCGCCGGGGTCAGGCGGCGCAGCTCCAGCCACGGGTTCTCTGGTAGGTCGAGTTGCACAGGCGGCTCCTTCATCCCAATTGCGCCAAGGCTTGGCGAAACGCTGGTGGCAGGCTGTTGCCGAAGCGCACCTTGCCGTCGGCTTGCGTGAAGATGCCCATTTTCGCCAGCCACTGTTCAAATTCCGGCGCCGGCTTTAAACCCAATGTTTGCCGGGCATACAAGGCGTCGTGGAACGAGGTGGTCTGGTAGTTGAGCATGATGTCGTCGGAGCCGGGGATGCCCATGATGAAGTTGATCCCGGCCACGCCGAGCAGGGTCAGCAGGGTGTCCATGTCGTCCTGGTCGGCTTCGGCGTGGTTGGTGTAGCAGATGTCGCAACCCATCGGCACGCCCAGCAACTTGCCGCAGAAGTGGTCTTCGAGGCCGGCGCGGATGATCTGTTTGCCGTTGTACAGGTACTCGGGGCCGATAAAACCGACCACGGTGTTCACCAGGAACGGCTTGAAGTGCCGCGCCACCGCATACGCGCGGGTTTCGCAGGTTTGCTGGTCGACGCCAAAGTGCGCATTGGCCGACAAGGCACTGCCCTGGCCGGTTTCAAAATACATCAGGTTCTGGCCCAGGGTGCCGCGGTTCAGGCTCAAGCCCGCGTCGTAGCCTTCCTGCAGCACGTTCAGATTGATGCCGAAACTGGCGTTGGCCGCCTCGGTGCCGGCAATCGACTGGAACACCAGGTCCAGCGGCACGCCACGGTTTATCGCTTCGATCGAGGTGGTGACGTGGGTCAGCACGCAGGCCTGGGTCGGGATCTCGTAGCGCTGGATGATCGCGTCGAGCATCTCCAGCATCGCGCAGATCGAGGCGATGCTGTCGGTGGCCGGGTTGATGCCGATCATGGCGTCGCCGTTGCCGTAGAGCAGGCCGTCGAGAATGCTCGCGGCGATACCGGCTGGTTCGTCTGTAGGATGGTTCGGTTGCAGCCGTGTGGATAAACGCCCGCGCAGGCCCATGGTGCCGCGGAACTGGGTGACCACGCGGATCTTCTGCGCCACCAGCACCAGGTCCTGCACGCGCATGATCTTGGAGACGGCGGCGGCCATCTCCGGTGTCAGCCCTGGCGCCAGCGCGCGCAGGCTAGTTTCGTCGGCTGCATCGCTGAGCAGCCAGTCGCGCAGGCCGCCGACGGTCAGGTGGCTGACCACCGCAAACGCCTGCTTGTCGTGGGTGTCGATGATCAGCCGGGTGACTTCATCGCTTTCGTAAGGAATCAGCGCTTCGTCGAGGAAGTGTTTCAGCGGGATATTGGCCAGCGCCATTTGCGCCGCCACCCGCTCGCCGTCGTTCTGCGCGGCCACGCCGGCGAGGAAATCCCCGGAACGTGCGGGGCTGGCCTTGGCCATCACGTCCTTGAGGCTGTCGAAGCGGTAAGTTTGTGTACCCACCGCGTGGGAAAAGCTTGCCATACAGTGTCTCCTTGACGACGCGGGCAGCCGCCCGCGTCGAGGTTTACGGCAGTTAGTGCAAGGCGGCTTCTGCGGCCTGGATCGCCGCGAATTCCTCTTCGGGCGTGCCTGCTACCAAGTGATGCCGGCTGTAGAAAGCAAAGTAAGCAATTAATACTCCATAGATGATCGCGGCGCCAATCACCACGCGCGGATCCACCAGGAAGCCCGCCACCACGGCCACGCAGGCCAGTACCAAGGCGACGCCGGAGGTGAAGATGCCACCGGGTGTGCGATACGGACGGTCCATTTTGGGGCGACGGATGCGCAAGGTGATGTGCGCGGCCATCATCAGCACGTAGGAAATGGTCGCGCCAAACACCGCCACCAGGATCAGCAAATCGCCCTGGCCGGTCAGCGACAGGCCAAAACCGATGATGCCGGGGATTACCAGCGCCAGTACCGGGGCTTTGCTCTTGTTGGTCTGCGACAGTTTGCGCGGCAGGTAGCCGGCCCGGGACAGGGCGAAGATCTGCCGCGAATAGGCGTAGATAATCGAGAAAAAGCTGGCGATCAAGCCGGCCAGGCCGACCAGGTTGACGAAGCTGCCCATCCACGTCGAACCGCCGTAGGACAGCGCCAACGCTTCAACCAGCGGGTTACCGGATTTGACCAGCGCGTAGGTACCCGCGCCGCCCGGTGCGATCACCAGGATCAGCAGGGCGAAACTGGTCAGCACCACAATGGCGCCAATCAAGCCGCGCGGCAGGTCGCGTTTTGGGTTCTTGGTTTCTTCAGCTGCCAACGGCACGCCTTCAACGGCGAGGAAAAACCAGATCGCATACGGAATCGCCGCCCACACACCCACGTAGCCAAAGGGCAGGAAGGTGCTGGCGCCCTTGGCTTCGGTCACCGGAATGTCCAACAGGTTGGCGACATTGAAGTGCGGCACCATCGCCACCAGGAACACGCCCAGGGCAATCGCGGCGACGGCGGTAATCACAAACATCAGCTTCAAGGCTTCGCCGACGCCAAAGATGTGGATGCCGATAAAGATGATGTAGAACGCCAGGTAAATCATCCAGCCGCCAATGCCGAACAGCGACTCGCAATACGCGCCGATAAACACCGCAATGGCGGCGGGGGCGATGGCGTATTCGATCAGGATCGCGGTGCCGGTGAGGAACCCGCCCCAAGGGCCGAATGCGCTGCGGGCGAAGCCGTAGCCACCGCCGGCGGTGGGGATCATGGAGGACAACTCGGCCAGGGAAAAGCACATGCACAGGTACATGGTGGCCATCAGCAATGTAGCGAGGAACATGCCGCCCCAGCCGCCTTGGGCCAGGCCGAAGTTCCAGCCGGCGTAGTCGCCGGAGATGACGTAGGCAACGCCGAGACCCACTAACAGCACCCAGCCGGCGGCGCCTTTTTTCAGTTCGCGTTGTTGGAAGTATTGGGAGTCGACTTTTTCGAAGTCGACGGAAGATCCAGTCGGTTCGCTAGGCATGAGGAAGTACCTTTCATTGTTATTGTTCTAATTCGGCATCTGTGTGCCGGATGAAGTTTGCAAGTACTTATGAAGATCTAATTGTGGGAGCGGGCTTGCTCGCGAAAGCGGTGTATCAGTATTAGATGTACTGACTGACACACCGCTTTCGCGAGCAAGCCCGCTCCCACATTTGATTGCATTTCAAATGTGGGAGCGGGTTATCAGTTAGAAGAAACCCAACGGATTAATGTCGTAACTCACCAGCAAGTTCTTGGTCTGCTGGTAATGGTCCAACATCATCTTGTGCGTCTCACGGCCTACACCGGACTTCTTGTAACCGCCAAACGCGGCATGCGCCGGGTACAGGTGGTAGCAGTTGGTCCACACGCGGCCCGCCTTGATCGCCCGGCCGACGCGGTAGGCGCGGTTGATGTCACGGGTCCACACACCGGCACCCAGGCCGAACTCGGTGTCGTTGGCAATCGCCAGGGCTTCGGCTTCGTCCTTGAAGGTGGTGATGCTGACCACCGGGCCGAAGATTTCTTCCTGGAATACGCGCATTTCATTGGTGCCCTTGAGCAGGGTCGGCTGGATGTAATAGCCGCCGGCCATATCGCCGCTGAGCTTCTCGACCTTGCCGCCCGTCAGCAATTGCGCGCCTTCACCCTTGGCGATTTCCAGGTAGGACAGGATCTTGTCGAACTGCTGCTCGGACGCCTGGGCGCCGACCATGGTGTCGGTGTCCAGCGGGTCGCCGCGCTTGATCGCCTCGATCTTCTTCATCACCACTTTCATGAAGTCGTCGTAGATCGACTCTTCCACCAGCGCACGGGACGGGCAGGTGCACACTTCACCCTGGTTGAAGAACGCCAGCACCAAACCTTCGGCCGCTTTCTCGATAAAGGACGGCTCGGCTTTCATGATGTCGGCGAAGAAGATGTTCGGCGACTTGCCGCCCAGTTCAACGGTGGATGGAATGATGTTCTCGGCTGCCGCTTTCATGATGTGCGAACCCACTGGCGTGGAGCCGGTGAACGCAATCTTGGCGATGCGCTTGCTGGTGGCCAGCGCCTCACCGGCTTCTTTACCGAAGCCGTGCACCACGTTGAGCACGCCCGGTGGCAGCAGGTCGCCGATGACTTCCAGCAGCACGTTGATGCCCAGCGGCGTTTGCTCGGCCGGCTTGAGCACCACGCAGTTGCCGGCGGCCAGGGCCGGGGCGAGTTTCCAGGCGGCCATCAGCAGCGGGAAGTTCCACGGGATGATCTGGCCAACCACGCCCAGCGGCTCGTGGAAGTGGTAGGCGGCGGTATGTTCGTTGATTTCGGCGCTGCTGCCTTCCTGGGCGCGAATGCAGCCGGCGTAGTAGCGGAAGTGGTCGGCGGCCAGTGGGATGTCGGCGTTGAGGGTTTCACGCACGGCCTTGCCGTTGTCCCAGGTTTCGGTGATGGCCAGCAGTTCGAGGTTCTGCTCGATGCGGTCGGCGATTTTCAGCAGCACCAGCGAGCGGTCCTGCACCGAGGTCTTGCCCCAGGCGTCCGCAGCCGCGTGGGCGGCGTCGAGCGCTTTGTCGATGTCTTTGGCAGTGGAGCGCGGGAATTCGGCGATAGGCTTGCCGTTGACCGGCGAGGTGTTGGTGAAGTAGTTGCCATCGACCGGCGCAACGAATTCGCCACCGATGTAATTGCCGTATTTGGCCTTGAACGAAACGATGGCGCCTTCAGTACCGGGGTGTGCGTAACGCATGGTGGGTATCTCCTGGCTTTTATGTTTATTGGAGTGCAGCGCAGCAGCGCTTGATAAAGCGTAGAGCAAAGGTTGGGCCACTGCTGTGGGGCCAGGTAAATCAAGGGCTTGGACTTTGTTGCAAGGCGCTACTGTGGCAAGGCTGATACAGGTGAAGTGACAGTTTGTGCCATAAACGGTACAGCCTGTGACCGGCGGGTCTGCCTGGGATTGCATTGGTCGAAAGGCTGGGGGATGCTGGGCGTTCTCACGCAGGGAGAATAATAAGAAATGCACAACGATCATTTCAGTCGCCATGCCCAGCAAGTCCTCACCGTGGCGCATGGCCGCGATCCGTCCAGCGACCCCTCCATCGCCCGCTCCTGGCTGCGTTGCCTGGAGGACTACCACCTCGATCCTGCGCAAACTATCGCGCCGACAGTGCTTGAGCACGGCCGCGTGCTGGAAAGCCGCGAGCGTCTGCAACAGGTGCTGCACATTGCCGGCAGCGAGATGAACAGCCTGCACCAGCAACTCTCGGGCGCCGGGCATGCGGTGCTGCTGACCGATGCACGAGGCGTGATCCTCAACTGTGTCACCGCGCCGTCCGAGCGCAAGATCTTCGAGCGCGCCGGGCTGTGGCTGGGCGCTGACTGGAGTGAGGCGTGTGAAGGCACCAATGGCATCGGTACCTGCCTGGTGGAGCGCCAGTCCCTGACCATTCACCGCGACGAGCATTTTCGCGGTCGGCATACCGGGCTCACGTGCTCGGCGAGCCCGGTGTTCGACCCTCATGGCGAGCTGCTGGCCGTGTTGGATGTGTCTTCGGCGCGGGAGGCGGTATCGCGTCAGAGCCAGTTCCACACCATGGCGCTGGTGAACCTGTCGGCCAAGATGATCGAGAGCTGCTACTTCCTGCGTCACTTCGAAAACCATTGGCTGCTGCGTTTTCACCTGCAGGCCGAGTCGGTGGGGCTGTTCAGTGAAGGGCTGCTGGCGTTCGACGGCGAAGGCCGTATTTGTGCGGTGAATCAAAGCGCGCTGAACTTGTTGGGTCAGGTGCGCGCAGGCTTGGTGGGGCATTCGATGGAGGCCTTTTTCGACTGCTCCCTTGATCAGGTACTCGCTCGTGCCAGCGTTAATGGCATTGCCAGCTGGCCATTGCGTACTCGTAATGGTCGGCATTTGTTTGCCGCATTACGGGGTCAGCCACGCAGTGTGCAACCGCAGTTGGCCAAAGCTGTGGCGCCGCGTCCACCCGGAGTCTGTCTGGATGATCCCAAGTTGCAGACGGACTTTCGCAAGGCGCTCAAAGTGTTTGAACGTGACGTCCCGTTGTTGATCAGCGGGGAAACTGGCTGTGGTAAAGAAGCCTTCGCCAAGGCCGTACATCTGGCTAGCCAGCGCGCCGACAAAATGTTTGTGGCCCTCAATTGTGCGGCGATCCCCGAAAACCTGATTGAAAGCGAGTTGTTCGGTTATCGCGGCGGCAGTTTCACCGGCGCGCTTAAAGACGGTATGCGCGGAAAATTGCAGCAGGCTGATGGCGGGACGCTGTTTCTCGATGAGATCGGTGACATGCCTTTTGCGTTGCAAACCCGTCTTTTACGGGTATTGGAGGACCGTATGGTTGTGCCCATTGGCGGGGCTGCGCAGGCAGTGGACGTGCGGATCATCAGCGCCACTCACCGCAATTTGCTGGAGCGTGTTCAGGCCGGCAGCTTTCGCGAAGACTTGTATTACCGTCTCAACGGCCTGGAGGTCGGGTTGCCGTCGTTGCGTGAGCGCACGGATAAAGCACCGCTGTTGGACTTTCTGCTGGAGCAGGAGGCTGCCGGGCAGGCGATCACGCTTGACGTGGCGGCACGGCAGGCGCTGCTCGCTCACGCTTGGCCGGGCAATGTGCGGCAATTGCGCATGGTCTTGCGCACGTTGGTGGCGCTGGCTGAGGGTGGGCGCATTGCGTTGAACGATTTGCCGGCGAATGTGCGTGCGCCGAGTCTCGTGCCCTCCACGGCTGTTGATGTTTCGCCCTTGGACGACGCGGAGCGAAAAACCCTGCTGAGTGCGCTTGAACAGCAACGTTGGCATATGACCCGTACGGCTCAGCAGCTCGGTATTAGCCGCAATACGCTGTATCGAAAGTTGCGTAAGCATCGGTGTTTAGCACCTGAATATATTGCTTAAGTGGGTATTAAGAGCTTTATTAATGGATGTTGCTATTTGGTAATAGTGAGACCCTATCGGGGCGTTAGTTTTTTTTAATTGATGAGGCGTTATGAAGGGTGTTTGTTGGGGAACTGTAAGGGCTGAATCGACCACGTAATGACTGAGAGCAGGGAGGGCATCTCAATGAGTCAATAACGTGATTTGTATAAGGTTCTTAACGATGATTACTATCCCTTCAAATCCAGTTTTTATTCCAGGTCCGGATCCGGTTGCTGAACATACTTCTGATGATAAGGCGGCAGGGTGGGGTGTTCAGCCGCTTGCCCGCCACCCTGGCCGCCCTGGCACCCCTGGCACTCCCGGCGGCCACCCTGGCCGCCCTGGCACTCCCGGCGGCCACCCTGGTCGCCCTGGCGGCACCCCCGGCAGCCACCCTGGCACCCCCGGTGGCCAAGGCCATCAAAATATCAATACGGGTGGTAGTTACAATGGCGCCCCTAATCCTAATATCGTCAAACCCGCGCCCAAACCAGGCCAAGATGTTGATAGTACAGGCTGGCCGGTCAACAAATCAAAACAGCGGGTCGATGCCGACGGACATGCAATCGACAATCAGGGTCGTCGTATTAATGAGAAAAATCAGTTGGTTAATGAAAAAAATCAAACTATCAATGAGCGCGGCCAATGGATTAATGAGCGGAACCAGACGCTTAATACGCGCGGAGAACCGGTGGATAGTTATAATCGTCGGATAGACTCTCAGGATCGCTTGATCAACCGGGATAGTCGATTGATTAATGATAAAGGCCAGCTTGTCGACAAAGACAAGAAGCTGGTAAACAAGGAAGGTTATCTTGTCGACAACATCGGCAGACCGCTGGATAAAGACGGAAAAGTGGCACGGTCTAAGCAAGACGCGGTGCAGGGGAACAATGAACCTCACCCACAACTAGCCGGAATGAACAGTTCGCTGACGAGTAAACCAGACACACCTGCGGCACCCAATGTGCCGAAACCGACTATTGAAGGCTCGGTCAATAACGCAGCCAAGACCGATGAGTTGGTTAAGAGAGGCTGGCTCCCATCGAAACAGGAACTGGGTAAGACGTTTATATTGGGCGCTGTATCGGGGGTTGGAGAGTCGCTTGCAGCACTTCCTATTAATGTGGCATCCAGTGCCATTAGTCACGAGGTGACGAAAGACTCCATAAAACAGAAGTATTTGCCGGCGCCGCTTGCTTCTTCCACCCCTGCACCGACAGGAGGGGATAAGTCCTCCGAATCAATGACTGATGCGGAAAAAGCCAAGCAAGCGGAAGAAGCTAAAAAGCAGGCTCAGTACGCCTCTATAGATAATCTTCAAGTCGCCTCATTCGATACTCAGCGCACACTTAATACATTGGAGTTTGGAGCGCTTGATACCGAATTGGTGCCAGGTGATAAATGGCCGGCGGACGCGCTTGGGCGTTTGGATATGTTAGAAAGACGCCTGGACGACATGGAGGAACAGGCCAAGAGAATCCAAGACGAATATAGCGCGTATTACAAAGTTGCCGAGCTGCCAGCAGATCCCCCTGCAGCGGGCGCTGAGGGAATCGATGCGCGAGTTAAGACACTCGAACTCAGGCTTTATGCAGTTAATAAGTTGCGAGACAGAGCCGTCGAGAGCGCAATAAAAGCAAGAAAAAATACTCCTGCAGATGGCTATTAATCGCTGCATTGCTTTTTGAGTTTGGCAGGCAATCGTACGGTGGGCCAGTGGCTAATATTTGGCAGGCTGCCTATTCATTGTTTTTAAGTTGATCCATTAAACTCAGCGTTCTTTTCAGCAATGAGCGCTGGGTTTTTTGTATGTGTTTTATAATGCGTACTCTCGCGATACGTGCGCGTTACTTTAAATTCACACCCAGCAAACATTGACTGGATCAACTACAAGGTGGTGAAGCATGAGTGTGCAAAATGTTGATCCGACGCGTGGTGGTTTATCGAATAACGGTTCTCCTCCCTCTACTTTTAAATCGAGTACGGGGCCTCAAGGCGTGGGTACGAATTCCTTGTCCGTCCCGGCTGACTCTGAGGTTTCACGGGCAGCGGGTGATGAGCGTTTGGCGAAAGAATATGCGGCGCAACTTACGAGCGGGTCGCGGTTACGGGTTCCGCCAGAGTCAACGTTAGGCCGTTGGCTTGAAGCGCTGAAATCAGCTTTCGCCTCTCCGTTGCTTAAGCGCATGCTGGAGAGTGGAGACTTCACGGCCATTGATGTGGACCCTGTCAAAGGTGAAGTCAGGCTCGCCTACCATGGGACACTGGTCAGAGAGTCCGTTACCCTGGTTGACTTACCGGGCGGCTTGGATCTGTTTGACAGCCTGGTGAGCGCCGCCAAAACACTCACTCCCAACGGTGTATTGAGCCTTCCGGCCTACTTTAAGGACGGCACGGTTGGGTTGAGCGATGTTCAACGTTTTTATGGCGAGCCCGCGCATTTAACACCGGAACAAAAAGTGGCTCGTTCGAAAGAGCTGGCCCGCCATCCGGTTTTCCTGGGCCAGGGCTCGTTGCCGGATAATGAAGTGCGCATGAACGTTTTGCGCGGAATAGGGAACGCTCATATGTGGCACAGCCTGCTCACGGTGTTGAAAGAGCAGATTGAGAGGCCGGCCGTGAGCTTGGATTTTGACGCTATAACAGTAAATGTTGCGCCCTATTCCGACTTCTGGAGTGAACAGCAAAAACAGCCCGCCACGATAAGCCTCAAACAATTGCTGGTCGACGTTGGTTTGAAGGTTCCAACCACTCGGGACGAACTTGTCAACTTGCAGAACTCGCTGTCTGCACCGCCTTTGCTTACAGCGCCTCAGGGAGATTTTGGTGGGCTCTTAAGCAAAGAGGTGCCATTGAATGAGAGCAATCAAAAAAAGTTGACCGAGGCGGTTAATAACTGGAAAGCCCTCCAACCACAGTTGCCGCCTGATGAGCAGGGACGTGTGCCCAGTCTTCTTGAGTACCTGCAGCGCGCTGTGCCTGCGAACGTAAGGGCAAGAGCCGGCAAGGATCCTGAGGAATTTCTCCAGGTATTGATCAGCACCCCCGAAGCCCGGGCATTGGGTAAACAACTGCAAGAGGCGATTGATGCGTTGGCCACTGAAACCAGTGCTCAGGAAGCCTTGCTTGCCGCGCTGGGGTTGGAGGCCGATCCGGCGGCGGGGATGCAACGCAATAATCTGGCTGGGTACAACCTGCGTCAGCAAGACAACTGGGGGCGCTCATCGGCTGAGATTGTCAAACGTTTCGAAAAACACCTGGAAGCGCGTTTTGGCCCGCAGTTGGCGCCGGTGGCGGCCTTTCAACTACTGGCGATGTCGGCACCCGAATTTTTAGTCAAGGATGTTCCTTCTTCATTGGTTTACGGTTCACAGCAATGGGCATCGTTCAGTTCGGCAGTCTTGCGCCGTGAGCAGGCGACGCCAGGAGCATCGGCGGGGCAGAGTTACGCTGAAATCATGCAGCACGACGCGTTGGAGCCTATTACAGAGCATGAGCAACTCCAAGCGCAGTTCGCGGCCTTGCAATCGGTGGTCGACTGGGGCATTGCTAACGGTGTCATTGAGGCGCGAAGCGACGATGCGTACAGCGCCGAGACCATTGAGCGGGCTGCGACGGCTTTGGAAGCACATGTAGATGGCTTGGTTGATGCGACCAAGGCTCTGGAGGCGACAATGCCGTCCCGCAAGGACATGGCACTGGCTGAGTTAGGGCGGGTCTACGGCGTTGAAATGGAACGCTTTTTTCAAGACAAGACCCTGCTTGGTGACCTTCCTCCGGGTTCACGCAAACGCGGTACTTACTCACTGCTGGATATTTATATGTCTGGCGACTTGTATAAACATGATTGGACCTCTTCTTCCGATGCGTTCCCAACCGCTATTGTCCAAGCAGGTTTCTCCAAGCTGCCGGATATAAAGGCCAAGTTCGAAGAGCAGTTCGATGCCTATGTAGATGCTTTGAAACGCGCTATGTCAACGTTTTTCAACTATCAATTGTCACAGCTCCCCGCTGAAGACCGGAAGATGATTGAGTACGGTAAGGTCACCACTTTTAGTCTTGGCGTGCCCAGCAGTAACGTCCAGGGGCCTGTTCGCCCGGATCACCCGATGTTCAAGTATGTGAAGAGTGACGGGATCCTCATCAGAGCCGAATTGAATGGGAAAACCCGCCATTACTTATATTCGCCCGCTCACGGACAAATTATCAAAGATGCTGACCCATCACGGCCGGGGTTGCGGTTTCCATCGTCGCGTTTGTATTTCTCCATGGAACGCCCTGGGCGCCCTGGTGAGCAGGAAGACACGGTGACCATACTGTGGCAGGTGCTGCGAACTCCGTGGCCCAGGAAAGACAAAATTGACTTTGCCGCGTTTTCCATTTACCCGTCGAAGTCATTGGACTCGCAACTGCCGGAGCCGCATTCCCTGCCCAAGACGGGGGTGCCTTCGGCGCGAATCAACGAACTGGGCGCCGTCGTCGGCTCTTATTACAGTCGAGGCGTGGAAGATGCAAAAGCTGCTGCCAGAGGTGAGACCACCCAGGAGCGTGATGAAAGACAGAACAAAGCCGCTGGCGAGTTCTTGCTTAGCATGATCCCTTTTTACGACGCCATTAAAAGCTTTATTAAAGGCGATGTATTAGCCGGTTTGTTTTACGCCGTACTGGATGTGATTGGTTTGGTCGTGCCGGCACTCAAAGGCGGTAGCCAGGCGGTAAAAGCCGGCTCCAAGGGCCTGGGTGCAGGCTTGAATTTTCTCAAAGGGTTTGGCAAAGCGGGTGTGAGGGGGCTTAACCCACTTTCAAGCGTGTATGACATTGGACTGGGCGTTTTCAAGCTGGGCAAGCGTGGTATTAAATCACTGTCCCGTGCGAAGGGGGTCTTATCTAAAAAGTTGCGCTATGGCGGCGGCCGCAGGGGCGGCTTCGATATTCCTCATCACGCAAAAAAAGAACCGATTGCCAATGGGATTTACCGTCCTCTTGGCGACAGTTCCAATGCTGTTCCTACGTTGGCGGTACAGCGAAACGGCAAGTGGTACGCCTATGATCCAAAAACTCAGGTTCCCTATGGTGCACCATTGAATGGATTCACGCCCGGGTCCGGGTCTAATGGGGTTGATGCAGTTTTTGATAGCGCGGTTGACTTCATCCCTGACGCGGCATTTGGGAACATTCCGTGGCGGTGGCCGGATGGAGCCCAGACCCACAATAACTGGAGGCAAGGCGAGGTTGACCGACAGAGCCGCCCCGAGGCGATTCGCAGGCTCATTAACCAATTGGTGGTTGCTCGGGTGCAGGCATTCAAGTTGGAACTGCAGCAGGCAAATAAGGATCTGGCGGCGCTTACAGGTTTAGATGCACAGGGCGCCGATAGCCCGGCTGGAGGCGAGTCAACCAATATCCCCGTATTAATGGATCAAATGGAAGATGCACTGGATGCACTTGAAGAACGCGTTATCGTAGAGGTCGATCACTTCAGGGTTCACTTCAAACGCGTCATTCCGGCTCCTATTGATAGCCTGTCCAAAACCGCAGTGAACGATCGATTGGATGCCATGGAGGCGCGGTTGGCTGAGGTGAAAAGGGCGTTGCGGGAAATGAAAGTATCTCCACACCGTGCGGCATGAAGGGGGGCTACACATGTTTCCGTTCTCAGTGCCGGAATTGTTGTATTCAAGTCGTGAGTCGAACGGCAAGCTTGTCACTCTCGCGAATATCTCATACGCCGTGCAGTGGATTGTTCCGGCGGAACCATCCGTAAGCAGTTGCTCACTCATTTAGGGCAACTACTTACCGTGTTTTCGTATCAAAACAATCACGCAGGTGAACACGATGATTATTCCTCCTTCAACGACCCCGTTCATTCCACTGCAACCTGCACGCCCGCAAGAGCCTCCTGCACACGCCACGCCTCACAGCAATGACTTTGCAGCCCGACCCTTGGTGCGCACCAAGAGAGGCCTTTTTGGCAAGGGCACGGGGATCTTTTCTTGGTTTGGCAAAAATCCTCCCGCTTCTCTACCGCCTGCTGTCAAGCCTAAGCCCAAACCAGATCCCAAGCCAAAACCACAGCCGGATCCCAAGCCCAAGCCGGAGATCAAGCCTGGCCCATCCCCCAAGCCCGAGGGCGGGTTCAAGAATGTTGCGCAATCAGTCATTGAGAAACTCAAGGCCAACGATAAGTCGCTTCTCGAGAGCCTGGGCAAGCGCTCCACGATGAGCGTCGCCGAGGTCACCAAGCGGGTTATAGACGCCGAGAGCCTGGTCAAGGCCGGCGTGATCTCCACCACACCCAAGGCCAGCCAGGTGGCGCGTGACGCCTTTATCAGCGCAGGTATCACCGGGTTGGTCAGTGCGCCGATGAATGTGGCGGCTTATGCGGGGTCTGTGGCCAGCGGGGAGGCGATCAAGGCGACCTATGCGCCGGGCGTGTTGCCGCCGCCGTTTTTACCGGGAGCGACAAGCCAGGGCAAGGCGGCGGATACCACGGCCAGCCAATCCAGACCTGTGACCGACTCAACCGCAGTGGTGCAGGATTCTATCGACGAACGTTTGGACGACTTCGAGATGAAGTTACTGGGCATGGCCACCACGGTTATGTTTATGTTGGGTGATACCAGCAAGGTTTTCACCAAGGATGAACGTTGGCCGAAAGACGAAGCCGGGCGATTAGGCAACTTGGAGAAGTTGTTGGGAGCGTCCGAACAACAATTAAAGAAAGCGACTCGGCAGAATGGACTTATTTTCAAACCTTACAAGCCAGGAGAACACATACCTGAAGGGGCAAAAGATCGACTCGATCTGATGGGGAAAAAGTATGAACGTATGCTTGAGTCGTATGACAAGTTACGTTATCTCGCCGCGATGAAAAACCTTGAAAACCAATCTGGAACAACAGTGACCGCTTGAGTATGAGAAGTGCCGAGCGAGCTGCGCCGCACACACCTCGCTTGGCATGGCCTGCATAAAGAGTGCGATTTTCCCCTCCCTGCGCTAACCTGCCTCGACGTTTTACGAGGTCGATCATGCACATTCATATTCTTGGTATCTGCGGCACTTTCATGGGCTCGATGGCGGTTTTGGCCAAGGAACTGGGCCATCACGTCACCGGCTCCGACGCCAACGTCTACCCACCCATGAGCACGCAGTTGCAAGCTCAGGGCATTGAACTGACCCAAGGTTACGACCCGTCGCAATTCGACCCGGTCCCGGACCTGGTGGTGATCGGTAACGCCATGTCCCGTGGTAACCCTGCGGTGGAGTACGTACTCAATAAAGGCCTGCCGTATGTCTCCGGCCCCCAGTGGCTGGCGGATCATGTGCTACAAGGCCGCTGGGTACTGGCAGTCGCCGGCACCCACGGCAAGACCACCACCAGCAGCATGCTCGCCTGGGTGCTGGAACATGCCGGCATGAGCCCGGGTTTCCTGATTGGCGGCGTGCCGCAGAACTTCTCGGTGTCGGCGCGTCTGGGCGATACGCCGTTCTTCGTGATTGAAGCCGATGAATACGACAGCGCCTTCTTCGACAAGCGCTCCAAGTTCGTTCACTACCGCCCGCGCACGGCGATCCTGAATAATCTTGAGTTCGATCACGCGGACATCTTCCCGGATCTGGCGGCCATCGAACGGCAGTTCCACCATCTGGTGCGTACCATCCCGAGCGAAGGCCTGGTGATCCACCCAACCACCGAGCCAGCCTTGCAGCGTGTAATCGACATGGGCTGCTGGACCCCGGTGCAAACCACCGGCGCGGGCGGGCAGTGGCAGGTCAAGCTGCTCAGTGAAGACGGTTCCCGATTTGAAGTGCTGTTTGAAGGCGAGGCCCAAGGCATCGTCGACTGGGACATGACTGGCCAACATAACGTGGCCAATGCACTGGTGACCCTGGCTGCCGCACGCCATGTTGGCGTGGTGCCATCCATGGGCATTGCCGCGTTGAGCGCGTTCAAGAGCGTGAAGCGACGCATGGAAAAAGTCGCCGACGTGAATGGGATTACCATCTACGACGACTTTGCCCACCACCCGACGGCGATTGCGACCACGTTGGATGGCCTGCGCAAGCGCGTGGGCGATGCGCCGATCATTGCGATTGTCGAGCCGCGTTCCAACTCCATGAAGCTCGGCGCGCACCGCGATGGCCTGCCGGAAAGCGTCAACGACGCCAACCAGGTGGTCTGGTACGCACCGGCCAACCTGGGTTGGGATTTGCCGGCGATTGCCGCGCTGTGCACCGTGCCATCAACCGTCTGCGATTCCATCGAAGGCATCATTGAGCACGTCAAGCAGCTCGCCAAGCCCGGCACCCATGTGGTGGTGATGAGCAACGGCGGCTTCGGTGGCCTGCACGGCAAACTCGCCGAGGCGCTGAAATGAGCGGCCCGGAACGCGTGACCCTGGCGATGACCGGTGCTTCCGGCGCGCCTTACGGCCTGCGCCTGCTCGATTGCCTGGTGCGCGAAGACCGTGAAGTGCACTTCCTGATTTCCAAGGCCGCGCAGTTGGTGATGGCCACCGAGACCGACGTCGCCCTGCCGCCCAAGGTGCAGATGATGCAGGCGTTCCTCACCGAGTACACCGGTGCCGCGGCGGGGCAGATCAAGGTCTACGGCAAGGAGGACTGGATGTCACCGGTGGCTTCCGGCTCCGGCGCGCCGGCTGCGATGGTGGTGGTGCCGTGTTCCACCGGCACCTTGTCGGCAATTGCCACGGGCGCGTGCAACAACCTGATCGAACGCGCGGCGGACGTGACCTTGAAGGAGCGCCGCCAACTGATCCTGGTGCCTCGCGAAGCCCCGTATTCGAGCATTCACCTGGAGCACATGCTCAAGTTGTCGAACATGGGCGTGACCATCTTGCCGGCGTCCCCCGGTTTTTATCACCAGCCGCAGACCATTGATGACCTGGTGGACTTTGTGGTGGCGCGCATTCTCAACCTGCTGAATATTCCCCAGGATATGCTGCCGCGTTGGGGTGAGCACCATTTGAGCAGCGATGAATAAGGCGCTGCTGCTGGTACTTGTGCTGCAACTGACCGGCTGCGCCACCGCGCGCACGCTGGATGCGGCGCAACCCGGCGCGCCGGTGGTGTATGCCGGCACGCGGTTGGATTTGTATGCAATGAATGGCGGTTGCTGCGCCAAGGATCGGTTTGGGGCTGAGGCTCCGAGTTATCCGGGGGTGGATCTGCCGGCGAGTGCGTTGCTCGATACCTTGTTGTTGCCGTTGTCGGTGTTGACGGTGTTGGGGGGTGGCTTCAACGCTACGGGCGGTCTGTAGAGGTGTATTGCCTGGGCTGGCCTCATCGCAGGCAAGCCAGCTCCCACATTTGACGGTGTTCACCAATAAAGACTGTGTTCACACATCTAAATGTGGGAGCGGGCTTGCCCGCGATGAGGCCCGCACAGTCACCGAAAATCATTTGCCCAGCTTGCGCAACTCATCCGACTCCACCACCCGCACCCCATCCTGCTCCTCCAGCGCCAGGCGCCACATGGCCCGGGCCAGTTCGCACACCTCGATGCCGCGGTATTTGCCAGGAATCAGCTTCGACAGTGGCCCGGCCAGTTGTTCGGCCAGGCGCGGTTCCAGGCGCTCACCCAGCAACAGCGAGGGCCGCACGATCGTCAGTTGCGGCCAGTCCTGGGCTTTCAGCGCCTGTTCCATTTCACCTTTGACGCGGTTGTAGAAAATCGACGATTTCGGGTCGGCGCCAATCGCGCTGATCACGATCAGGTGCCGTGCGCCCATCTCCCGCGCACGTTTGGCGAAGGCCACCACCATGTCCAGGTCAACCGCGCGGAACGCCGCTTCGGAACCGGCCTGCTTGATGGTGGTGCCCAGGCAGCAGAAGGCGATATCCACCCGCCCACTCAGTTGCGGCAAGAACACCGCCGGGTCACCCACCGGGTTTTCCAGGTGCGGGTGTTCGGCCAGTGGCTTGCGGCTCGGCGCCAGGACGCGGGTCACGGTGGGTTCGTTGAGCAGGCGATCCAGCAGGTGTTCGCCGGTCAGGCCGGTGGCTCCGGCCAGCAGGATATGTTGAGGTGTCAGGTACATGGTGTTTCCCCCCTGTTACACGTTACAGCTTAGTTGCCTTTGGCTTCCTTGCTATTCATTGAGACGCTTTCGAGCGCCTTTCGTGCCTGCTGTTTGCGTAATAATTGCCAGTGGGCGATTACCCCTTTAGGGGCCCAGATCTGCGGTTCAGAGGCTTCGAAGCTGTCCGCCTGTTCGCGTTCGGCCACATGCAGTTGCGCCAGTTTGAAGGCTTGCTGCAGGTCGTCGGTCTGGTTGAAGGCTTGGGCGAAGAGGGCGTCGCCGAAGTAGGTGAAGTCGGCCTCTTCGGAGCAGCCGAAGGACACGCGATCGGCGCGCGAAGCGGTCATGATCAAGGTGCGCTCGTCTTTCAGTGCCGGGATAAAACCACCGGAGTAGCAGGCGGAAATCACGATGATCTTGTCGCGCTCTTTCAGCGGTGCCAGCACGGCGGCCAGCTCATCGGCCGGCAGGTCGGCCAGCTCCATGCGCGGCTGGTCCAGCACCAGCTCGTGTTCGTGGGTGCCGTGGCTGGTCATGTAGATGAATACCAGGTCTTCCGGGCCCGTGCGCTCGGCCAGGGTTTGCACGGCGCGGCGCAGGCTTTCGCGGGTGGCCAGGGGACGGTCGGCGATGTGGTCGCGGTGGTTGACCAGGCGAATCTGCCCGCGCGCGCCGAAACGGGTGGCGAGCATGTTGCTGACGTAGTCGGCTTCGCGCAGGAACACGCTTTGCTTGCCATCACCGGCCAACACCAGGCTGTACAGCTCAACGGCGGGGGTCGAGGCGGGCACGGCCGCGAGCGCGGCATCGAGCAGGTGGCCTTGGGCCAATACGCCGGTTTCCAGCGGGTCGGGCAGCAGCTTGCCGTCGGCGTCACGCACCCGCATGCCATTGACCCAGGTGCCGGCCTGCACGGTGCCATCGGTGAGGACGAGGGTGCCACGGCCCTGGTAGCTGTCGCTGTCGAAACCGCCGATATAGAAGCTGCCATCGGTGAGGTTCAGGCGACCTTCACCGGTAAAGCGCCAATCGCTGAACTGGCCGACATAGTGGCTGCCGTCCACGCCGATCAACTCGCCTTTGCCGCTCAGCGCGCCTTCCTTGAACTGGCCGATCCACACGTCGCCGTCGGCATTTTCGTAACGGCCCTTGCCGTTGAGCTGGTTCTGTTTGAACTGGCCGACATAGATGTCACCGTCGGCGCTGTTGAAGGTGCCGTTGCCTTCGAGCTGGCCATCGACGAAGTGGCCGCTGAACTGGTTGCCGCTGTCGTCGTTGCGCTGGCCTTCGCCATTCGGTTTGCCGTGGGCGAACTGGCCCTGGTATTGGCTGCCGTCCGCCAGCTCCAGGCGGCCGAGGCCGGAATACTGGTCGGCGTTGAATTCGCCGCGATAGGTCATCTGCCCTTCTTTGAGGGTGCCTTCGCCGTTGCGCCGGCCGCGCTTGAAGCCGCCGACGTAGCTGCTGCCCGGCGTGGTCAGGCTGCCTTGGCCATCAAACAGGCCTTGCTGGAACTCGCCTTTATAGACCTCGCCGTTGCTGCCATGCCATTCGCCCTGGCCGTGCCACTGGCCCTTGTCGAACTGCCCGGCGTACCAGCTGCCATTGGGGTAGTCCACACGGCCCTGGCCTTGCAGCAAGCCGTTGACCACATCACCCCGGTAGCGGCCGCCATCGGGCAGGCGCGCATCGGGCGGCAACAGCGATTCGCCGTCTCCGCAAGCGGTGAGCAACAGGGCAAGGGCAAGGGGAGCGAGTGGGCGCATAGCGGGATCCGGGTAATTGAGCGCCGAGTATGCCGCAGCCGCGAGGTTCATACATAAATTTACATACCCTGTGGTGAGTTTCAGTGCCTCACCACAGGGCCGGGCCTACACGAAGCAGAGTGACAGCGACTCGGCAATGTAAGCGGGTTTTTCCTGGCCTTCGATTTCCAGGGTGGCGGTGGCCTTGAACAGCCATTGCCCGGGTTTTTTCTCGGTGACGTCGGTCAGTGTCACGTTCAGGCGCACTTTGGAGTTGACCTTGACCGGCTGGATAAACCGCACGCTGTCCAGGCCGTAATTGACCGCCATCTTCAGGCCCTCAGGCATGATCAGGATGTCTTCCATCAGCTTGGGCATCAGCGACAACGACAGGAAACCGTGGGCAATCGTGCTGCCAAACGGGGTTTGCGCGGCCTTGACCGGGTCGACGTGGATGAACTGATGATCGCCAGTGGCCTCGGCGAACAGGTTGATCCGCGCCTGATCGATGGTGAGCCATTCGGAACGTCCCAGTTCCTTGCCGACATAATCTTTGAGCTGCGCTACAGGTACATAGGGCATTGCGTCTCTCCTTGGTTCATCGGTTTTTATAGGTGTGCGAAATCCATCTTAGATCATCATGGGCAACAGGCCCGGTCAACCCACCATGCTTTTGGCGAATGCCGAAGCATAGAGCTGGCATGCTTATAATGCGGGCGAGTTTTGACGGGGGGAGAACGGATGCTGTTACGCGGACTGACATGGCTGGTGCTGTTCCAATTGATCGGCACGGCGCTCAACCATTTGCTGCTGCCGATATTGCCGGGGCCGATCATCGGCTTGCTGCTGATGCTCGGTTTTCTGATCTGGAACGGTGAGGTCGGCGAGCCCCTGAGCCTGGCGGCCAGCAGCCTGTTGCGTTACCTGCCATTGCTACTGGTGCCACCCGCCGTCGGGGTGATGGTGTACGCCAAGGACATTGCGGCGGACTTCTGGGCCATCGTCGGCGCGCTGGTGCTGTCGCTGGTGATTGCCATGGGTTTTGTCGGCGTGTTGATGCAGCAGATGGTCAAGCGCAAGGAGAAGGACCAATGATCTTCGACTGGCACGGCGCGTGGACCGCGGTGATTCATCACCCCTTGTTCGGCATCGGTATCACCCTGGGCGCCTACCAGTTGGTGCTGGCCGGTTTCGAGAAAACCCGCTGGATCTTCCTGCAGCCGGTGTTGGTGTCCATGCTGCTGGTAATCGGCATCTTGCTCACCTGTGGCCTGAGCTACGCCGAGTACCGCAAGAGCACGGAGATCATGGGCATCCTCCTCGGGCCCGCGACCGTCGCGTTGGCGGTGCCGCTTTATCTGAACCTGCGGCGCATTCGCCAATTGTTCTGGCCGATTTTTACTACGCTGGTGATAGGCGGGGTGTTGGCCACCGGCTTGTGTGTATTGCTGGGGTGGTGGTTTGGCGCCGAACACATGATGCTGATGACCATGGCGCCCAAGTCGGTGACGTCGCCAATCGCCATGCTGGTGGCCGAACAGATCGGCGGCGTGGCAGCGTTGGCGGCCGTGTTTGTGCTGATCACCGGGGTGATCGGCGCGATGATCGGGCCGGCATACCTGTCGCGTCTGGGCGTGCACAGCCCTGAGGCGCGTGGCATGGCGCTGGGCATGACGGCCCACGCCGTGGGTACCTCGGTGGCGTTGCAGGAAAGCGAAGAGTGCGGCGCCTTTGCGGCGCTGGCCATGAGTCTGATGGGCGTGGCCACGGCAGTGTTCCTGCCGCTGGCTGTGTCGGTGATCGTTTAAACCGGGTTTAAGGAAACCTTTATGAGTCTGGCGCTGTTTCCGCTCAATACCGTGCTGTTCCCTGGCTGCACCCTCGACCTGCAACTGTTCGAGGCGCGCTACCTGGACATGATCAGCCGCTGCATGAAAAAGGGCGAAAGCTTCGGTGTGGTGTGCATCCTCGACGGCAGTGAGGTAGGCATGGCCCCGGATGGCTACGCACTGATCGGTTGTGAAGCGCTGATTCGCGACTTCAAGCAACAGGACAATGGCCTCCTGGGGATTCGCGTCGAGGGCGGGCGCCGCTTCCGTGTGCGTGATGCGGGCGTGCAGAAAGATCATTTGCTGGTGGCCGACGTGCAATGGCTGGAAGAGCTGCCGGACCAAGCGCTGGAAGAGGAGGACGCCGACCTGCTGGCGTTGCTCCAGGCCCTGGCCGAGCACCCGATGGTGGCCTCGTTGGACATGGGCACCGAGGCCGACGGCCAGCAAGCCTTGGGCAACCAGCTTGCCTACCTGTTGCCCTTTACCGAGGCCGACAAGATCGACCTGCTGCAACTCGACGACCCGCAGCAGCGGCTGGATGCGATCCAGATGTTGCTCGACGAGTTGCAGGGAGAGTTGTTCAACTGAGTTTCGGAATTATCTGGCGCGGTTTTCAGATGTTCTTTCGTTGTTCTGCGCGCGTCGCTTGAAATAGTTTTCGATCACACAACGGTGATCGGGGATGAACATGATTCGACCAACGCAATCGGAGCAAGCGATCTGGGACAGTTTTTTTGTCAGCATCGCCACACAACTGCTTCAGCAGGATGCCAAGCGGGGCCCGGAATATATCGCCGAGCGCGCCGCAGACATCGCCGACGAGATGCTGCTTGAACGACGCGAACGTTGCGTTGAGCGTCGAGCGGCACCCGTCGACTGGATCGGGCCCGCCAAGGGTCAGTAAGCGTACCTGAGCAACGCATGGGACGTACCGGTCAAGGCAATGAAACCCAGTACTGCTACCACTGCCGGCAATAACAGCCACCAGGTTTTTGCCGGCATGGGCGGCAGTGGGCTGCGGAATTGGCTGAGCGTCAGGCTGAACGCGCAAACCGCCATCGCCAGCAGGGTGCCAGCCAGGATGTCAGTCGGCCAGTGCGCCCCCAGGTAGACACGCGACAAGGCAATGAACGCCGCTGGAATACAGCCCAATAGAAGCCAGGTCATGCGCAGTCGTGTCGGCTGCCCCAGGCCGGCCAGCACTGCCAGCGCCAGGAAAAACGCGAAAGAGCCAGACGCATGCCCGCTGGGCATGCTGAAACTGGTCAGCGGGTCTGTAAGAATTTCCGGGCGGCCACGGGCGAAAAATAGCTTGGTGCCGGTGTTGATCACGGCGGCGCCGGCCAGCGTCGCGCCGACAAACACCGCCTGGCGCCATTGTCGCGCCAGGAGCAGCAGGCCAGTGAACACGGCGCTGGCAACGAACATCTTCTTGAATTCGCCCAGTTGGGTGATGCGCACCATCACTTCGTCCAGCCACGGGCTGCGATGTTCTTGCACCAGGGCGATCAGGCCATGGTCGAAGTTATCCAGATGGTGAAAGCCGATAAACAGTGCGATCAACAAGGTCAGGCTGGCGCAACCGATCCACAAGGTGGCACGACGATGGCCGCGCAGGCTGCTGTTCACACTCAAGCCCAGCAGCACGACGATAGCGGCGGTGACAACTCCGGCCTCCGGCCAGAACCCCTCCGGTAACGGTAGACGGAACGCAGCACCGGTCGCCCAGCCAGGCAGCAGATAGGCCACCGACCAGCCAGCGCCCGCCAGAAGGCTCACGGCGACGAAGCGTGGGAGCGGCATGTCGCACATGCCGGCGACCATCGGCAACATAGGGCGCAACGGACCGATGAAACGTCCGACCAGCAGGCTGGCAATGCCATACTTGTGGAAGTAGGTCTCGGCGCCGTTCATCCATTCTGGATGGTGGCGCAGGCCGGGCAGGCGGCGGATGTTCTGGTGGAAGTGTCGGCCGAGGAAGTAGGAAATGCCATCACCCAATAAACCGCCGAGAAAGCCCAGCAGCAGGGTTTCACTCAACGACAGCGCGCCGCTGCCCGCCAGTGCGGCGATCGCAAACAGCAACACCGTGCCTGGCACGATCAGCCCGGCGATGGCCAGGCATTCCACGCACGCGACAACAAATACCGCCACCGCGAGCCATTCGGGGTTGAGGGTCAGCCAGCCGGTAATGCTATCGAGCCATTGGCCCATACAAATCCACTCCATCTATGCAAATACGTAGCCGGTAACACTGAAGATCAAACTGTGGGAGCAGGCAAGCCAACTCCAACAGGGGGTCTTTGGTGTGGCGGGTCTCAATGTTCAAATCAAAAAATAGTCGCGGCCTTCGACCTGGCCCCGGCGCAGCGGGTTCCGTGTGCAATAAGGCGCGTAGCCAGCATCGACGAAGCGATACATCAAGTGTTCATCCCGGCCGCTGGGAATGCCCAGGCGAGTGGTCTGGATGATGTGTGTTGGTACCTGACCCAGGTCTTCAACAAAGAGCTGTTGCGGGTCAAAGCGCTTGGCATCCCACATCGGCACCTTCAACCCCAGGGCCTTGCACAGCAGGGTCTGGCCGGCGCAGAGCTTTTGCGAAGGGCGGGGGTGGCCGTTGGCATCCGGGTTGTTCAGCAGCATCTGCGCCAGGCTGGCCGGGCCGGACAGTTCATCGACCCACGGATAGGCCGATTTGATCAACACGGCATTGCCCGGCCCCTGGGCGCTGAAGTTCAGCGAGTCACCGCCACGGGCGTAGTACATGTAGATGTGCCCACCGTCTAGAAACAAAGCCTTACGCTTTTCTGTGTAGCCAAGTGAGGCGTGGCTGCCTTTTTCCGCCACGTAATAGGCTTCGGTTTCAATAATTCGCGCCGAAAGCCAGATCTCGCCGACGCGATGGCGTATGACTTTTCCGAGCAATTCTCGCGCAAGAATTTGTGCGTCGCGGTCGAAGAAGCCGTCGGGCAGGGCGCTGGCGGGGTGTTGGGGCGAAACGCTGGGCATGGTGGCCTGGGGTTAATACGGCTAAATGTGACCGAATAATAACAACTCCCACCTTAATTACCGCTGAACCCCAGGTTTTTACAGTTCATTTCGACCATCCGCCCCTCACCGCTGTCAGTCGAGCGGCGTCACAGCTATAATCTGCCGCTTTCCTCCCTGCCAAGACTCCCTGACCATGACTGAGTCCGTTCTTGACTACATGACCCGCCTGGGTCGCGCTGCCCGTCAGGCCTCGCGGTTGATCGCCCGTGCGAGCACTGCGCAGAAGAATCGCGCCCTGTTGGCGGCCGCCGACGCTCTGGATGCCTCGCGCTCCGAGCTGACCGCCGCCAACGAACTGGACCTGGCCAACGGCCGCGCCAATGGCCTGGAGCCCGCGCTGCTGGACCGCCTGGCGCTGACCCCGGCACGTATCGACGACATGATCGAAGGCCTGCGTCAGGTGGCCAAGCTGCCTGACCCCATCGGTGAAATCCGCGATATGCGCTACCTGCCGTCCGGTATCCAGGTCGGCAAGATGCGCGTGCCCCTGGGCGTGATCGGCATCATCTATGAGTCGCGTCCGAACGTGACCATCGACGCCGCGAGCCTGTGCCTCAAGTCGGGTAACGCCACCATCCTGCGCGGCGGCTCCGAAGCCATTAACTCCAATCGCGCCATTGCTACCTGCATTCAGCAAGGCCTGGCCGTGGCCGAGCTGCCTGCCGAAGTGGTGCAAGTGGTGGAAACCACCGACCGCGCTGCCGTTGGTGCGCTGATCACCATGCCGGAATTCGTCGACGTGATCGTGCCGCGCGGTGGCAAGAGCCTGATCGAACGCGTCAGCCGCGATGCCAAGGTGCCGGTGATCAAGCACCTCGACGGCGTGTGCCACGTGTATATCGACATCGCTGCCGACATCGACAAGGCGATCCGCATCGCCGACAACGCCAAGACCCACCGCTACGCGCCGTGCAACACCATGGAAACCCTGCTGGTGCACGTCGGCATTGCCGAGCGCGTGTTGCCGCCGCTGGCTGCCATCTACCGTGACAAGGGCGTGGAGCTGCGCGGTTGTGAGCGTACCCGTGCGCTGCTGGGCGCAGACGTGATCGAAGCGACCGAGCTGGATTGGTACACCGAATACACCGCGCCGATCCTGTCGATCAAGCTCGTCGATGACCTGGACGAGGCCATCGAACATATCAACACCTACGGCTCCAAGCACACCGACGCCATTGTCTCCGAGCATTTCAGCGATGCGCGGCGTTTCCTCAACGAAGTGGATTCCGCTTCGGTGATGATCAACGCCTCGACGCGGTTTGCCGACGGCTTCGAGTACGGCCTGGGGGCGGAGATCGGTATTTCCACCGACAAGCTCCACGCCCGCGGCCCGGTTGGCCTCGAAGGCCTGACCAGCGAGAAGTACGTGGTGTTCGGCGACGGTCATGTGCGCACTTGATGGGTAAACGCATCGGGCTGCTCGGCGGTACTTTCGACCCCGTGCACATCGGCCATTTGCGCAGTGCCCTGGAAGTCGCGGATGCCCTCGCGCTGGATGAACTGCGCGTGATGCCCAACGCCCGGCCGCCTCATCGCGATACGCCACAAGTGTCGCCACAGCAGCGCCTGGAAATGGTGCGCCTGGCGGTGGAAGGCATCGCACCCCTGGTGGTGGACGACCGCGAACTCAAGCGCGATAAACCGTCCTACACTGTTGACACCCTGGAGCTGATGCGCGCCGAGTTGGCCGCGGATGACCAGTTGTTTCTGCTTTTGGGCTGGGACGCATTTTGCGGCCTGCCCTCTTGGCATCGCTGGGAGGAACTCCTCCAGCATTGCCACATCCTGGTTTTGCAACGCCCGGATGCCGACAGCGAACCGCCGGATGCCTTGCGCAACCTGCTGGCCGCGCGGTCGGTAAGTGACCCCTTGGCCCTGACCGGGCCGAACGGGAATATTGCATTCGTCTGGCAGACCCCGCTTGCGGTGTCCGCCACCCAGATCCGTCAACTGCTGGCCAGCGGTAAGTCGGTACGTTTCCTGGTGCCTGACGCGGTCCTGGCCTACATCGATGCGCACGGGCTTTACCGTGCGTCGAACTGAAAAGGCGCGCTTGAACGTACGAACATTCGTGCAGCAAGCGCCCGAACATACGAGCAAAACGAGTTTTATATGACGAACAAAGACGTAAGCAAAGTTAAGCGCAAAGGCACCTTCAAAAGCGCGCCGCTGCCAGTTGAAGCCCATGTTGGCCCAGAGCTGGCTGGCGAAGAGCTGGTAAAAGTCGCCGTGGCGGCCCTGGAAGACGTCAAGGCCCAGGACATCCAGGTGCTGGACGTGCGCGACAAACAAAGCATCACCGACTTCATGATCATCGCTACCGGTACCTCGAACCGTCAGATCGGCGCGATGCTGGATAAAGTCCGTGAAGCCGTCAAAGCCCAAGGCGTGAAGCCGCTGGGTGAAGAAGGCAAGGGCGACAGCGACTGGGTGCTGCTGGATATGGACGACGTGATCGTTCACATGATGACCTCCAACGCCCGTCAGTTCTACGACCTGGAACGTCTGTGGAAAGGCGCCGAGCAGAGCCGTGCCGCCGATGGCAAGCACCACAGCCCGGAAGTGGGCCACGCGCACTTCGACAAGCTCAACAAAGACCAGGAATAAGGAACGGCTGTGCGCCTGCGTCTGATTGCTGTCGGTTCACGCATGCCCAAGTGGGTGGAAGAAGGCTGGCACGAGTATGCCAAGCGTCTGCCCGCTGAGCTGTCGCTGGAACTGGTAGAGATACCGCTCAACACCCGGGGCAAGAATGCCGACGTGGCACGCTTTATCCGTCAGGAAGGCGAAGCCATGTTGGCCAAGGTCGGCCCCAACGAGCGCATCGTCACCCTGGAAGTGCACGGCAAACCCTGGAGCACCGAGCAGTTGGCGGTGGAACTGGATCGCTGGCGCCTGGATTCGCGTACGGTCAACTTCATGGTCGGCGGCCCCGAAGGGCTGGCGCCGGAAGTCTGTGCGCGGGCGGACCAGCGCTGGTCGCTGTCGGCGCTCACGTTGCCGCACCCGTTGGTAAGGATTCTGATCGGTGAACAGCTGTATCGCGCCTGGACAGTCCTGTCCGGGCACCCTTACCACAAATAGTCTGCGCCCTTCCCGATGACCCAGCCGATCCGCATCAAGGACCACGAGAAAGACGCACGTCTGGTACGCGCGCGGGTCGTGTTCGGCGCTTTTCTGGTGGTGGGGCTGATCGGGGTGTTGATCGCCCGTCTGTATTTCCTACAGGTGATCCAGTACGACTATCACTCCACATTGTCGGAAAACAACCGGGTGCATGTGCAGCCGATTCCGCCGACCCGTGGCCTGATTTTCGACCGCAATGGCGTGGTGGTTGCGGACAACCGCCCCAGCTTCAGCCTGAGCATGACCCGCGAACGCTCCGGCGACTGGCAGCAGGTCCTCGATGTGATCGTCGAGGTGCTGCAGCTGACGCCTGAAGATCGGGTGATCTTCGAAAAGCGCATGAAGCAGGGGCGCCGGCCATTCGAGCCGGTGCCGATCCTGTTTGAGCTGACCGAAGAGCAGATCGCGCGGATCGCGGTGAACCAGTTCCGTTTGCCAGGTGTGGAAGTGGTGGCGCAGTTGGTGCGGCATTACCCGCAAGGGCCGCACTTTGCCCACTCCGTCGGCTATATGGGGCGGATCAACGAGAAAGAGCTGAAGACCCTTGATCCGGTGAACTACAGCGGCACCCACCATATCGGCAAGACGGGCGTGGAGCGTTTCTACGAGCCCGAGTTGCACGGCCAGGTGGGTTACGAAGAAGTCGAGACCAACGCCCGTGGCCGTGTGCTGCGGGTGCTCAAGCGCACCGACCCGGTACCGGGCAAGGACATCGTGCTGAGCCTGGACATCAAGCTGCAGGAAGCTGCCGAGATGGCCCTGGGCGGGCGGCGTGGCGCAGTCGTGGCACTGGACCCGAACACGGGCGAAGTGCTGGCGATGGTCAGCCAGCCGAGTTTCGACCCTAACCTGTTCGTCACCGGCATCAGCTTCAAGGCTTACGCCGAGTTGCGCGATTCCATCGACCGGCCGCTGTTCAACCGCGTGCTGCGTGGCCTGTATCCGCCGGGCTCGACGATCAAGCCGGCGGTGGCGATTGCCGGGTTGGACGCGGGCGTGGTCACGGCCTCCAGCCGGGTGTATGACCCGGGCTACTACATGCTGCCCAACTATGATCACAAATACCGTAACTGGAACCGCACCGGTGACGGCTATGTCGATTTGGACACCGCGATCATGCGCTCCAACGACACCTATTTTTACGACCTGGCCCACAAGCTGGGAATCGACCGACTGTCTGCCTACATGGGCAAGTTCGGCCTTGGTCAGAAAGTCTCCCTCGACATGTTCGAAGAATCCCCGGGCCTGATGCCGTCGCGGGAGTGGAAGCGTGCGACCCGTCGCCAGGCGTGGTTCCCGGGTGAAACCCTGATCCTCGGCATCGGCCAGGGCTACATGCAGGCCACGCCGCTGCAACTGGCGCAGGCCACGGCGCTGGTGGCCAACAAAGGCATCTGGAACCGTCCGCACCTGGCCAAGACCATCGAAGGCGAAAAGCCGGTGGACGACAACCCGATCCCCGACATCGTGCTGCGCGATCCGTCGGACTGGACCAAGGTCAACCACGGCATGCAGCAAGTGATGCACGGCGCCCGTGGCACCGCGCGTAAGGCGGCGATTGGCGCGCAGTACCGCATTGCCGGCAAGAGCGGTACTGCCCAGGTGGTGGCGATCAAGCAGGGCGAGAAATACGACCGCACCAAGGTTCAGGAACGCCACCGTGACCACGCCTTGTTTGTCGGCTTCGCGCCGGCCGACGACCCGAAAATCGTGGTGGCAGTGATGGTCGAGAACGGCGAGTCCGGCTCCGGCGTCGCGGCCCCGGTGGTGCGCCAGATCATGGACGCCTGGCTGTTGGCCGACGACGGCAGGCTCAAGCCCGAATATGGCGGCCCCCCTTCAAGCACCGAGGTTACGGCCAGTGAAGAGTAATTTTGACCGCATCCTCTCCAGCGAGGATGTGATGCGTCGCCGTGCGACGTTGCTGCAACGCATGCACGTCGACGGTCCGTTGCTGATCTTGCTGCTGACCCTGGCGGCCGGCAGCCTGTTCGTCCTCTATTCGGCCAGCGGCAAGAACTGGGACCTGTTGATCAAGCAGGCCTCGTCGTTTGGCCTGGGCCTGCTGTCGATGGTGGTGATCGCCCAGTTGGAGCCGCGTTTCATGGCGCGCTGGGTACCCCTCGGTTACGTCGCCGGCGTGTTATTGCTGGTGGTGGTGGACGTGATGGGCCACAACGCCATGGGCGCGACCCGCTGGATCAACATTCCGGGGGTGATTCGCTTCCAACCGTCGGAATTCATGAAGATCCTGATGCCGGCGACCATCGCCTGGTACCTGTCCAAGCGCACCTTGCCGCCACAGCTCAAGCATGTGGGGGTGAGCCTGATCCTGATCGGCATACCGTTCATCCTGATCGTGCGCCAGCCGGACCTCGGCACCTCGTTGCTGATCCTCGCGGGCGGCGCGTTCGTGCTGTTCATGGGCGGCTTGCGCTGGCGCTGGATCCTCAGTGTGCTCGCCGCCGCCGTGCCAGTGGCCGTGGCCATGTGGTTCTTCTTTATGCATGACTACCAGAAGCAGCGGATTCTGACCTTCCTTGATCCTGAGAGCGATCCGCTGGGCACCGGCTGGAACATTATCCAGTCGAAAGCGGCCATCGGTTCCGGCGGCGTATTTGGCAAGGGCTGGCTGCTGGGCACCCAGTCGCACCTGGACTTCCTGCCCGAGAGCCACACCGACTTCATTATTGCGGTGATGGGCGAAGAGTTCGGCCTGGTGGGCATTTGCGCATTGTTGCTGATCTATCTGTTGTTGATTGGTCGCGGGCTGGTAATCACCGCCCAGGCGCAGACGCTGTTCGGCAAATTGCTCGCCGGCGCCCTGACCATGACTTTTTTTGTTTACGTTTTCGTCAACATCGGTATGGTCAGTGGCCTGCTGCCGGTGGTTGGGGTGCCGTTGCCATTCATTAGCTACGGCGGAACTTCGCTGGTGACATTGCTGTCAGCGTTTGGGGTTTTGATGTCGATTCATACGCATCGCAAATGGATCGCACAGGTTTGAATAAGGTGAAGATGTCAATGCAAGTAATGCGCGGCTGGGCGACTCGGCACGCGTCCTGGATGGGCCTGATTGGCCTGCTGGGCGCAACGCAAGAGGCGCAGGCCGGTGACTACGATGGTTCACCCCAGGTCGCCGAATTTGTCGGTGAAATGACCCGCGACTACGGTTTTGCCGGTGAACAGCTGATGGGCGTGTTTCGCGAGGCGCAGAAAAAGCAGGCGATCCTCGACGCCATCTCCCGCCCGGCTGAACGGGTGAAGCAATGGAAGGAATATCGCCCGATGTTCCTCACCGACGCCCGCGTGGCGCGGGGCGTGGATTTCTGGCGCCAGCACGAAGCTGTACTGGCCCGCGCCGAGCAGGAATACGGGGTGCCGGCCCAGGTCATCGTCGCAATCATTGGCATTGAAACATTCTACGGGCGCAATACCGGCAGTTACCGGGTGATCGACGCCTTGTCGACCCTGGGTTTCGATTACCCGCCGCGTGCCGAGTTCTTCCGCAAGGAACTGCGCGAATTCCTCTTGTTGGCCCGCGAAGAGCAGGTCGACCCGTTGACCCTCAAGGGTTCCTACGCCGGTGCGATGGGCTTGCCGCAGTTTATGCCGAGCAGCTTCCGCGCCTACGCGGTGGACTTTGACGGCGACGGCCATATCAATATCTGGAGCAATCCCGACGACGCCATCGGCAGTGTGGCCAGCTACTTCAAGCGTCACGGCTGGGTCGCGGGCGAACCGGTGGTGATCCGCGCCGATGTGGCCGGCGATCGCGCCGATGAAGGCCTGACCCAGGGCATCGAGCCGGTCAAGACGGTCGGGGAGTTGCGGGCGCTGGGGTGGTCGAGTCAGAATGCGCCACGCGATGACATGCCGGTGACGGCGTTCCGTCTCGAAGGCGAAAACGGCCCTGAATACTGGATGGGCCTGAAGAATTTCTACGCAATCACGCGTTATAACCGCAGTGTGATGTACGCCATGGCCGTGCATCAGCTGTCAGACATGCTGGTCCAAGCACGGGGCAACAAGTAATGCGGGTATCGCCGATCCAAAAACCGCTCAAGCTGGTGGCGTTTGCCGCGTTGTCCTTGCTGGTTGTCAGTTGCTCCACCAGCCGTGGTCCGGCGCAGAAGTCCGGGGGGGCGGTGGTCCGTTCCCAGCCGGGCCTGGACATCAACCGCGCGCACAAAGATGGCGCGCCATGGTGGGATGTCGATGTGTCGAAGATCCCGGATGCCACGCCAACCCTGCACACCGGGCCGTACAAGGCCAACCCGTATACGGTGCTGGGCAAGAATTACTTCCCGCTGCAAGAATCCAAGACCTACGTGCAGTCCGGCACGGCGTCCTGGTACGGCACCAAGTTCCACGGCCAGAACACCGCCAACGGCGAAGTGTATGACCTGTACGGCATGAGCGCGGCGCACAAGACCCTGCCGCTGCCCAGCTATGTACGGGTGACCAACCTGGACAACAATCGCACGGTGATCCTGCGGGTCAATGACCGTGGGCCGTTCTATTCCGATCGCATCATCGACCTGTCCTACGCTGCCGCGAAGAAGCTCGGCTATGCCGAAACCGGCACGGCGCGGGTGAAAGTCGAAGGTATCGATCCGGCGCAATACTGGGCCCAGCGCGGCAAGCCGGCACCGTTGATGCTCAACGAGCCAACCAGCCAGCAGCCGCAGGTGAACGCGTCGGCCGGCAAGATCGAACAGTGGACACCGCCGCCGCAGCAGCACGCGCCGGATACCGTCGTGGTGCCGCGCGCCGCGCCGGGGGCTTCGATGGCGGGCGGGCAATACCTGCAAGTCGGCGCTTTCGCCAACCCGGATGCGGCAGAGCTGTTAAGGTCGAAACTCAGCGGCATGGTCAGTGCGCCGGTCTTCATCAGCTCCATCGTGCGTAACCAGCAGACCCTGCACCGTGTACGCATGGGGCCGATCGGCACGCCGGGTGAAGTCGCACAAGTGCAGAACAGTGTGCGCATGGCCAACCTGGGGCAACCCAGTGTGGTCACCGCCGAATAACAAAAGATTGAAGGCTCAGGCCCGAATGCGGGCTTGAACCCTGGTTGTTGGCTCGTTGAACAATAAAACCCAGGGGCAAGGGGTGAGCGGGCAACCGAACACGCGACAGTCTGGCAACGGCCTGTCTGAATAAGTTTTGCCCGCGAGGGCAAGTTTCCATAAGCAATTTCGAGAGACGGATGAACATCACCTCCTTAGCCAAACGCACGTGCCTGCTCCTTTCGCTGATCATCACCCCGGCCGCCTGGGCGGTTGAAATGGTGCCGGCTTCCCCGCAACTGGCCGCCAAGGCCTGGGTCCTCATGGATGCCGCCAGCGGCAACGTGCTGGTCGAGAGCAACGGTGACCAGCGTCTGCCTCCAGCCAGCTTGACCAAGCTGATGACTGCCTACATCGCGACCCTGGAAATCCGTCGCGGCCAGATCGGCGAAAACGACCCGGTGACCGTCAGCGAAAACGCCTGGCGCACCGGCGGTTCGCGGATGTTCATCAAGGTCGGTTCGCAAGTGACCGTGAGCGACCTGCTGCACGGCATCATCATCCAGTCCGGCAACGACGCCAGCGTGGCCCTGTCCGAGCACATCGCCGGCAGCGAAGACGCCTTCGCCGACATGATGAACAAAACCGTCACTGACCTGGGCATGACCAACAGCCACTTCATGAACCCGACCGGCCTGCCAAACCCTGAGCACTATTCGTCGGCTCACGACATGGCAATCCTGGCGCGCGCGATCATCCGTGTCGACCCGGTGCACTACGCGATCTACTCCCAGAAAGAATTCTTCTGGAACAACATCAAGCAGCCTAACCGCAACCTGTTGCTGTGGCGTGACAAGACCGTCGATGGCCTGAAAACCGGCCACACCGATGAAGCCGGCTACTGCATGGTGTCGTCCGCCGTCCGTGACGGCCAGCGCCTGATCGCCGTGGTCTTCGGCACCAACAGCGAGCAGGCCCGTGCGGCCGAGACGCAAAAACTGCTGACCTACGGTTTCCGCTTCTTCGAAACCCAGACCTTCTACCAGAAGGGTGCTGAGCTGGCGACCGCGCCGGTGTGGAAAGGCGCGACCTCGCAAGTCAAGGCCGGCCTGGCTGAAGACCTGACCCTGACCATGCCTAAAGGCCAGCTGAAAAAGCTCGCTGCCAGCATGACCATGAACCCGCAATTGGTAGCGCCAATCGCCAAGGGTGACGTGATCGGCAAGGTCGAAGTGAAACTGGACGACAAGGTGGTGCACAGCGCCGACCTGATCGCGCTGGACGCCGTCGACGAAGGTGGTATCTTCCGCCGCGTGTGGGATAGCATCCGTCTATTCTTCTACAGCTTGTTCAACTGATAAGTGTGCACCTGCAAAGCCCCGCGTTGATCCGACGCGGGGCTTTGCCCGTCGCCACGGCTTACGCTTACGAGGCCGTTACGCCATGACCGATACCGAAGTAAAGGCGCCAAAGATCGAATTCCCAGTGACGGATTATCCCGTCAAAGTGATCAGCGATACCGGCGTGGGCAACAAAGACACCATCATCGCAATCGTGCGCAAACACGCGACGATCAACGACAACCGGGTGGACGAGCGTTCGAGCACCAACGGTAAATACACCACGATCCAGTTGCACATCGTTGCGACCGGTCAAGACCAGCTCTACGACATCAACAGCGAACTGCGGGCCACGGGCTTCGTGCACATGGTGCTGTGATGTCAGGCGTCCTGGGCTTTCGCGAGCTCGGCCAGATGGCCTACGAGCCGGTCTGGCATGCCATGCAGCGGTTCACCAACGAGCGTGGTACGTCGGCCCCGGACGAAATCTGGCTGGTCGAACACCCGCCGGTGTTCACCCAGGGCCAGGCCGGCAAGGCTGAGCATCTGCTGCTGCCGGGGGATATTCCGGTGGTGCAGGTCGACCGAGGTGGCCAAGTGACTTACCATGGCCCGGGACAACTTGTCGCATACCTACTGTTGGATGTGCGCAAGCTGGGTTTTGGCGTACGCGACCTGGTCAGCCGCATGGAGACATGCCTGATCGAGCTGCTGGCCAGCTACGGCGTGACCGCCGCGGCCAAGCCCGATGCACCTGGTGTGTACGTGGATGGCGCGAAAATCGCCTCCCTGGGCCTGCGCATTCGCCATGGTTGTTCCTTTCACGGCCTGGCCCTGAACGTGGACATGGACCTGGCGCCGTTTCGTCGGATCAACCCGTGCGGCTATGCCGGGCTGGCGATGACCCAACTGAGCGACCACGCCACACCGATTAAATTTGCCGAGGTTAGTGCCCGGCTGCGTGCGCAGCTCGTCAAACACCTCGACTATGCTGAGCAGACGACCCTTACGGGCGGAATCGACTGATTATGACTACTGATGCAGTGCAAACCATGATCCCGACGGTGGACGTTACTGACCGTCCGGCCCCGGCCCCGCGTGCCAAGGTGGAAGCCGGCGTCAAGCTGCGCGGCGCCGAGAAGGTTGCACGCATCCCGGTGAAGATCATTCCGACCACCGAACTGCCGAAGAAACCCGACTGGATTCGCGTGCGCATCCCGGTTTCGCCGGAAGTCGACCGTATCAAGGCCCTGCTGCGCAAACACAAGCTGCACAGCGTGTGCGAAGAAGCCTCGTGCCCGAACCTGGGCGAGTGCTTCTCCGGCGGCACTGCCACCTTCATGATCATGGGTGACATCTGCACCCGTCGTTGCCCGTTCTGCGACGTGGGCCACGGTCGACCGAAGCCACTGGACGTCAACGAGCCGGAAAGCCTGGCCATCGCCATCGCCGACCTGAAGCTCAAGTACGTGGTGATCACCTCGGTAGACCGCGATGACCTGCGTGACGGCGGTGCCCAGCACTTTGCCGACTGCATCCGCGAGATCCGCAAGCTGTCGCCAAACGTGATGCTCGAAACCCTGGTGCCGGACTACCGTGGCCGCATGGACGTCGCGCTGGAAATCACCGCCGCCGAGCCGCCGGATGTGTTCAACCACAACCTGGAAACCGTGCCGCGCCTGTACAAGGCCGCGCGTCCGGGTTCGGACTACCAGTGGTCGCTGACCCTGCTGCAGAAATTCAAGCAGATGATGCCGCACATCCCGACCAAATCCGGCTTGATGCTGGGCCTGGGTGAGACCGACGAAGAAGTCATCGAAGTCATGAAGCGCATGCGCGAACACGACATCGACATGCTGACCCTGGGCCAGTATCTGCAACCGTCCCGCAGCCACTTGCCGGTGCAGCGTTTTGTGCACCCGGACACCTTCGCCTGGTTTGCCGAGGAAGGTTACAAGATGGGCTTCAAGAACGTCGCGTCGGGCCCGTTGGTACGTTCGTCGTACCACGCTGACGAGCAGGCCAAGTTGGTCAAGGCGAGCCTGGTTTCCTGATATAGATTTACGCAACGCCGCAAATCCAATGTGGGAGCGGGCTTGCTCGCGAAAGCGGTGTTTCAGTCACCTGATTTATTGACTGACACTGCGCATTCGCGAGCAAGCCCGCTCCCACATTTCGTTCCGCGTCAATTAGGGAGATCTGTGGATGTCCGCTGCCGTACCCGCCCTGCGCCCCGAAGGCACCATCGCCCTGATCGCACCCGCTGGCCCCGCCGCGTTGGATGTCGAAAAAGTTGGCCAATGGATGCGTGCCCGAGGCTATGACCTGCGAATCTTTCCCGGTGTCTACGAACGTGACGGCTATCTCGCCGGCAGCGATCAAACCCGTCTCAGTGACCTCCATCGTGCTTTTGCCGACCCCGACATCGACGCCATCTTCTGCCTGCGCGGCGGCTACGGTACGCCACGCCTGCTCGACGGCCTCGATTTCGACCTGCTACGCGCCCATCCAAAGCCGTTTGTCGGCTACAGCGACATCACGGCCGTGCACCTGGCAATCAGCCGCTACGCCGGTTTCGTGACCTTCCACGGGCCGATGCTCAACGCCGACCTGTTGGGTGACAAGCAACCACCGACCGAGTTTTCCCTGCTCAGCATGCTGCGCGGCGATCTCGGCACCGGCAGCGTGCTGGCACACCCGGTGGCCTACCCGTTGACCACGATTGCCCCAGGCATCGCCTGTGGGCGCTTGCTGGGCGGCAACCTATCGATGATCGCGGCGGTGATGGGCACGCCTTACGAAATTGATGCCGAGGGCATCATTCTGTTGATCGAAGACGTCAACGAACCGATCTACCGCATCGACCGTTTGCTGACGCACCTGCGCCTGGCGGGCAAGCTGGCGCAGGTTGCCGGTGTGCTGGTGGGGGATGTGGCGGGGGTGGACCCGATGGCGTTGGAGCGTTTGCTCAAGCAGACGTTCGAGCCTTTGTGCATTCCGGTGTTGGCGGGCTGGCGCAGTGGGCATTGTGATCCGAACCTGACGTTGCCGATGGGCGCGTTGGTGCGGCTGGATGCGGGGGAGCAGCGATTGGTGTTGGAGCAGGATGTGGTCTTTAGATAGTTGGTGCTTGTGATGCCGTCATCGCAGGCAAGCCAGCTCCCACACTTTGGAATGCATTCCCCTGTGGGAGCTGGCTTGCCTGCGATAGCGGTAGTGGCCATAAGCAGATCTAGCGGTTTTGCAACGACTCCAACAGCTTCACCGTTGGATACCCATCCGCCGGCCAACCTAACGACTGCTGCGCCGCCCGAATCGCCTTGCGCGTATTGGCGCCGATAATCCCGTCCGGGTTGCCGGCCTCATAGCCCTTGGCGTTCAGCACGGTCTGCAAATCAATACGCTGGGAACGACTCAGCGGCAGTTCATCCTTCGGCCACTCGCCACGAATCACACCCCCGCCGCCAAATCGTTCCGACAGCAGGCCGACCGCCAGCGCGTAGGACGACGAGTTGTTGTACTTGAGGATCGCGCGGAAGTTATCCAGCACCAGGAACGCCGGGCCACGGTAACCCGCAGGTAGCAGCAGGGCAGCGGATAGCTGGTCTACGTTCGGCGGCATGCTCGCGCCGGGTGGCAGTTGGATGCCCAGTTTCAGCCAGTCGGCGACGGTCTTGCGGACACCGCCGTCGGCCAAGGTGTAATCGAAGCCCGTCGGCAGTCGATTGACCTCAAACCCCCACGGTTGGCCTTTCTGCCAGCCGGAGCTTTGCAGGTAGTGCGCCGTGGAGGCGAGGGCATCGGCCGGGCTGTTCCAGATGTCGCGGCGACCGTCGCCATCGAAATCCACGGCGTGGGTGTTGTAGGTGGTCGGGATGAACTGGGTCTGGCCCATGGCGCCGGCCCAGGAGCCTTTCATCTGATCGGCCTGGATATCGCCGTGCTGGATGATTTGCAGCGCCGCCAGCAATTGCGCCTGGGCAAACGCCGGGCGACGGCCTTCATAGGCCAGGGTCGCCAGGGAGCGGATCACCGAGTTGTTGCCCTGGAACTGGCCGAAGTTACTCTCCATGCCCCACACCGACACCAGCGCCTGGCGGTCGACGCCATAGCGTTGCTCGATGCTTTGCAGGATGTCGGCGTACTTGATCAGCAACGCCTGGCCATTGCGCACACGCAGCGGCGAGAGGGCGCCGTTGAGGTATTCCCACACCGGCCGGGAGAATTCCGGCTGGCTGCGGTCGGCGCGGATAACGGCCATGTCCGGGGTGACGTTGGCAAAGGCATTGTCAAAAACGGCCGGGGTGATCCCGGCCCTCAGGGCCTGTTCGCGAAACCCGGCCTGCCATTCGGCGAAGGTCTGGGTCGGCTGGATATCCAGGTTGTCCACGGCCAGGGGCGCCACGACAGCGGGGGCCACGACTGGAGCGGTCTGGAGTTTGGGCAGGGGTTGAGCGTCGGCGGCGGTAGGTTTCTCCGCACAGGCGACGAGCAGAATGAGGCTGGAGGCAGCGATCAATTGGCGAAGGTGCCAACGACGGGAGAGACAAGAGGGCATGCACAGGTCCAGGGATTACAAATCAGGTGCAGACCTTATCATGCCAAAGGGGCGCTTGCCTTCAGGCAGCCAGAAAGTAAGAAGCCTCCCAGCTATTAGACTGGAAGGCTTCGCGGCGGTAGCTACCTTTGCCCTTGCCGGCGCGTTCTTGACGGCTGCGGAACAGTGGCTGGGCGATGATGGATTTGGCCTTGTTGGGGCCATGCTTGGATGGCTTTTTGCTCATGGTCGGTACTCTCTGGGTGGGTTGGAACGGTGCAAATCATCTGCCGAAGTTGTGAGGCTGTAAAGACTGGCACCTATCAGAAATTGTAAATGCGATCAAAAATGTGGGAGCGTCTTTGCGAACGGATTATTCGGCGGGAAGTGTCAGGCGCTGGCCGGCCATCAATAGCGACAGGCGGCTCAAACTCATCCACGGCGAACCCGCCGCCTGGCCCTTTATCTGTGCATCGATGCGCTGGGCCTCCAGCAGCAGCAGCGCCCAGCGTTGCGCCGAGTGCCGTTGCAGGGCTTTGCTCATCAGGGGTTTGCGCTTGTCCCACACCGGTGGCCGGGCCTGGCTGAAGCACTTGTCCAGCGGCGTGCCCTGGCTGTATTGCAGGGCAATATTGGCCAGCACCCGCAGCTCACGGGCCAGGGCCCAGAGAATCACCGGTGGCTCCACGCCTTCGCCGCGCAGGCCTTCGAGCATGCGCAACGCGTGGGCGGGTTCGCCGTTGAGGATCGCATCCACCAACCCGAACACGTCAAAGCGCGCGCTGTCAGCCACCGCACCCTGTACGGTTTCGACGGTGATCTGCCCGTCTTCGGCCATCAGCTTGAGCTTTTCGATCTCTTGGGCGGCGGCCAGCAAGTTGCCTTCAACCCGCGCGGCAATCAGTTCCACAGCATCTTGCGTCGCCGACAGCCCCGACTGGGACAGGCGCTGACGAATCCATTGCGGCAACTGATTGCTGTCCACTGGCCAGATCTGGATGAACTGGGTCTGCGGACCCTCGACTAACGCCTTGCCCCATTTGGTTTTCTGCGCACTGCCGTCGAGCTTGGGCAGGCTGATCAACAGCACCGTGTCTTCGGCCGGGCGTGAGCAGTATTCCATCAAGGCGGCCGCACCTTTGTCGCCGGGCTTGCCGGACGGCAGGCGCAGTTCCAGCAGGCGTTTTTCGGCGAACAGCGACATGCTCGCCCCAGCTTGCAGCAGCGTGCCCCAGTCGAAACTGGCGTCGGCGCTGAACACTTGGCGTTCATCGAAGCCTTGCTGGCGGGCGGCGGTGCGGATGGCGTCGGCGGCTTCCTGGCACAGCAGCGGGTCATCACCGCTGACGATATAGACAGGCGCAAGGCCACCTTGCAGGTGTTTGGCGAGTTGGGCGGGGGCGAGTTTCATAGGCGGGGCGAACGGGGCGCCTGGGGCGCCCCGTCTGGCTTACTCGACTGGGACTTCAACAGGCGATTGTTTCGGCGTGTTGTCTTCGTACTCTTGCGCGGCTTTCAGGGCGTCGGCGTCAGCCTTGGCTTTGTTGTCGGCAGCTTGCTGCAAGGTTTCGAGTTTTTCCGGTGTGAGCATTTGCAGGCGCAGCATCACGCGCTGTACCAGTTCGCGACGGATTTCCTTGCGCACCTGAATGGTCTCGGAGTCCGAGCCGACCAGGTTGTTGCCGTCGTGGCTGACGATCTTCTGGACGACGATCTTGTCACCCATCAGCGGCAAGCTATCACGGCCACGGACTTCGAAGGTCAGCTCGGTGGCCAGTTCGATGTCGGACGCACGGCCAGCACTGGCGTAGCTCAGGTTACGCTGGGTGTCTTTCTCGCTGGCCAGGTACAGTTTGTAGGTCGCGCCGGTGTAAACCTTGACGCCGCTGTTTTCCAGGACTTGGCGCAGCTGGGTCACGGTCTCGCCGTAGGCGTCGCGTGCGCTGAGGTCCAGTTCCTTGATCGTCAGGTCATTGGTGCCGGTGCCGCGCAGCTGGAAGCCGCAAGCGCTCAGCAGTACGGCCAGGCCCATCACCAGCAGATTGCGTTTGATCATTGTGTTGCTCCCCTTGAAACCACGTGGGCCTTATCGAGGCCCTGAAGGTTTTGTTCGGCGCGGGGCCCAAGCCCCGCGCCCGATCCGATTTAGCTGGCGACGATATTGACCAGTTTGCCAGGCACGACGATCACTTTGCGGATCGTCAGGCCTTCGGTGAAGCGCAGCACGTTCTCGTTGACGCGTGCGGCGGCTTCGACGTCTTCACGGCTGGCGCTGGCCGGCATGTCGATCTGGCCACGCAGCTTGCCGTTGACCTGGATCACCAGTTGCAGCGTGTCCTGGACCAGGGCGCTGTCATCCTGCTTTGGCCAGGCGGCATCAATGACGGCGCCGTCGTGGCCCAGGCGGTTCCACAGGTCGTGGCTGATGTGCGGTGTGATCGGCGCCAGCAGCAGGGTGACCGTTTCCAGGCCTTCCTGAATCAGTGCGCGGTCCTGTTCGGTCGCTTGCGGGGCTTTTTCCAGCACGTTCATCAGCGTCATCACCTGGGCGATGGCGGTGTTGAACTTGTGGTTCTGGCCCACGTCCTGGCTCGCTTGGCGGATCGCCAGGTGCGTGCTGCGACGAATGGCTTTCTGCTCGTCGCTCAGGCCGGCCACGTCCAGTTTGCCCGGCAAGCCCTGGCTGATATGGGCGTGCGCCAGGCGCCAGACGCGTTTGAGGAAACGGTGCGAACCTTCGACGCCGGAGTCGGACCATTCGGCGCTCATGTCCGGCGGCGAGGCAAACATCATGAACAGGCGGCAGGTGTCGGCGCCGAACTGGTCGATCATCGACTGTGGGTCGACGCCGTTGTTCTTCGACTTGGCCATCTTCTCGGTGCCACCGATTTCCACCGGCAGGCCGTCCGAGATCAGCTTGGCGCTGATGACCTTGGCTTTGCTGTCACGCTCAAGTTCGACGTCCGCCGGGTTGAACCAGGTGTAGGCACCATTGGCTTCACGACGGTAGTAGGTCTCGGCGATCACCATGCCTTGGGTCAGCAGGTTCTTGAACGGCTCGTCGGAGCTCACCAGGCCTTCGTCACGCATCAGCTTGTGGAAGAAGCGCGCGTACAGCAGGTGAAGAATGGCGTGTTCGATACCGCCGATGTACTGGTCCACTGGCAACCAATGGTCGGCTGCGGATTTCTCCACCAGGCCACCCTCGTAGTGCGGCGAGGCGTAGCGGGCGTAGTACCACGAGGACTCGACGAAGGTGTCCATGGTGTCGGTTTCACGCTTGGCAGGCTGGCCGCATTTAGGGCAGTTGCACTCGTAGAACTCAGGCATGCGCGCCAACGGCGAACCGGCGCCGTCCGGCACCACGTCTTCCGGCAGGACGACCGGCAGTTGGTCTTCCGGTACAGGCACGTCACCGCAGGTTTCGCAGTGGATGATCGGGATCGGGCAGCCCCAGTAACGCTGGCGGCTGATGCCCCAGTCGCGCAGGCGGAACTGGGTGCGCGAGGCGCCCAGGTTTTTCTTGATCAGTGCCACTTCCATGGCGTCGAACGCGCCCTGGAAGTCCAGGCCGTCGAATTCGCCGGAGTTGATCAGGGTGCCGTGCTCGCCGTAGGCGTCTTGCCACGGGGCCGGGTTGGTCTCGCCGGAGCTGGTGCGCACCACGGACTTGATCGGCAAGGCGTACTTGGTGGCGAACTCGAAATCACGCTCGTCGTGGGCCGGCACAGCCATTACGGCGCCATCGCCGTAGTGCATCAGCACATAGTTGGCGACCCATACTGGCAACTTCTCGCCAGTCAGTGGGTGCTCGACAAACAGCCCGGTCGGCAGGCCTTTTTTCTCTTGGGTGGCGACGTCGGCCTCGGCCACGCTGCCGCCTTTGCATTCGGCGATGAACGCCTGCAGCTCAGGGTTGTTCTGTGCGGCTTGAGTGGCCAGCGGGTGCTCGGCGGCCACGGCGACGTAGGTCGCGCCCATCAAGGTGTCTGGACGGGTGGTGAAGACTTTCAGTGCGCCCGCTTCGCCGATCGAGTCGACGTTGTACGGGAACTGCACTTCCATGCCCTTGGACTTGCCGATCCAGTTGCGCTGCATGGTCTTGACCTGTTCAGGCCAGCCCGGCAGGTCGTCGAGGCTCGACAGCAGTTCATCCGCGTAGGCGGTGATCTTGAAGTAGTACATCGGGATTTCGCGCTTTTCGATCAGCGCGCCGGAACGCCAGCCGCGACCGTCGATCACCTGTTCGTTGGCGAGTACGGTCTGGTCGATCGGGTCCCAGTTAACGGTGCCGCTCTTTTTGTAGATCACACCTTTTTCGAACAGGCGCGTGAACAGCCATTGTTCCCAGCGGTAGTAATCCGGTTTGCAGGTGGTCACTTCGCGGGACCAGTCCACCGCCAGGCCCAGGCTGCGCAGCTGGGTCTTCATGTAGGCGATGTTTTCGTAGGTCCACTTGGCGGGGGCCACGTTGTTTTTCATCGCGGCGTTTTCCGCCGGCATGCCGAAGGCGTCCCAACCCATGGGTTGCAGGACGTTCTTGCCGAGCATGCGCTGGTAACGGGAGATTACGTCACCGATGGTGTAGTTGCGCACGTGCCCCATGTGTAGCTTGCCGCTGGGGTAAGGGAACATCGATAGGCAGTAGTAAGTCTCCTTGCCTGGCTGTTCACTGACTTCAAAGGACTTTTGCTCGTCCCAGAAGGTTTGGGCGGCATTTTCGATTTCACGGGGCTGATATTGTTCGTGCATGGCTACTTTTGAACTGAATAGGGGTGGCCTAATCCTCTTCGGTGCAACGTTCAGGTTGATCGACACCAAAAAGCGGCGCGTCCGTGCCCAAACCCTGCGGGAAGTGGAGTTACAGGAAGCGCCGTAGCATACATGACCCCACTCTATCGAGGGAAACCCTGATTGCGCAGCCAGGGCCGTCTGTCGCGGCACCAGGCAGGTGCAGCCATGGGGGCTACGCTGTTTATTGGGGAGCAAGACTTTTCTTCAATGAGGTGAGGGGATGGCTGAATCGCAGCGAACTTTAACGAAACCGCAGTTGTACGAAGGACTGATCGACCGTTTGGGTCGTGCATTGGATGCAGCAAATACAGCAGGCCGATTGTGTGATGAACGGCCTGAGGAGCTGGAGTTGCGTGGCTTGAGCCAGGCAGAGCTTGAACTGATCAAGGTTTTCCTGGAGTCCAATCACCACCGCGCATCGTATGAACAGGCCTCCCCGCCTGCTCGGGATTCCTTGCGCTCGGCCAAGGTGGTTTGGCTGAAAGACTTGCCTGCCGCTCGCGGCCCGGAAAAGCTCCGGGTCTTACGGTGCAAGTGATGCACAACGTTATCTGTAAACCTTCTTAAATTGTGCTGGTAAAGATTGTCGCTAAATCCCGTTGCATCTAGGCTTCGGGCATCTTTGGAGATGCCCGATGCCTTTTCGTTATTTCATCAAACAATTGTTGTTGCCGCCCGGTATTTTCTTGCTGCTGCTGGCGCTTGCCTGGTGGTTTCGTCGTAGCCGTCCGCGGCTGGCGGGATGTTGTTTTGCGCTGGGGCTGGGCGGAATGTGGCTGATCAGCCTGCCGGTGATGGTGGAGTGGGGCGCTCACGCTCTGGAGACAGAGCCGCCGTTGGCGCGGGAAGAGTGGGCGACCCTGGCGCAACGCGCCGACGCCATTGTGGTGCTGGGTTCGGGGCGCGAGCGCGGCGATCCGGCGTGGGGTACCGACCAGCCCACTGGCGTCGGGCTTGAGCGTGAGCGTTATGCGGCGCGACTGGCCAAGGCCTCGGGGTTGCCGGTGTTGACCAGCGGAGGGTTGCACTACGGCACGCCGCCCAGCGAGGCCGAGTTGATGGCCGTGTCGATGAGGGATGACTTCGGCGTCACGGTGCGCTGGAAGGAAGAACGCAGCCGTACTACTTGGGAAAACGCCCAGATGAGTGCCGAGATTCTGCTGCCCGAAGGCATCAAGCGCGTAGTGGTGGTTACCCAGGCCTGGCACATGCCGCGTTCGGTGTGGAGCTTTGAGCAGGCCGGTTTCACCGTGGTGCCGGGGCCGGTCGGTTTTCTCGGGGTGGACAACGCCCGGCCGTTGGGCGGCTGGATGCCAGAGTTCAAGTCGATCTGGCAGAGCGGGCAGTTGATCAATGAGGCGGTGGGGCAGGTGGGTTACCGGCTTTTTTACCGATAACCCGCAACACAGTGGATCAACTGTGGGAGCTGGCTTGCCTGCGATGGCATCACCTCAGTACAACTGATACACCGAGGTGTCTGCATCGCAGGCAAGCCAGCTCCCACATAAGCCAGTACACATATGGGTTCTGTGTTTGCCTGTCAGACCGTCTTGGCCATTCGCCCGGCCAGCAGCGCCCAGCCAAACAGCAGCACACACACAATAATCAACGGCCACGACCGCCATTGCAGGTACGGCGTGAGGTTGTGCATCGGCACCACTTCACCATACAGAATCCCCCGCTCAAACTGCGGGATCTGCGCCGTGATCTGCCCATACGGGTTGATCAGCCCGGTCACGCCGTTGTTGGTGGCGCGGATCATCCAGCGGCCGGCTTCCAGGGCACGCATCTGCGCCATTTGCAGGTGCTGCAAGGGGCCGATGGAGGTGCCGAACCAGGTGTCGTTGCTGATGGTCAGCAACAAGTCGCTGCGGGCGGAAAGACCCGCGGCGAACTCCGGGTACACCACTTCGTAGCAAATGAACGGTGCAATCTGATAGCCCTTGGCCTGCAACATCGGCTGGTCTGCCGGGCCGCGGGCGAAGTCCGACATCGGCAGGTCGAAGAAGGCAATCAGCCCGCGCAGCATGTCCTGCAGCGGCACGTACTCGCCAAACGGCACCAGTTTCTGCTTGAGGTAGGTGCCTTCGCCTTCGCCGACCACGGTGATGCCGTTGAAGTAACGCTTCTGGTGATGCACTTCCTGGCGGATCGGTACGCCGGTGATCAGCGCGCTGTGCCGGTCGGCGGCGAACTTGCCCATCATCCCCAGGTAGCCTTCAACCGACTCCTTGAGTACCGGCACGGCGGTTTCCGGCCAGATCAGCAGGTCCACCGGCTTGGAGGCGAAGCTCATGTCGCGGTACAGCGCCAGCTGCGCATTGAGCTGCTCGGGGTCCCACTTCATGCTTTGTGCGACGTTGCCCTGGATCGCGGCGACGGTCAGCGGTGCGCCGGAGGGCGTGGTCCAGGCGTGATGCTTGAGCGCCAGGCCGATAGCCCATGGTGCCACCAGCAACACCAGGCCCGCGCCGATAAAGGCGTTGCGCTTGCTCGCCAGCAGGCGCGGCAGGTTGCACAGCAGGGCGGCGGTCAGCGCCAGAGCGAAGGAAATCAGCCACATCCCACCCAGCGGCGCGAGGCCCGTCAGCGGGCCGTCGAGTTGGCTGTAACCGGAGTAAAGCCATGGGAAACCGGTGAGGAACCAGCCGCGAAACGCTTCCTGGCCGACCCACAAGGCCGCAAAAGTCAGTGCATCGGCCAGCGGCGCTTCATTGCGCCGTAGCCAGCGTGCCCACAGCCAGGCGGGCAGGGCGAAGAACAGGGCGATGGCAGCGGTAAACGCCAGCATCAGCAAGCCCGCCAGCAGCACCGAAGCGCCGCCGAAGTGGTGGATGCTGTAGTAGATCCAGCTGGTGCCGGCGCCAAACAGGCCGAAACCAAAACACCAGCCCCGGCCCAGGGCCTGGCGTGGGCTCAGTTCCCGCAGGCCGATATAGAACAATCCGACGGCGATCAGCGCAAACGGCCACAGATCGAACGGCGCCAGTGCCAGGGTGGTGATGGCGCCGGCCACCACGGCCAGCAAATTACCGGGCCAGCCGGGGCGGGTTAGGCGCTGCATGTCATTCCTTAGCGGGCAATAGGGGTCAAGCGGATCAAGTGGATACGACGGCTGTCCGCGTTGAGGATGCGGAAGCGGTATGCGCCGATCTCGGTGGTTTCGTTACGTTTTGGCAGGTGGCCAAACGCATTCATCACCAGGCCGCCCACGGTGTCGAATTCATCGTCGGAGAATTCGCTGTCGAAGAACTCGTTGAAGTTCTCGATCGGCGTCAGCGCCTTGATCAGGAAGTCACCGCTGGGCAGCGGCTTGATGTAGCTGTCTTCTTCGACGTCGTGCTCGTCTTCGATGTCGCCGACGATCTGTTCCAGCACGTCTTCAATCGTGACCAAGCCAGCCACACCGCCGTATTCGTCGATCACGATGGCCATGTGGTTGTGGTTGGCGCGGAATTCGCGCAGCAGCACATTCAGGCGCTTGGATTCGGGCACGAAGGTGGCCGGACGCAGCAGGTCCTTGATGTTGAAGTTGTCGCCGTTCTCCTTGAGGATCAGCGGCAGCAAGTCCTTGGCCAGCAGGACGCCCATGACGTCATCGTGGCTTTCGCCGATCACCGGGTAGCGCGAGTGCGCCGAGTCGATCACGGCCGGGAGGAATTCCCGTGGGGTCTGGGTGGCCTTGATGCTGATCATCTGCGAGCGCGGGACCATGATGTCACGTACTTGCAGGTCAGCGACCTGGATGGCGCCCTCGACGATGGCCAGCGCTTCGCTGTCCAGCAATTTGTTCTGGTGGGCCTCGCGCAGCAGCTCCAGCAGCTCCTGGCGGTTTTTCGGCTCGTGGGCAAAAGCCTGGGTCAGTTTACCCAGCCATGACTTCTGCCCGTTGCTCGATCGGTCTTCGCTCATAGCGATTACTCTAAATCCTTTGTTGTTTCAGTTGAGTGTCTTAGTTTTCGTCATCTGCGTACGGGTCTGGATGACCCAATTCAGCAAGCAACGTTTGTTCCAGTGTTTCCATTTCCTCGGCTTCGTCATCGTCTATATGGTCGTAACCCAAGAGATGCAAGCAGCCGTGGATGACCAGGTGTGCCCAATGGGCTTCCAGTGCCTTGCCTTGTTCCTTGGCCTCGCGCTCGACGACTTCAACGCAGATCACCAGGTCACCCAACAGTGGGATATCCAGTAACTCATCGGGGACGTCGGCGGGGAAGGACAGCACGTTGGTCGCGTAATCCTTCTGGCGCCAGGTGTGGTTCAGTTCGCGGCCTTCGGGCTCGTCCACCAGACGGATGGTCAGCTCCGAGTCGGCGGTGCGCTGGCGCAGGGCCAGGGCGCACCATTGACGGAACTGCTCTTCACTGGGGGCGGGTGCTTCGGTGGCCAGCTGCAGGTCTAGCTCAAGCATCGCGGCGAGCGTCCTTGGACAAACCATCGTCACGGTGTTCGAAGCGCTCATAGGCCTCGACGATGCGCTGCACCAGCGGGTGGCGCACCACGTCTTTGGGCGAGAAGTGCGTGAAGCTGATGCCCGGCACGTCCTTGAGCACTTCAATCACATGGCTCAAGCCCGACTTGGTGCCCTTGGGCAGGTCAACCTGGGTAATGTCGCCGGTGATAATCGCCGTGGAGCCGAACCCGATGCGGGTCAGGAACATCTTCATCTGTTCGACCGTGGTGTTCTGGCTTTCGTCGAGGATGATGAAGCTGTTGCTCAAGGTGCGGCCGCGCATGTACGCCAGCGGGGCGATCTCGATCACCTGGCGCTCGATCAGCTTGGCCACGTATTCAAAGCCAAGCATCTCGTAAAGTGCGTCGTAGAGCGGGCGCAGGTACGGGTCGATTTTCTGTGCGAGGTCGCCGGGCAGGAAGCCGAGCTTTTCGCCCGCTTCGACGGCCGGGCGCACCAGCAGGATGCGGCGCACTTGCTCGCGCTCAAGGGCATCCACCGCACAGGCCACGGCCAGGTAGGTCTTGCCGGTACCGGCGGGGCCGATGCCGAAATTGATATCGTTACCGAGGATTGCCTTGACGTACTTCTGCTGATTCAAGCCTTTTGGGCGAATCATGCCTTTCTTGGTACGCAGGGCCACGCTGGCTTCGGCTACTGGGTTGTTGGCCAGGTCTTCCACAGCCGATTCCTGCAAATACAGGTGCACGGTTTCCGGCGACAGCTCGCTACCCTTGGTTTCGCGGTAGAGGCGGCGCAGCAGGTTTTCTGCAGATTTGGTGTACTGGGCTTCACCAATGAGCTCGAACTGATTGCCGCGATTGCGGATCTCGATGCTCAGGCGTTGTTCGATCAAGCGCAGGTGCTCGTCGAACTGTCCGCACAGGTTGGCGAAACGGCGAGCCTCAAACGGCTCGAGGAGAAAACGATGGGGTTCTACGATGGGTGCGTTCAAGGTCGCTTTTAGCCGCCCTTTGGCTGTTGAGGTGAAATAGAGAATAACGCCAGTGGCCGGTGTGCGAAAGCACTTAAATGGGCTGGCCTCACTCTCCAGACCAATGAAGAACCCCTGTGGGAGCTGGCTTGCCTGCGATAGGGCCTGTACATCCAAAATAGATGCGGCCTGTTACGCCGCCATCGCAGGCAAGCCAGCTCCCACATTTGATCTTCATTTATGTTTGGGTTTTTGCGATCAGTTGATCAACGAGCCCCGCAACGAGTGCGGTTGCGCCGCGTCGATGTGCACGTCGGCAAACTGCCCGATCAGCGTGGGATTATCGCAACGGAAGTTGACGATTCGGTTGTTCTCGGTGCGCCCTTGCAGCTCGCCCGGATCCTTCTTCGAATAGTCGGTGACCAGGATGCGCTGGATCGAGCCAACCATTTGTCGGCTGATCTCGAACCCTTGCTGGTTCAGCCGGTGCTGCAACGCGTTCAGGCGCTCTTTTTTCAGTTCTTCCGGGGTTTCGTCCAGCAGGTCGGCGGCCGGCGTGCCGGGGCGCTGGCTGTAGACGAACGAGTAGGAAAAGTCGAAGCCGACGTCTTCGATCAGCTTCATGGTCTGTTGGAAGTCTTTCTCGGTCTCGCCCGGGAAGCCGACGATAAAGTCCGAACTGATGCAGATACCCGGCACCGCCGCGCGCAATTTGCGCAGTTTGGATTTGTACTCCAGGGCGGTGTGGTTGCGCTTCATCGCCGACAGGATGCGGTCCGAGCCCGATTGCACCGGCAAGTGCAGGTGTTTGACCAGCTCCGGCACGTCGGCGTGGGCCTGGATCAGGCTGTCGGAGAACTCCAGCGGGTGCGAGGTGGTGTAGCGGATGCGCTCGATGCCGTCGACGGCGGCGACCACGCGGATCAGCTCCGCGAGGTCGGCCAGGCGGCCGTCATGGGTCAGGCCGCGATAGCCGTTGACGTTCTGGCCCAACAGGGTTACTTCACGCACGCCGTTTTCGGCGAGGTGGATGATTTCGGACATGACATCGTCAAATGGCCGGCTGACTTCTTCGCCACGGGTGTAGGGCACCACGCAGAAGGTGCAGTACTTGCTGCAACCTTCCATCACCGACACGTAGGCGCTCGGCCCATCGATACGCGGTTCGGGCAAGTGGTCGAACTTTTCTATTTCAGGAAATGACACATCAACCTGCGGCAGCTTGGTGATGCGCGCGGCGTCGATCATTTCCGGCAGGCGGTGCAGGGTCTGCGGGCCGAAGACCACATCGACATAGGGCGCGCGGTCGCGGATCGCGGCGCCTTCCTGGCTGGCCACGCAACCGCCGACGGCGATCACCATCTCCGGGTTGGCCAGTTTCAATTCACGCCAGCGGCCCAGCTGCGAATACACTCGGTCCTGGGCCCGCTCGCGGATCGAGCAGGTATTGAGCAGGATCACGTCGGCATCTTCGGCGCGGGCGGTGACTTCCAGGGCCTGATGTTCGCCCAGCAGATCGACCATGCGCGAGCTGTCGTACTCGTTCATCTGGCAACCGTGGGTTTCGATGTAAAGCTTCTTGGCCATGGGAATCGTCAACTGGTGGTAAAGAACCGCGCATTATAGGGGGCATGCCCATTGGTTCCTAGCGTTGTGCATCGGGTGCCATGCTATAGTTCGCGCCCTCTTTTATATCCCCGATGTGTTGCTCGCCCACCATGACCAAACGTGAAGCTCCAATCTATAAGGTGATTTTCCTCAACCAGGGCCAGGTGTTCGAAATGTACGCCAAGCAGATCTATCAGAGCGATCTGTGGGGTTTCCTGGAGGTGGAGGAATTCGTCTTTGGCGAGCGCACCCAGTTGGTCGTCGATCCGGGCGAAGAGAAGCTCAAGGCTCAGTTCGAGGGTGTGGTACGCAGTTTTGTGCCGATGCATTCGATTGTGCGCATCGATGAAGTCGAACGCCTGGGCACGCCGAAGATCAGCGAGGCGCGGGGGATGGGCAATGTGATGCCGTTTCCGATGCCGATGCCTGAGAAGTAGGGCTTTAGACCGTGTCGCGCCCTTCGCGAGCAAGCCCGCTCCCACATTTAACCGAGTTCCAACTTTGGAATGCATTCAAATGTGGGAGCGGGCTTGCTCGCGAAGAGGCCTTCAAAGGCACAAGAGATTTAAGGCAGGGGTGAAAAAGGCGAACGCCCATCCGCACTCTGCAATTCCTGCAAATAATTGCGAAAGATCTGCCCCAGCACCTGGGTCGCCACTTCCAACTCATCACGTTGCATGTGTTCGGCCACTTCGTCGGCCGTATCCAGCGCGTCCTCGGCACCGTTGACCGCCGCCATTTTCAGCACGATATACGCCTGGACGTTGTTGGCCGGCACGCCTTCGCCATGAAAGAACATGGTACCCAGTTTGAATTGGGCTTCAGCATGGCCCTGCAACGAGGCTTTCTCGAAGTAGCTCAAGGCTTTGTTGAGGTCGCGGGCGGGGTTCTGGCTGTCGTGGAAGTACTCACCCAACTCGTATTGCGCCTGCGCATCCCCGCCGTCGGCCTGTTTCTGGCACGCGCTCAGGGCTTCGGCCTGGCTGTCTGGCTGGGTATTGAGGGTGCAACGACCCATCGCTGGGATTAACAACGAGTTGCCGCCTGCTTGTGCATGTGCCAGCAGCGGCTGAAGGAGCAACAGGCAGCCCAGAACCAGGGTGCGGCCGGTGCGTTTCATGGGAATCGACTTACCTCTGACGGGGCACGCGGACCCTCGCGGGATCCAATAAGCGCGCATTATGAAATAAGCAGGCCTCTGCTTACAAAGTCTTTACTCGTTTTTCTGCTGGTTGGGCAAGTTATCTGCCGGATTGCAGGTGAATTCTCGAAAAAACTAGGAAATGTCTGTAAGCAAAGTAGCAAATCTGACGCCACCGCGGGCAGCGTCAGAGTTTGCATGGGCTTATTTCAAGGCAGCGAACGCGCGCTCGGCGGCATCCAGGGTCAATTTCAGCTCGGCCTCGCCATGGGCGATCGAGGTGAAGCCCGCTTCAAACGCGCTCGGCGCCAGGTACACGCCGCCTTCCAGCATCAGGTGGAAGAAACGTTTGAACAGGTCGGCATCGCTGCCCATCACATCATCAAAGGTGACGATATCGTCGGCACCGCTGAAGTACAGGCCGAACATGCCGCCGGCTTGCGTGGTAACAAACGGAATGCCGGCGGCGTCGGCGCGCTGTTGCAGGCCGTCGAGCAGGCGCGTGGTGTAGTCGGTCAGTTCGGCGTGGAAACCCGGGCGGCTGATCAGGCGCAGGGTGGTCAAGCCAGCGGCCATGGCCAGTGGGTTACCGGACAAGGTGCCCGCCTGGTACACCGGGCCCAGCGGCGCGATGTGGTGCATGATCTCGCGCTTGCCGCCGAAGCAGCCGACGGGCATGCCGCCACCGATGATCTTGCCGAAGGTGCTCAGGTCCGGCGTCACGCCGTAGTGCGCCTGCGCGCCGCCGAGGGCCACGCGGAAACCGGTCATCACTTCGTCGAAGATCAGCACCACGCCGTGCTTGTCGCACTGTTCGCGCAGGCCTTCGAGGAAACCCGGCGCCGGCGGTACGCAGTTCATGTTGCCGGCCACCGGCTCGACGATGATGCACGCTACATCCTGGCCCACTTCATTGAGCATCTGCTCGACGGCGGCGATGTCGTTGAACGGCAGGGTCAGGGTGTGTTTGGCAAATGCTGCCGGCACGCCGGCCGAGCTTGGCACGCCTTGGGTCAGCAGGCCGGAACCGGCTTTCACCAGCAGGCTGTCGGAGTGGCCGTGGTAGCAGCCTTCGAACTTGATGATGCTGTCGCGGCCGGTGAAACCACGGGCCAGGCGGATCGCGCTCATGGTGGCTTCGGTGCCGGAGCTGACCATGCGCACCATTTCCATCGACGGCACGATCGAGCAGACCAGGTCGGCCATCTCGGTTTCCATGGCCGTCGGTGCGCCATAGGACAAGCCGTGTTGCAGCTGCTGGCGCACCGCATCCAGCACGTCCGGGTGGCTGTGGCCGAGGATCATCGGGCCCCAGGAACCGACGTAATCCACATAACGCTTGTCATCTTCGTCGGTGACGTAGGCGCCTTCGGCATGCTTGAAGAACAGCGGCGTACCGCCCACGCTCTTGAACGCACGCACGGGGGAGTTCACACCGCCGGGGATGTGTTTCTGGGCATTGGCAAACAGCGTTTCGGAACGGGACATGATGGGGCTCTCTGAAATCAGATCTTAAGAAGGGCGTTGAAGGCGCGGGCGCGGCGCGTGACTTCCTGGGTGCTGTCGGCGCCGAACAGGCCGTGGACCACCGCCAGCAAGTCGGCCCCGTGGGCCACCAGCGGTGCGGCGTTCTCCAGGGTGATGCCGCCGATCACGCAGATCGGCACCTGCAGGCGCGCGCGGGCCTGGGCGAGCATTTCGACGGTGGCCGCCGGGGCGCCGGGTTTGGTGCTGGAATTGAAGAAGCGACCGAAGGCGACGTAGCTGGCGCCCTCGTTCGCGGCCTGCTCGGCCAGTTCGATCTGGCTGTGGCAGGTGCTGCCGATGATCGCCTTGGGGCCGAGCAATGCGCGGGCGGGCGTCAGCGGGCCGTCGGTCTGGCCCAGGTGCACGCCGACGCCCAGGCGCGCGGCCAGTTCGGCGTCGTCGTTGATAATCAGCTGGGTCTTGTAGCGCGAGCACAGTTCGCGCAGCTTTTCCGCTTCGCGCAGGCGCCGCGCTTCGTCGCTGCTTTTGTCGCGGTACTGCAACAGGGTCACGCCACCGTCCAGCGCCGCTTCGACGTAAGCGAGGAATTTCCCCGCCAACAGTTGGCTGTCGGTAATGGCGTAAAGGCCACGTAGTTTCATCGGGTAAGCCCCTTGGTCTTACGAGCAGAAATCCAGCGGCAACCGGCGCGGTACAAACTGGCCCTGGCCGAGTTGTTCGGCGTCACGCAGGGTGCGCCAAGTGTAGTTGAGGGCCGATTGCACGGCGCTCACCAGCCCTTCGCCCTGGGCGATTCGCCCCGCCAGCGCACTGGCCAGCGTGCAGCCCGAACCGTGATAACTGCCCGGCAGGCGCTGGCAGGTAAAGGTCTGCTGCGTGCCGTCGCGGCTATATAGACGGTTATGCACTTCATGCTCGTCGCCATGCCCGCCGGTGATCAGCAGGTGCCTGATATACGGCAGCAGCTTCGCGGCGCATTCGTCGGCGGTGCCGTCAGGCAGCTCGGCGAGGATGCGCGCTTCGGGCAGGTTTGGTGTGGCAATCAGCGACAGCGGCAACAACCGCTCGCGCATGGCATAGCCGACTTCATCCTTGCCCAGGCTGCCACCGCCACCGGCGCGCAGTACCGGGTCGCACACCACCGGCAGGTGCGGGTGCGCCTGCAGCAGTTCGACCACGGTATCGACCATGGCGGTGGAACCGAGCATGCCCAGCTTGACCGCCGCGACGTCGGAGTCGCCCAGTACGGCATTGGCCTGAGCCAGCACCCACTCGCGGTCGAGCACGCGGAAATCGCTGACATTGACGGTGTTCTGCACGGTCAGGGCGGTGACGGCCGGAGCCGCATGGCAACCCTGGGCGAGCAGGGCTTCGATATCTGCCTGCAGGCCGGCGCCACCACTGGGGTCATGGCCGGAGAGACAGAGGACAACGGGGCGAGAGCTGTAGATATTCATGGTGCGCGAGCTTACCACCAAACGCTTTTTGCGTGGCTGTCTGACGATGGTTGAATTTCGCCCCGCGTGTGGCACTTTTTTGGCGCTCGTCAGGTACGAAAAAACGCTCTGAAAGTGCCGGTCTAGAGCCTTCGTAAAATTTATTTACATGGCCTCTAGTGGCCTTTAGCGGCTATGCTAGAGTGGATCCAAATTACTAACAGTATCGCCGGTATACGTCTTCTCAAAAGGAATGGGGGCTTTTTGACATAACCGGACAGGCCACGTTGGGGCTCTATGCGCTATTTTTTGATCTTACTGTTGTGCGGGCTGCCGCTGCTCGCCAACGCCATCGGGTTCAACCAGGACACGCGAAGCCTGCCCCTGGGCCGCGTGATGCAAGTGCTCGAAGACCCCACCGACGCCCTCACCATCGCCGAAGTCAGCTCCCCCGCTTATGCCGCCCAGTTCAAGCCCCACGACAAAGCCACTCTCAATGCTGGTTATTCGCGCTCGGTGTTCTGGCTCAAGATCGACCTGCATTACCAGGCCAAGGATCCCCGCGCGCCACGCACCTGGTTTCTCGAGTTGGCCTACCCGCCGCTCAATCACCTCGACCTGTACCAGAGCGACAGCACCGGCGCCTACCGCCTGAGTACCCGTACTGGCAGCGCGCTGCCGTTTTCCAGCCGAGAAGTGCGCCAGAGCAACTACCTGTTCAAGCTCAATTTCGTCCCGGACCAGCAGGAGACAATCTACCTGCGCCTGCAAAGCCAAGGTTCGATCCAGGCACCGCTGACCCTCTGGGCCGGCACCGCCTACCTGGAAGAACAGCCGCTGCGCCTCTACGTGTTGGGCGCGATCTACGGCGTCTTGCTAGGGATGTTGATCTACAACCTGTTCATCTACCTGAGCGTGCGCGACACCAGTTACCTCTATTACATCCTCTATATCGCCTCGTTCGGCCTGTACCAGCTGTCGGTCAACGGCGTGGCCGTGGAGTACTTCTGGCCGAACAACCCGTGGTGGACGAATGCCGCGGTGCCGTTCCTGATCGGCTCGGCCGCGCTGTTCGGCAGCCTGTTCGCGCGCAGTTTCCTGCATACCGCGCAGCACAGTCGCTGGCTTGACCGGATCTTGCTGGCGCTGGCCGCCTGCGGTGCGCTGGTGATGGCGCTGGCGCTGCTGACCAGCTACGCCGTGGCCCTGCGCCTGGCGACCGGCCTGGCGCTGGTGTTCACCGTGAGCATCTTTATTGCCGCGATTAAAGCCTGGCTGTGCGGCCAGCGCATGGCGCGGTATTTCATCATTGCCTGGTCGGCCTTCCTGCTCGGTGGGGTGGTGAACACCATGATGGTATTGGGCTACCTGCCCAACGTGTTCCTCACCATGTACGCCAGCCAGATCGGCTCGGCCATCGAGGTGGCGCTGCTGTCCCTGGCCCTGGCGGATCGCATCAACGGCATGCGCGAGCAGCAGGCGCAGATCCTGTTCGATGCCAGCCAGAAGCTTGAAGTGCTCAACCAGCAACTGGCCCGCAGTAACCGGCTCAAGGACGAATTTCTCGCCACCTTGACCCACGAGCTGCGCACGCCGATGAACGGCGTGATCGGTTCCCTCGAACTGATGCAAACCGTCCCCCTGGACGCTGACCTCGCGCAGTACCAGCAGACCGCCGCCGGTTCGGCACGGGACATGATGCGCATGGTCAATGGCATCCTCACCCTCACCGAGCTGCAAGCCGGCCGCCTCACCGCCCAGCCGCAGGTGTTCAGCCTGCGCGGCGTGCTCGACACCCTACGCCAACAGTTCAGCGCCAGCGCGCAAAGCAAGGGCCTGGAATTTTCGATTGATGTGGCGGACGAACTGCCGGACCGGGTGATCGGCGATGCGGACAAGCTGACCCAGTGCCTGGATTGCCTGCTGGATAACGCCTTCAAGTTCACCCATCAAGGCGCGGTGCGTGTGCGTGTGGTCGGTGTGCCCGATGGCGCGGGGGCGCTGCGCCTGAGCTTTATCGTCACCGACAGCGGCATCGGTTTTGCCTTTCTCGACGAAGCCACGCTGTACCAGCGCTTCTTCCAGCTCGACGGTTCGACTACCCGTGAATACGGCGGCCTGGGCATTGGCCTGGCAATCTGCCGGCAGTTGATCGAGTTGTTGGGCGGGCGCCTGACCCATCATTCCGAACCGCGCAAGGGCAGTCGCTTCCAGTTGGAAGTTGGGGTCGAGCCGGTGCCGTCCGAGCCGAAAACCGCCGGGACGATTCCGCAGCGCGCGCCGCAGGACTGTGCGGTGCTTTTGGTGGACGACAACAGCGTTGGCCAGTTGGCGGTGCGTGGCATGCTGCTCAAGCTCGGTTACCGGGTCAAGACGGTGGACAGCAGTCCCGCAGCACTGGCGGCCTTGCAAGGGGAAACTTTCGAGGCGGTATTGCTGGATGTGCCTGAAGGCGGCTTCTCGTTGTGTTGTCAGATCCGTGCCTTGCCCGGCTGCGGTGAGCTGCCGGTCATCGCCTTGAGTTCATCGCTGAATACCTCAGACCGTGAGCGCTGCCATGGCATCGGCATCACCGAACGGCTGGCCAAACCCGTGCGTTTCGAGGCGTTGCAAGCGGTGCTGGAGCGATGCGTGCTGTGCCAGGTCGAGGGCGAAAGCGCCGGACATTAGGCGCCTATGCCACTTTTTTAAGCGCAGTGCCGGTGCTTAACTGAAATTCAGGCCGCCAATGACCGTGGCCTTTTTTCCAGGAGGCCCGTCATGAACCTGCATCAGTTCGCCGAAACCCACGACGTCACCAACCAGCCGCCGTCCCTGGACGGTACCAACCTGTACCGCATCGACGTGCCCTTGCAAGAGTGGTCGCGGCGCTTTGGTGCCGGTTGGGCCGAGGCGCGCCTGGATGCCTATGGTGCGCTGGCCGGTGGCCCGCTGATGGCGGCCGGGTTCCTGGCGAATCAGAACAAACCGCTGTTCAGCAGCCATGACCGTTATGGCCATCGCATCGACCTGGTGGAGTTCCACCCGGCCTACCACGAGCTGATGCGCACGGCCGTCGAGCACGGCCTGCCATCGCTGCCCTGGGCGCATCCGCAGGCGGGCGCCCATGTGGCCCGCGCCGGCCTGACCTACCTGCACAGCCAGGCCGAAGCCGGCACCGGTTGCCCGCTGACCATGACCTTCGCCTGTGTGCCGGCCCTGCGGCTGCAACCCGACTTGGCTGACATCTGGCTACCAAAAATCCTCAACACCCAATACGACCCACGCAACGTCGGCATCGCCCATAAAACCGGGGCCACCATCGGCATGGCCATGACCGAGAAGCAGGGCGGCACCGACGTGCGCGCCAACACCACCCGCGCCTATCCGGTGGGCGCCGGCGGCCCCGGCCAGGCGTATGAGCTGGTGGGGCACAAATGGTTCTGCTCGGCGCCGATGTGCGATGCGTTCCTGACCCTGGCCCAGACCGACAAGGGCCTTACCTGTTTCCTACTGCCCCGGCACCGCCCGGATGACACGCGCAACGAGTTCTATATTCAGCGCCTGAAAAACAAGCTCGGCAACTGCTCCAACGCCTCCAGCGAAGTGGAGTTCCGTGGCGCCCTGGCGTGGATGATTGGCGAAGAAGGCCGTGGCGTACCGACCATCATCGAAATGGTCGCCATGACCCGCTTCGATTGCATGGTCGGCTCCAGCGCCCTGATGCGCCAGGCACTCACCCAGGCCAGCCATCATTGCGCCCATCGGACGGTGGGCGGTCGTGTACTCAGCGAACAGCCGTTGATGCAAAACGTACTCGCCGACCTGGCGCTGGAGAGCGAAGCGGCGCTGGCGCTGAGCATGCGCATGGGCCGTGCGCTGGATCACCTTGGGGATGAACAGGAAGCCAAGTTCGCCCGGCTGGTGACGGCGGTGGGCAAGTACTGGATCTGCAAGCGCGCGCCGGCAATGATCAACGAAGCCGCCGAGTGCATGGGCGGTGCCGGGTATGTCGAGGACAGTATCCTGCCGCGCCTGTACCGTGAGGCGCCGGTGAATTCGACGTGGGAAGGTTCCGGCAACGTGCAGTGCCTGGATGTGCTGCGCGCGCTGTCGAAAGAGCCGGGGGTGTTGGAGGCGTTGTTTGTCGAGCTGGGGGATGGGCACGGTGACAAGTCGCTGGCGCGGCATATCGAACAGCTGAAATCGGCGTTCATGGACACCCAGGACATCCAGTACCGCGCGCGGCAATTGACCGAGGACATCGCCGTGGCGTTGCAGGCCAAGTTGTTGCTGGAGGCGGGGAATGGGGCGGTCAGTGATGGGTTTATTGCCAGCCGCCTCGGCGAATCGTCCGGCCGGGTGTATGGCACATTGCCCCGTGGCGTCGATGTGGAAGCTATCGTCGCCCGCTCAACACCAACCCTCTGACTACACTCGATCAAAATGTGGGAGCTGGCTTGCCTGCGATAGCGGTCTACCAGTCAAATCACTGCTGACTGACCCACTGCAATCGCAGGCAAGCCAGCTCCCACATCGATTGCATTCCAATTGCACTGTTTCAGTAGGCCTTGGATACAGGCAAGATAAAGGCCTGCACGTCAGAACACAGGATGCTTACCGTGACCGAAGCTTTTGTTGTCGTTCAATCCGCCGAAGAAGCCGTGGACCGGCTGGCGGCTCTGCATGAGCGTGCTACCGGCGCACTCAACCAAGCCCTCAAGCAATACCTCAAAGACCGCGTCGAACCCGACGCCGAACAACGCGCGCTGTTTCGCTACCCGGAACTGCGCCTGACCTACCACTGCCACGGCGAAGTCCCACAGACTACCCGGGCGTACGCCAAGGTCCAGTTACCGGGGACCTACAGCGTCACCGTCACCCATCCCGCCGCGTTCCGTAAGTACCTGCTGGAGCAACTGGTGCCGCTGATGCACGACTTCACCGTGACGGTGGAAGTGGGCGTCAGCCAGCAGAACATCCCGTACCCCTACGTGGTGGAGCAGGGCGACGAACTGGCCGGCTCCGGCGTGACCGCCGCGACCCTCGCCCGTGTGTTCCCGAGCACCGACCTGTCGGCCGCCACCGATGGCATCGCCGACGGCCTCTACGACTGGGAAAACACCGACCCGCTGCCCCTGGCGCTGTTCGATGCAGCCCGCGTGGATTTTTCCCTGCGCCGCCTGGTGCACTACACCGGCAGCGACTGGCGCCATGTGCAGCCGTGGATCCTGCTGACCAACTACCACCGCTACGTGGACCAGTTCATCCTGCATGGCCTGGAGCAACTGCGCAGCGACCCGCGTTTTATCCGCATGGTGCTGCCGGGCAACGTGGTGATCGACAAGAGCATGGACCACGGCGAAGCGTCGGCGATTGCGGCGGGCGTGGTCTGGCACCGCTACCAGATGCCGGCCTATCACTTGCAGGCCAGCGACGGCCACGGCGTGACCCTGGTGAACATCGGTGTGGGCCCGTCCAACGCGAAGAACATCACCGATCACTTGGCGGTGCTGCGTCCGCATTGCTGGCTGATGATCGGCCACTGCGGCGGCCTGCGCCAATCCCAGACCATCGGCGACTACGTACTGGCCCACGCCTATATGCGCCGCGACGGGATTCTCGACCGGGTGGTGCCGCCGAACATCCCCATCCCGGCCCTGGCCGAAGTGCAGATGGCCTTGCAGCAAGCGGCGGCCAACGTCACCGGCGAAAAAGGCGAAGAGCTGAAAAAACGCCTGCGTACCGGCACCGTGCTGACCTATGACGACCGCAACTGGGAATTGCGCTGGGCCCAGGAGCGGCCGCTGATCAACCTGTCCCGCGCCGTGGCGGTGGACATGGAAAGCGGCACCATCGCCGCCCAGGGTTATCGCTTGCGGGTGCCGTATGGCACGTTGTTGTGTGTGTCGGACAAGCCGCTGCACAGCGAAATCAAGCTGCCGGGTTCGGCCAACGCGTTCTATGAACGTGCGGTGAGCCAGCACTTGAAGATCGGCATCGAGGCGGTGGATCTGCTGCGCACCGAACTCAACTCGCTGCACTCGCGCAAACTGCGCAGTTTCGACGAGCCGCCGTTCCGCTAAGCGGTTGGGATGGTCATTTAACGGTCAGGCCACTAGCATTGTCGGTCCTGACCGTTAGATGTACCGAAGCCATGTCCCGTCCCACCCGTCCCGATTCGCGCCGTCCTGGCGTGAAGCCCCCGTATTCCGCCGCGCGTCGCGTTGCCAAGGCACCGCCGGCCGAGCCGAAGCTGATCCTGTTCAACAAGCCCTTCGACGTGCTGACCCAGTTCAGCGACGAAGGCGGGCGCGCGACCCTCAAGGATTTCATCGACATCCCCGGCATCTACCCGGCGGGCCGCCTGGACCGTGACAGCGAAGGTTTGCTGCTGCTGACCAACGATGGCCAGTTGCAGGCGCGGATTGCCGACCCCAAGCACAAGCTGGCGAAAACCTACTGGGTGCAGGTGGAAGGCGAACCGAGCGAAGAACAGCTGCAACGCCTGCGTGCCGGTGTGGAACTCAACGACGGCATGACCTTGCCCGCCGAAGCCCGGCAGTTGGCCGAGCCCGAGTTATGGCCGCGCAACCCGCCGGTGCGCTTTCGCAAAAGCGTACCCACGTCGTGGCTGGAATTGGTGATTCGGGAAGGGCGTAACCGCCAGGTTCGACGTATGACGGCGGCGGTGGGCTTGCCCACTTTGCGCCTGGTGCGTGTGCGAATTGGCGATTGGACGATCGACGGCCTGGACCAGGGCCAGTGGAAGGAAGTGCCGGCGCGCCTATAGAGCGCCGGATTCGATCAGGCCGATCACCACGCTCTTGATGATGAACGCGGCCACACCCAGGCCCAGCACGAAGAACAGGATGAACGAGCCAAAGCGCCCGGCCTTGGATTTCTTCGCCAGGTCCCAGACGATAAAGCCCATGAAAATGATGAGGATGGTGACCAGGCCGGTCATCATCCATTCTTCGAAGAGGGCGGGGTCGATGTTGTTCATGGGGTATTTTTCCGACAATACAGGCGGGAAGTATACGGCAGCGCTAAAGACACAACATTGACCTGAGTCGGTCGCGGTCAATGTGGGAGCTGGCTTGCCTGCGATAGCATCAACTCGGTGTAACTGAAAGACCGAGTCGCCTGCATCGCAGGCAAGCCAGCTCCCACATTTGATCTCTATTGATCTTAAGTGCGCAGGTGGGTCAGGGGGAGTTCGGTGCTGTTGAGTACTTGGTTAAGTACAAAGCTCGACCGCACGCTGGTCACCCCATCGATGCGGGTGAGATGCCCCAGCAGCAATTTCTGATAGTGATCCATATCCGGCACCACCACCTTCAACTGATAGTCCGCATCCATCCCGGTGACCAAACTGCATTCCAGCACCTGGGGCAGGGTGCGGATCGCCGCCTCGAAGTTCTCGAAACGCTCCGGTGTATGCCGGTCCATGCCGATCAGCACATAGGCGGTGAGGCTCAGGCCCAGCATCTTGCGGTCGAGCAGGGCGACCTGGCGGGCGATGTAGCCGTCGTCTTCTAACTGCTTGACCCGGCGCGAGCACGGCGACGGCGACAAGCCGATGCGTTCGGCCAACTCCTGGTTGGAGATCCGCGCGTCACGCTGCAATTCCGCCAAAATACTCAGGTCGTATCGGTCAAGCTTGCTCATTGGGTTGGCCTTTGTCGTAACTATTGCGGCGAATTATCTATGAAGGGTTAAAAATTGCGCAAGCACTGTTTATTGACGCAATCTTCGCAATCATCTGCCGGGCGCTGGCGGGTATCTTTATCAACAGAATCACCGCCTGGACAACAGTCCACAGCAGCGCGCCCAATCAGGCCCGCTGCGGCCGCCGCCCCAGCAGGGTTGAGCCGGCCTCCAGGCTGCACACTGTCCACAAGACGGCGTGAGGTGAGCCAACGTCAAAAGCGTTGAGCACGGACGAAGTTCTCAAGGGGTGGCCGACGGGTCACCCCTTTCTTTTTGCCTGCGAAAATGTTTCTCGTGACTGATAACCTGTCCGAGAACCGGGCCATGCTTTTCCAGTCTCATGGATAGGCCCTAATCCGCAGTGAGGAATAGCATGAAGCGCATCTGGCGTTTGACAGGTGTAGGTTTGCTGATGGTCACCGTTGGCGCGCAAGCTGTGGCCGACGAGCGTGATAACACCCCACGCCCTGAAGGCGGTGGTCAGCATGAGCGCGGCCAGGGCGGCGGCCGCCAGCAGGGCAATGAACAGCCACGCCAGCAGAACAACGCGCCAAGGCCTGAAAACAACCAGCCACGGCCGGAAAGCAATCAGCCTCGCCCGCAGAATCAGCATTTCGAACAGCGCAGTGGGCAGAACGACCATTGGCAAGGCCGTCAGCCGGGCAATGAGCCGAGTCGGCCCGTGCAACCGCAGCCGTCGAACAACCTGCCGATCCAAAGTCGCCCCGACACCGTGCGTCAGACCCAGGAGCCGCGCCAGGGGTACTACCGCGACATCCCCCGCCGCAACGACGGCAACCAGCACTGGGAAGCTGGCGGCCCCGGCTCGCGTCCAGGCAACAACGGCGGCGGCTACAACAATAACCGCCCTGGCGACAACCGCTGGCCAGGCCGCCCCGACGGGCATGGCAATGGCTGGGGCCCCGGCCCGCAGCATCGCCCTGGGTACGTGATCGACCGCTTCCCCGACCGCAACTACCGCGTGCCTTACCGTGGCCAGGACTACTTCTTCTCCGGTGGCTACTGGTATCGCCCGCAGGGCCCGCGTTATGTGGTGGTGACGCCACCGTACGGCATCCGCGTGCAATACCTGCCGGACTACGCGCGGGAAGTGTGGGTGGGCAGCGCGCTGTTCTTCCTCGCGGCCGGTGCCTATTACACCTACGAAAGCAGCTCCCAACAGTACGTGGTGGTGCAACCGCCCACGCAGGTGCCCGCGCCACAACCGGCGCCGCAGGGTAATGGCTATGACGTGGTGGCCTATCCCGCCAACGGCCAGTCACCGGCCCAGGTGCAGCAGGACGGTTATGACTGTTATCGCTGGGCCGTGCAGCAAAGCGGCTTCGATCCGCAGCAAGTCACCTACGCCCCCGACCCGGCGGTGGTGCAAACCTACCGCCAGGCCCAGGGCAACTGCCTGAGCAGCCGTGGGTACCAGGTGCAGTACTAGGCTTTATTGCCCGTGACCACTTCTCGCGGGTCGGCGTGCACCAGCACTTCGGCGCGCGGGTAGGCGGTGTGGATGGCATCGGCGGCCTGGTCGCTGATGGCGTGGGCCACCGACAGCGTCAATTCCCCCGGCAACTCCAGGTGCAACTGCACAAACCAGTGGTTGCCCGAGATGCGCGTGCGCAAGTCATGGGCGCCGAGCACGCCGGGTACGCTGCGGGCCAGTTCCAGCATGTGCTGGCTGACGTCCGCCGGCAGCTCTTCATCCATCAACACTGCAAAGCTTTCCCGGGCGATCTGGACCGCACTCCACAAAATGTAGGCGGCGATGCCCAGGCCGAACCACGCGTCCACCTGATGAAAGCCCAGGCCGGCAATCACCAGCGCCACCAGGATGCTGCCGTTGAGCAGCAAGTCCGATCGATAGTGCAGCGAGTCGGCCCGCACCGCGTTGGAGCCGGTTTCGCGGACCACCCGGTGTTGCAGCATCAGCAACGCCACCGTCAGCACCAGCGAAAAAATGATCACGCCAATGCTCAGCCACGGCGCGCCGACCGGTTCCGGGTGCTGCAAGCGCTCATAGGCTTGCAGCGCGATCAACACCGCACTGCCGCCGATAAACAGGGCCTGGGCCATGCCCGCCAGTGACTCCGCCTTGCCGTGGCCGTAACGGTGATCGTCATCGGCCGGGCGCAGGGCGTAATGCACGGCGATTAGATTCAGCAGCGAGGTGACGCCGTCCAGCAGCGAGTCGGTCAACCCGGCGAGCATGCTCACCGAGCCGCTGAGCCACCAGGCGATGGCCTTGGTGATGATCAGCGCACAGGCGACGCCGACCGAAGCGCGGGTGGCCAGGCGCAGGAGCCTAGCGTGTTCGGGGCTGCTGGTCATAGACGGGTCGAATCCTTAGGCGGCGGGTTGCAGGCCGAGGGAGGCGAGTTGTTGCACGCTGCCCTTGAACTGGATCATGCGCGGGTCGTCCAGCGGCAAGGTGTGGCCGGTTTCTTTCTGGATGATGGTTTGCAGCTTGGCGGTATCGACCTTGCCGTCGGCGCCGATGGCTTCGTGCAGTTTCTCTGGCGCGACTTGCGCGGTCTTGCCCGGTTCGAAGTAGATCGCACCGGTGGCAAAGTCCACACCAAAGGCGATCAGGCCAGGGATCACGTAGAACAACAGGCCCACGGCGTCGAGCACGGCAATGGTCGGGTCGATCTTGCCGTCGATCTGGCCACGGCGATCCGGGTAGAAGATCGAACCGCAGGCCGTCAATTGGCTCAGCAGGGTGACGGCAAGGACACCGCCGATGACACGGGAAGCGATACGCATGGGGAAATCTCCTGAACATGTATTGAGAGTGACTATATGCCAGATCGGCTGAACGACGCCGATCCTATGTGGGAGCTGGCTTGCCTGCGATAGCGGTGGGTCAGCCTACCAATGTGGTACTGATACACCGCCATCGCAGGCAAGCCAGCTCCCACCTTTGATTGCATTCACAATCGAAGTGGGGCGGCGTTTCTGAGACCAGCACCGGCACTCGGCCGTTCGCCGTTATACTCGCCGCTCTGCTTTGGAGCCAGTATGAATTCGTTGCCGATCGATGATGTTTTACCCACCCTGCGTGACGCCTTGGCGAATCGCCATGAAGCCGTGCTGGAAGCACCGCCCGGTGCCGGTAAAACCACCCGCGTGCCGTTGGCGTTGTTGAACGAGCCGTGGCTGGCCGGGCAAACCATCCTGATGCTCGAACCCCGCCGCCTCGCCGCCCGCGCCGCCGCCGAACGGCTGGCCAGCGAGCTGGGGGAAAAGGTCGGTGAAACCGTCGGTTATCGCATCCGTCTCGACAGCAAAGTCGGGCCGAATACGCGTATCGAAGTGGTCACCGAAGGCATCCTCACCCGCCGCTTGCAGGACGACCCGGCGCTGGACGGCGTGGGGCTGCTGATCTTCGACGAGTTCCACGAGCGCAGCCTCGACGCCGACCTTGCGCTGGCCCTGAGCCTCAACGGCCGCGACCTGTTTCGCGATGAGCAGCCGCTGAAAATCCTGCTGATGTCCGCCACTCTTGAAGGCGAGCGCCTGTCCGGCTTGCTCGACAACGCGCCGATTCTGCGCAGCGAAGGGCGCATGTTCCCGGTGCAGATGCGCTGGGGGCGGCCGTACCAGGTCGGGGAATTTATCGAACCGCGCCTGGTGCAGACCATCCTTGAAGCGCTGCACGATGAAAGTGGTAGCGTGCTGGTTTTCCTACCGGGCCAAGCGGAGATTCGTCGGGTCAACCAGCAACTGGCTGACGCCCTCGGTGATCGCACCGATGTGCTGCTCTGCCCGCTGCACGGCGAGCTCGACCTCAACGCCCAACGCGCGGCCATCGACCCGGCGCCCGCCGGCAAACGCAAAGTGGTGCTGGCCACCAACATCGCCGAAACCAGCCTGACCATCAACGGCGTGCGCGTGGTGATCGACGCCGGGCTGGCGCGGGTGCCGCGCTTCGACCCCGGCAGCGGCATGACCCGCCTCGACACCCAGCGCATCTCACGCGCCAGTGCGACCCAGCGTGCCGGTCGGGCCGGGCGCTTGGAACCGGGGGTGTGTTACCGGTTGTGGTCCGAAGACCAGCATGAAGGCCTCGCCGCGTATGGCAGCGCGGAAATCCTCGCTGCCGACCTCGCCGGCCTGGCCTTGCAACTGGCGCGCTGGGGCGTCACGCCCACGCAACTGGTGTGGCTGGATGTGCCGCCCACCGCCGCGTATGCCCAGGCCCAGGATTTGCTGGTGCGGCTTGGCGCCTTGAATGACGACAAACTCACCGCCCACGGCCAGAAAATGGCCGAGTTGCCGGCCCATCCGCGCATCGCCCATTTGCTGTTGCGTGGGCAGGATCTGGGGCTGGCGACCACCGCATGTGATGTCGCGGCGCTGTTGGGCGAGCGCGACATCTTGCGCGGCGGCGGCGCGGATTTGCACAGCCGCCTGGCACTGCTGTCCGGCGAAGAGCGCGCCCGTGGAACCCAAGGCGGCGTGCAGCGGGCCAAGCAATTGGCGCGGCAATACCGTGGCTATTTAAAAGGCAAGGCCACGCAACCGGTGGCCGACCCCGATCACCCGCGCTGGCTCGGCGCCTTGCTGGCGCTGGCCTACCCGGACCGCGTCGCCCAGCAACGTCGCCCCGGTGGCGCCGAATATCGCCTGGCCAATGGCCGCGCGGCGCTGTTCGCCGAAGCCGACAGCCTGATGAAACAAGCGTGGCTGGTGATTGCCGACCTCGGCAGCCGCCAGGGCCAGCGCGAAGAACGCATCTACCTCGCGGCGGACTTTGATCCGGCGCTGTTCGACACGGTGCTCGCCGAGCAGGTGCGCAACGTCGATCAACTCGACTGGGACGAACGCGAAGGCGTGCTGCGCGCCGAACGCCAGCGCAAAGTCGGCGAGTTGGTACTGAGCCGCGAGCCCCTCACCGGCCTCGACGAAGCCGCGCGCAGCCAGGCGCTGGTCAACCTGGTGCGGCGCAAAGGCCTGGAACTGCTGCCGTGGACACCCGAGCTGCGTCAATGGCAAGCCCGCGTCATGCTGCTGCGCCATCTCGATGCCGGCAAAACCAGCGAATGGCCTGACATCAGCGACGGCGCCTTGCTCGCCGGCCTCGAACATTGGCTGATGCCTTACCTCGGCAAAGTCTCGCGCCTGAGCCATTTTTCCAACCTGGATATCTCCAGCTTCCTGCACAACCTGTTGCCCTGGCCGCTGCCCCAGCGCCTCGACGAACTGGCGCCGCAACATGTGAAAGTGCCGTCGGGCTCGTCGGTGCGTCTGGACTACAGCGAACAGCCGCCGATTCTGGCGGTGCGCCTGCAGGAATTGTTCGGCCTGGCGGACACACCGCGTATTGCCGGCGGGCGCCAGGTGGTCAAGTTGCACCTGCTGTCCCCGGCGCGGCGGCCGGTGCAGGTGACGCAGGATCTGGCGAACTTCTGGCGCAGTACCTACGCCGAGGTTAAGAAGGATTTGAAGGGGCGGTACCCGAAGCATTACTGGCCGGATGATCCGTTGGTGGCTGAAGCAACTGCCCGGATCAAACCCCGCAAATAGACACGATGGAGATCAGATGTGGGAGCTGGCTTGCCTGCGATAGCGGTGTATCAGTGACATAGTTTCAGCTGACCCACCGCTATCGCAGGCAAGCCAGCTCCCACAAAAGCCAGTTCCCACAGGGCCTTATTGCGCGGCGGGTAGCAGGAATCGCGCAATCACCGGCAAATGGCTGGAGATGCGCAACGTATCGTCCTGCCGCACCCGGGCTTCCACCCGCTTGATGCGCGGGCTATAGAACAGATAATCAAGGGTACGATCCGGGCCATCGAGGCTCGGGTCATTGGGGAAATTCGTCAGCCATTTCTCCCGGTCGATGCCGCTGGATTGACTGTTACTCGGGATCATCGGGTATTTGTCCCACAGCAGATGCAGCTCGCTGTCTGGCGAATACTGTCCGCGTTTAGCCGCGTCCAGGCGTAGGAATTGCCCCAGCGGCAGCAGGTTGAAATCCCCACCGATCAACCAGGGTGTGCCCCGGCCTTCGAATTTATCCAGCAGCTTGAGCGTGGCTTGCACTTGCCCTTGCACGGCACTGCGCCCAGGCGCGTTGCCGTCCAGGCGGGTGTTGAGCACGGCCAGTTGGCCACCGTCGCTCAGGGGCAGGTACGTCAGCAGCAGGGCGGGCTTGGGTTGGAACTGGCGGCTGAGGAGATTGGCCTCGGGCGCAGGCAATTGCAGGCGCTCGGCGTGTTCGATCTGGTAGCGGCTGAGGGTCGCCAGCTTGCGGCCGACGCTGCCGAAGATGTGCCGGTCGGGGACGAAGTCGGCTTTCCAGTCGAAGGCCTGGGCGCTGCATGGGTAGAGGTCGACCAGGCGCTCTTGCAACAGGGCTAGCTGGTCCTGGTAGTGGGAGGGTTTGGCGTTTTCGTCGAGTTCCTGCAACAGCAGGAGGTCGGGCTGTTCGTCGCGGATCACCCGGGCCACTTCGTCGAGGCTGAACGCCATGTCTTCGACAGTGGGGCGCTCATCCGGGCCGCTGCCGTCGGCGGTGTCGTACCAGAAGACGTAGTTCTTGCCGGCCAGGTACTGCACGTTCCAGGTCATGACCTTGAGCGCCTGCCCCGGCAGCAGGGTCGGCGCACGCGGTGCCACGCAGCTGACGGGCAGGGTTTCCTTGAGCTCGGGGCGCCAGGTCAGGCTGTAGATCAGGGCACTGAGCAGGCCTGCGCTGATCAACAGGCCCAGCAGGGTGATGCGCAATAAACGGGTCATCGGCTCGGCTTATAGCGTTTCAGAGGTGGCACGGAGCATATCACCGCGCGTCGGCATCGCCACCGATCAGCATGAATAAACGGAACAACACCACGCTGGTAAACAGCTGCAGGAAGCTGTGGGCGCTGTCCATCACCAACCCCAGTAGCGGAGCGGGCGTTGGGTAGGCCGCGACACTGGCACCCTTGAGCAGCCACAGCGGCGTCATCACGCACAGCAGGCACACCAGGATGCGCCAGAAATGCCCACGGGTCAGACGCAAGCTTTCCTTCATCGCCTCCAGCGCCGACATGCCGCGCAGCACCAGCAGGTATTCGGCAAACGCCAGCACCACCATCAACCACAACCCTGGCAGGAAATACAGCGACAGCCCCAGCAGGATCAACAGCGTGCTCATGGCCGTCAGCAGCGCAAAGCGCGGCCACAGGGTCAGGGCCATGGCCCATACATCCTTGGTGCGCGGCGACTCGCCACGGGTGCGGGCGTCGAGAAACAGGATCAAGGCGCCGGTGTACAGCGGGTACACCAGCAACCCGACCACCACGCTGTAGCCGGGGAACGCATCCGCGCCCAGCGTGTGGTCGAGTACCTGTTGCAGCAGGGCTTCGAGGATCACCAGCGGCAGGCACAACTGGACGATGGCGCCCAGGTTGCCGAGGGTGAAACGAAAGGAGTCGCGCAGCACGTCTAACGGATTCATCAAGTTCTTCGCAGGCCTGAAAGCAAGGGCAACACTTTACCCGATCGCGACCTTTGGCACGCAAACGTAAACCTTGCGTAAAGACCATTGAAACAACTCGTAACACCCCCATAACTAGATCGCACTCAGCCTGACGTCAGGCGAGGCCACGATTTTTACCGGCAATCTAACGAGGTCGCCATGAACAGCGAAGAGCAAACCCTGATCGATGGACTGTTTTCACGGTTGCAACAAGCCGAAACGGACTCAGCCCCCCGCGACGCCCTGGCCGAAGCGCGGATCAAGGAGCACATGACGCGCCAACCGGCGGCCGGGTACTACATGACCCAGTCGATCCTGGTGCAGGAACATGCGCTCAAGAGCCTCGACGCGCAGAACAAGCAGCAGGCGCAGCAGATCCAGCAATTGCAGGAAGAGTTACAGCGCGCCAAAGCCCAAGCGGCACCCGCCGCAGCGCCGAGCAGCGGTGGCTTCCTGTCGAGCATCTTTGGTGGCGGCGGTTCCCGTGAACAGCCACCGGCCCAGAGCGCGGCGCCATCGTCGGGTGGCTGGCGTGAGCCGACGCGTCCGTCGTTCAGCCAGCCGCCTGCGCCGCAACAAAGTTATCAACAGCCTCCCGCTGCCGCTCCAGTGGGCAGTGGCTTCCTCGGCGGGGCGATGAAAACCGCCGCTGGCGTGGCCGGTGGTGTATTGCTGGCCGAAGGCATCAGCAGCCTGTTCCATCACAACCAGCAGCCGCAGGTGGTGGAAGAAATCATCGAACAACCGGCACCGGCCAGCGATCAAGGCGGCTGGGGCAACGACGACCAGAAGTTTGCCGGCAACGACAACTGGGGCAGCAACAACTCGGACAGCTTTGCCGACAGCGATTATTCCGACGATTCCTTCACCGATGGCGACGACGATTCCTTCGTCTGACCCTCCCAAGCCTGGCGCGCTTCGTCGCGCCGGGCTGATTTTTCTCGGAAACGCCCCCATGGCTGGCATACTGGCGCCTTTGCGGGCGTGCGCGCCCGGCATCCAAGTGGCTGTCATGGGGAAGTGCGGTGAAGAAAATTGCAGTGTTCGCCGATGTACAAAACCTCTACTACACCGTGCGCCAAGCGTATGGCTGCCACTTCAACTACGCCGCCCTGTGGGCTGACATCAGCTCGCGCGGGCAGATCGTCGAGGCGTACGCCTATGCCATCGACCGGGGCGACAGCAAGCAGCAGCAATTCCAGCAGATCCTGCGCAACCTGGGCTTCACGGTAAAACTCAAGCCCTACATCCAGCGCAGCGACGGCTCGGCCAAGGGCGACTGGGACGTGGGCATCACCCTCGACATCATGGACGCCGCCGACCACGTCGACGAAATCGTCCTGGCTTCCGGCGACGGTGATTTCGACATGCTGCTCGAACGCATCATCAACAAGCATGGCGTCGAAGCCGTGGCCTACGGCGTGCCGGGGCTGACGGCCAATTCGCTGATACGCGCTGCCAGCCGCTACGTGCCGATCGAAGGCGCGTTGCTGCTCAAATAAATAGTTAGACGGAGTTGGAACAGGTTTGGAACGTATAGCGGTCATCGACTTTGAAACCACCGGCATCAGCCCCAGCAGCCAGTGCCGCGCCACGGAAATCGCCGTGGTCATCCTGGAGCACGGCCAGATCGTGGACCGCTACCAGAGCCTGATGAAAACCGGCGTGCACGTGCCCGCGTTCATCGAACAACTCACCGGCATCAGCAACACCATGCTGCGCAGCGCGCCACCGGCGGAGCGGGTGATGAATGAGGTCAATGAGTTCGTCGGCACTACGCCGTTGCTGGCGCATAACGCCGCGTTCGACCAGAAGTTCTGGGACTTTGAACTGGGCTTGATCCGCCGAACCCGCCTGCAAAAGTTCGCTTGTTCGTTGCTGCTGGCGCGGCGGTTGATGCCGACGGCGCCGAATCACAAGCTCGGCACGCTGAACACATTTGCCCAACTGCCCCATACCGGCAAGGCTCACCGGGCGATGGCGGATGCGGAAATGGCAGCCAACCTTACGGCGCATCTGGCGCAGGAATTGCGCGGTACGCATGGTTTACGCGAACTGTCCCACGACCTGCTGTGCAGCTTGCAGAAAGTCCCGGCGGCAAAAATCACCGAACACCTCAAGAAACATCGCGGGTTTTAACCCCACCACATTCCCCTGTGGGAGCGGGCTTGCCCGCGATGACGGTGTGTCAGGCAGTGCAAATGCTGGCTGACCCACCGCCATCGCAGGCAAGCCAGCTCCCACAGGGGTTATGTGTCGTTCATCGAGACTGTGTGCAGTCCAGCGCCTGATCCACGACCACTTTCGCCATCTCCACCAAATCTGGTATCTGTTTCGATATTGGAAGAGGGCAAGGAGATTGGCGAAATGAGGGCTCAGATCAGCGAAAGGGTCATTCAATTGTTCGTTGAAATAATTGGCTTCATCGACCATAGCCAAGTATCAGAGCAAACGAACTTCATCCATGACTTCAAGATCATCGATGACGACCTGACCTGTTTCATCATGCAGATCAAGTGGCAATTCAACCTGCGTGCGACTCAGGAAGATTGGGATCACTTCACCACGATCAAGCAGGTTGTGGATCTGATTGAACAGCGCTCAAGTCCGCTGTGAGGCAACTGACGCCATCGCGGGCAAGCCCGGCTCCCACAGTGGAATGCATTCCAACTGTGGGAGCTGGCTTGCCTGCGATAGCGATCGTTCAGCCACCACTTTTCCCATTGCTCTCCAACTGCGCCAACGGCACCCGCCGCTCTATCGCACTCGACAAAATAATCGACGTCTTGCTGAAGCCAAACTTGGCGACCCGGTTGATCAAATTTTCCAACTCCGGCATCGAACCCACCGCCGCTTGCATGATCACGCACGGATCGCCCGTTACCCGATGGCATTCCGTCAGCTCGGGAATTTCCGCCAGGGCGTCATACACCTTCTGGCTGCCGTGATTGGTCAATCGCAGTTCAATCACACACTGAATCGGCAAGCCGACCTTGGACAGATCGACCTTGGCCTGATACCCGGTGATCACCCCGCTGGCCTCCAACTTGGCCACCCGCTCAGCCACGGCCGGTGCCGAGAGGTTCACCGTGCGCGCCAGTTGGGCGTAGGACGCACGGCCGTCTTCGAGCAGGGCGCTGAGGAGCATGCGGTCGTATTTGTCCATGATAAGGCTCCAGTTGCGTGTGGCTTTCGAAAGCATGGGTTATAGCCTTCATAACCATGCTTTGAAAAGTGTATGGGCGGTTTAAACAGGTTTTGTAACTTATGTTTAAGGGCCTGCCTTTTTAGAATAAGCATCCCACCTCCTGCCATAGAGCCACCCAATGCCTGGCCCAAGTCGCTTTCCCTTACCGTTGATCGCCGCTTTTTTTGCGTTGTATGTGATCTGGGGTTCCACCTATCTGGTGATCCGCATTGGCGTGGAGTACTGGCCGCCACTGATGCTCGGCGGGATTCGCTTTTTGGCGGCGGGGGCGGTGATGTATGGCTTTCTGCGCTGGCGCGGGGTGCCGGCGCCGACGTGGGAGCAGTGGAAGGCGTGCGCGAAGATCGGCATTTTGCTGCTGACCTTCGGCAACGGCGCGGTGACGTTGGCCGAGCATTCCGGGGTGTCGTCCGGGGTGGCCGCTCTGGCGGTGGCGACGGTGCCGTTGTTCACCTTGCTCTGTGGGTATTTCTGGGGCGCGCGTAATACCCGTCTGGAATGGGCGGGTGTGATCCTGGGGATTGCCGGTATCGCCATGCTCAATATGGGCAGCACCTTGCAATCGAGCCCGATGGGCGCTGCGTTGCTGCTGTTTGCCGCCGCTTCGTGGGCATTCGGTTCGGTGTGGAGCCGCCGCTTGCCGCTGCCCCAGGGCGCGATGGCCAGTGCCGCGGAGATGCTGGTGGCGGGCGTTACGCTGCTGATCGGCAGCGCGTTGACCGGTGAACGCTTGCAAGCCATGCCGCCGCTGGAAGGCTGGCTGGCGCTGGCGTACCTGGCCGTGTTCGGCTCGATCATCGCCTTCAACGCCTATATGTACCTGCTCAAGCACGTACGTCCGGCAGCGGCGACCAGTTACGCCTATGTGAACCCGGCGGTGGCGGTGTTGCTCGGGATTGTGTTCGTTGGCGAGACCATCGGCATGGAGGAAGCCCTGGCGATGCTGGTAATCATCAGTGCCGTCCTGCTGATCAGCCTGCCCCAGTGGCGCAAGCCGAAGCCCGAAATAAGGTAAACTGCGGCGCATTGCGTGCTTGCGCTGAATTTTCCTACGGTAACTACATGACTTTCGCCTCCCTTGGCCTGATCGAACCCTTGCTGCGCGCCCTTGAGACGCTTGGCTACCAGACCCCGACGCCGGTGCAGGCGCAAGCCATTCCGGCGGTGCTGGCCGGTCGCGACCTGATGGCTGCGGCCCAGACCGGTACCGGCAAGACCGCCGGTTTCGCCCTGCCGCTGCTGCAACTGCTGACCCTGGAAGGGCCGAAAGTCGCCGCCAACTCGGCGCGTGCACTGATCCTGTGCCCAACCCGCGAGCTGGCCGAGCAGGTTCACGCCAGCGTCGCCGAGTACGCGCAAAACCTGCCGTTGACCACTTACGCGGTGTACGGCGGCGTGAGCATCAACCCGCAGATGATGAAGCTGCGCAAGGGCGTCGACATCCTGGTCGCCACCCCTGGCCGCCTGATCGACCTGTTCCGCCAGAACGCGCTGAAGCTTAATCAGCTGCAAACCCTGGTGCTGGACGAAGCCGACCGCATGCTCGACCTGGGCTTCTCCGAAGAGCTGGCGAACATCTACCGCATGCTGCCGAAAAAGCGCCAGACTTTGCTGTTCTCCGCGACCTTCTCCGATGACATCCGCCTGCTCGCCGGGCAGATGCTCAACGACCCGCTGAGCATCGAAGTCAGCCCGCGCAACGTCGCCGCCAACACCGTGAAACAGTGGGTGGTGCCGGTGGACAAGAAGCGCAAGCCGGAGCTGTTTGTGCACCTGATGCGCAAGGGCCGCTGGAAGCAGGTGCTGGTGTTCGCCAAGACCCGTAACGGCGTGGACGCGCTGGTGGACAAGTTGCAGGGCCTGGGCATCAACGCCGACGGCATCCATGGCGACAAACCCCAAGCCACGCGCCAACGTGCGCTGGACCGCTTCAAGTCGAGCGAAGTGCAGATCCTGGTGGCCACCGACGTGGCGGCCCGTGGCCTGGACATCGAAGACCTGCCGCTGGTGATCAACTTCGACCTGCCGATCGTGGCGGAAGACTACATCCACCGTATCGGTCGTACCGGCCGTGCGGGCAACACCGGTGAGGCGATTTCCCTGGTGTGTGCCGATGAAGTGAACATGCTGTCGGCCATCGAGATGCTCACGCGTCAGACGTTGACCCGCAAGATGGAGCCGGACTTCGAACCGGAGCACCGTGTGCCGGACACCGATGCCAGTGGGCAGGTGGTGAAGAAGCCGAAAAAGCCGAAGAAACCTAAAGCTTCCGGTGGCGGCGGTAAACGCAACCTGGGCAAATGGGTGGACAGCGGGGACGTGGCGCCGTCGGAGCCTTCGATCAAGCCGGTGCGCAAGGTGCCGGTGTTTAATACTGGGCCGCGTAAGAAGAAGTGATTTTTCGGTGGGGCTGATGGCCTCATCGCAGGCAAGCCAGCTCCCACATTTTGATGTGTGAATAGCGTCAAATGTGGGAGCTGGCTTGCCTGCGATGGCGGCCTTGAATCCACCCCAAATCTCAGCGCCTAAGCCACTCCACCATCCCCCGCCCAGCCGCTCGCCCGCTGGCAAAACACCCCGTCAGCAAGTACCCGCCCGTCGGCGCTTCCCAGTCCAGCATCTCTCCCGCACAAAACACCCCTGGCAATTGCTTGAGCATCAAGCGCTCATCCAGCGCTTCGAACGGCACGCCGCCAGCGGTGCTGATCGCTTCGTCCATTGGTCGGGTTTTCACCAGCGTCAGCGGCAGGGCTTTGATGGCGGCGGCCAGTTGCGCCGGGTCATTGAAGTGTTCAGCAGGCGCCAGCTCACGCAACAGCGCAGCCTTCACACCATCCAGCCCCAACTGGCTGTGCAAGTGTTTGCTCATCGAACGCGAACCACGGGGTTTGGCCAACGCAGCCCGAATCTTGTCCACAGGCTTGCTCGGCAACAGGTCGATATGCACCGTGGCTGAGCCGGTCTGGTTGATCGCCTCGCGTATCGGTGCCGACAGCGCGTAAATCAGGCTGCCCTCGATCCCGGTGGCGGTGACCACGCACTCGCCGAGCCGAGGTTTTTCGTCGCCCAAGCCGATGGCAACGTTTTTCAGCGGCGCGCCAGCGAATTTGCTGACCATCAACTCGCTCCAGGCCGACACCTCGAAGCCGCAGTTGCTCGGTTGCAGCGGCGCATTGCGCACGCCTTTGTCTTCCAGCAACTTGAGCCACGCACCGTCGGAGCCCAGGCGCGACCAACTGCCGCCGCCGAGGGCCAGCAGCACCGCATCGCTGTGGACAGTTTTTTCGCCGTCGGGACTGTGGATAAGTAAGTCACCGTCGGCATTCCAGCCAGTCCAACGATGCCGGGTGTGGATAACCACGCCCTGATCCCGCAGGCGCTTGAGCCAGGCGCGCAGCAGGGGCGCGGCTTTCATGTCGGTAGGAAAGACCCGGCCGGAGGTGCCGACAAAGGTTTCGATACCCAGGCCGTGTATCCATTCGCACAAAGCCTCGGCGCCAAACCCACGCAGCAGCGGGGCCATGTGTGGCGCGCGCTCGGCATAGCGCGACAGGAACGCCGGGTAGGCTTCGGAGTGGGTGATGTTCATGCCGCCCACGCCGGCTAGCAGGAATTTCCGGCCTACGGATGGCATGCCGTCGTACACATCCACGCGCAGCCCCGCCTGGCTCAAGACTTCGGCGGCCATCAGCCCGGCAGGGCCGCCGCCGATGATGGTGACGTGTTGAGGTGGGGTCTGGGGCATGGCAAGGGCTACGGTCGAATAAACAGGGCGAGCATTCTACCCGACGAGAACGCAAACGACTGATCAAAAAATGTACACCTTCCTACAAGCCATACAGATATTGGCTCTTAGCCGCTTACGCTCAAGTTATCCACAGGCCGTTCCACAGGCATTGTGGGTAACGCGCACAATTCAATGACAGCCTGATGACGTCCACACCCGCTGCGCGCTGTGGTGCAGGATACCGTGGCGCCGGGCCAGGGCAGGGCGGTCTTTGCTGTAGCCGCCGCCGATCACGCCCATCACCGGGATGTCGCGGCCCAGGCAGTGGCGCATCACGCTTTCATCGCGGGCGGCGACGCCTTGGTCTGTCAGCTTGAGGTAACCGAGGGCGTCGTCCTTGTGCACATCGACGCCGGCGTCGTACAGCACCAGGTCCGGCTGGTAGAGCGGCAGCAGGTAGTTGAGCGCGTCGTCCACCACCTTGAGGTAATCGGCGTCGCCCATGCCCATGGGCAGTGGGATGTCCCAGTCGCTCTGGGCCTTGCGCGCGGGGAAGTTCTTTTCGCAATGCAGCGACACGGTGATGGCGTCCGGCGTGTCGTGGAGGATGCGTGCGGTGCCATCACCCTGGTGCACGTCGCAGTCGAAGATCAGCACGCGATTGACCCGGCCGCTGGCCAGCAGGTAATGGCTGATCACCGCCAGGTCATTGAAGATGCAAAAGCCCGCTGGGTAATCGTAGTGGGCGTGGTGGGTGCCGCCGGCGAGGTGGCAGGCGAGGCCGTGTTCCAGCGCCTGTTCGGCGGCGAGGATCGAACCGCCGACCGCGCGCACCGTGCGCCGGGCCAGGGCTTCGTTCCACGGCAGGCCGAGGCGGCGCTGGTCTTCGCGGGACAGTTCGCCGCCCATGTAGCGTGCGATGTAGCCGGGGTCATGGGCCAGGGCCAGGATCTCGGGTGGGCACAGTTGCGGGCGCAGCAGTTGGCTGTCCTCGGTCAGCCCGCTGGACACGAGGTGGTCACGCAACAGGCGGAACTTGTCCATGGGGAAGCGGTGGTCCGCCGGGAACTCGGGGCTGTAGTCATCGTGATAGATCAGTGGCAAAGGCATGGGATTTTCTGATGGGAACCTGCGACGGATCTTACCCGCGTTGTACACTCACGCACATGGCAAGGGAGGGGACCCATGGAGCCGATACTCGAACTGGAAAGCGCAAGGCTGGTGCTGCGCCAATGGCGCGACAGCGACCTGCCGGAGTTTGCGCGCATGTGCGCCGACGACCAGGTGATGCGCTACTTCCCGGCCAAATTGAGCCACCTGGAAAGCGCCGCGCTGATCGGGCGGATTCGCGGCCACTTCGCCGAATACGGCTTTGGCCTGTGGGCCTTGCAGCGCAAGGATACAGGCGAGTTCATCGGCCTCACCGGGCTGCTGAATGTCGGCTTTGACGCGGCGTTCACCCCGGCGGTCGAGATCGGCTGGCGCCTGGCCCGCGAGCATTGGGGCCTGGGTTACGCGAGCGAGGCGGCCTGGACCGCATTACGCGCGGGATTCGATCGCTTGCAACTGGATGAAATCGTCGCCTTCACCACCGAAGCCAACATGCCCTCACAAAAAGTCATGCAGGCCATCGGTATGCATTACGATCCCCAGGCAGATTTTGCACACCCCAAGGTCGCAGCCGATGACCCGCTGCGCCATCATGTGTTGTACCGCATCACCCGCGCCCAATGGTTGGACACGCTGCACGGATAAGCAGCCCGGAATGCCCTATAGATGTTAGGAGTTGCTCTATGAGCCAAGTATTGGAAGATCTGGTGGACCTGCTGACCCTGGAACCGATCGAGGAAAACCTCTTTCGCGGCCGCAGCCAGGACCTGGGTTTTCGCCAACTGTTCGGCGGCCAGGTGCTCGGCCAGTCGCTGTCGGCCGCCAGCCAGACCGTAGAAGAAGCGCGGCACGTGCACTCCCTGCATGGTTATTTCCTGCGCCCCGGCGATGCGAAACTGCCGGTGGTGTATTCAGTGGACCGCGTGCGTGATGGCGGCAGCTTCAGCACCCGTCGGGTCACCGCGATCCAGAAGGGCAACCCGATCTTCACCTGCAGCGCCTCGTTCCAGTACGACGAAGAAGGCTTCTCGCACCAGAGCACCATGCCCGTGGTGGTCGGCCCGGAAAACCTGCCGTCGGAGCTGGAACTGACCCAGCAACGCGCGCACCTGATCCCCGAGCATATGCGCGACAAGCTGCTGTGCCCCAAGCCCATCGAAGTGCGCCCGGTCACCGAAAAAGACCCGTTCAACCCGCAGCCGTCCGACCCGGTCAAGTACGTGTGGTTTCGTGCTGATGGCGCTTTGGCCGACACCCCTGCGCTGCACAAATACCTGTTGGCCTACGCGTCGGACTTCGGCTTGCTGACCACCTCGCTGCTGCCCCATGGCAAGACCGTGTGGCAGAAAGATATGCAGGTCGCCAGCCTCGACCACGCGCTGTGGTTCCACGCCGACCTGCGCGCCGATGACTGGTTGCTGTATGCCATGGACAGCCCGTGGGCCGGCAATTCCCGTGGGTTTTCCCGGGGGAGCGTGTACAACCGTGCTGGGCAGTTGGTGGCGTCGGTGACTCAGGAAGGTTTGATCCGCCATCGCAAGGACTGGGCATGAGCCTGTCAGACGTCAAACACTGGGTGTTCGACATGGACGGCACCCTGACGGTGGCCGTGCATGATTTTGCGGCGATTCGCGCGGCGTTGGAGATTCCGCCTGAGGACGACATCCTCACCCACCTGGCGGCGTTGCCCAAGGAGGTCGCGGCGGCCAAGCATGCGTGGTTGCTGGAGCATGAGCGCGAGCTGGCGCTGGGTTCGGTGGCCGCAGAAGGCGCCGTGGAACTGGTGCGCGAGTTGGCCGGGCGCGGTTATCGCCTGGGCATCCTGACCCGCAACGCGCGGGAATTGGCGCACATTACCCTGGAGGCGATTGGTTTGGCGGACTGCTTTGCCATCGAGGATGTGCTGGGGCGTGATGATGCCAAGCCGAAGCCGGACCCGGATGGGTTGTTGAAACTGGCGGCGGCGTGGGATGTGGCGCCGGGCGAAATGGTGATGGTGGGGGATTACCGCTTTGACCTGGATTGCGGCCGGGCGGCGGGGGCGCGCACGGTGTTGGTCAATTTGCCGGAGAATCCGTGGCCGGCGCTTGTCGATTGGCATGCTGAGGATTGCGCGGCCTTGCGGCGGATGATCCAGCCCAGACAATAGAGATCAACTGTGGGAGCTGGCTTGCCTGCGATGGCATCACCTCGGTGCAACTGAAAGACCGAGTCGCCTGCATCGCAGGCAAGCCAGCTCCCACAAAAGCCAGCTCCCACATTTTTGATTGGGTCTCTTCAGTTGTTATTGGGCAAACAACACCTTCTGCCCCTCTGGCGACGTAAACATCCCATCCCCGTTATGCCCCACCCCCGGCACCTCAACCAACCGATGCCCCAACTGCGGATGCCGCTGCTTGAGGTAGTCAAAATAGTTATGCCCACGAACCAACCGATACGCCCCCTGGGTCTCGGCCTCACAGCCTTTGTCCAGCGCGTGGTGATTCGGGTCGGTGTCCTGCTGGCCCAGCAGGTAAGTGATGTCGCGTGACACATATGCCTGTTCAAGCTGCGCCGGGCTCTGGCCCTTGGCGTAGGCCGGCAAGTTCTGCATGCCGTATTTCCAGTCGTTGAACCCCGGGCAACTGGCCGCATCGAACTTCACCGGCCGCTGCGGGCTGAAGTAGGCGTAGGACGAAGGGTTCGCCACCACATAGCGCAGGCTGATGCCTTCGGTTTGCAGCTTCGGGTGGTCGTGGCTGGTGAGGGCAAAACGCTGTACCACCTGGCCGCCACCGGAATGCCCGGCTACGACAATTTCCTTCAATGCTGGGAACAGCTTGCGGTTGCCCAGGTGTTTGATGATTTGGTCGAGTGCGCCGTAGGAACTGATGTGCCCCGGGCCGGTGGACGGTTCGCCGGCCATCCAGCCATTGTCGGTCCAGCGCAGTATCTGGTTGTCCAGATGCTCGTGTTGCGCATCCGCCTCGATCAGAAAGCGCGGGGCGATCACCAAGGTGTTGGCGCCTTGTCCGGCATTTGCGGTGGCCTTTTCGCCACTTTCCAGGTAGGTCTGCGCATCACGCAGGCGACCGTGCACGATGATCAGCGCACGGGTCACGTCTGGTAGCGGCTGGCGCCAATCCTGGCTCAGGCCGACGCTCAGGTCGCCGGCCTGCAGGGGGAATCGATCAAGACTGGCTTCCTTGGCACCGTGTCCGGCCGCCCAGGTTGAACAACTGACTAACAGGCCCAGCAGCAATCCCAATCGTTTATTCATTTAAAGACTCTTGGCGGAAAAGGTATCGCATTGAGTGATCTGGCCCTGGGCGAAGCCGGTCTTGAACCAGCGTACGCGCTGCGCCGAGGTGCCGTGGGTAAACGAGTCCGGCACCACGCGGCCCTGACCCTGTTGCTGCAAACGGTCATCGCCGATGGCGTTGGCCGCGTTCAGCGCTTCTTCGATATCGCCGGGTTCCAGCCAGTTCAGGCGCTTTTGCGCGCGGTTGGCCCATACGCCGGCAAAGCAGTCGGCTTGCAGTTCCTGGCGGACCAGCAGGCCGCCGTCGCCTTGCATCTGCCGGCCTTGTTGCCGTGCCGCCTGGATTTTCGAAGAGATACCCAGCAACGTCTGCACATGGTGCCCGACTTCGTGGGCGATCACGTAGGCCTGGGCGAAGTCGCCCGCAGCCTGGAAGCGTTGCGACATTTCCCGGAAGAAATCCAGGTCCAGGTACACCTGCTGGTCCGCGGGGCAATAGAAGGGGCCGCTGGCCGACGTGGCGCCACCGCAGGCGGAATTCACCCGACCACGGAACAGGATCAGTTTCGGGTTCTTGTAGGCCAGGCCGTTTTCCTGGAACACCTGGGCCCAGGTGTCTTCGGTATCACCGAGCACCGCGCGGACAAAATCCGCCTGCTCGTCGTTGGCCGGCGGCGCCTGGCGCGTTTGCGTGCTGACCGACGGCGCCTGTTCCATCTGGCCGGTGAGCTGGCCGAGGATCTGCAACGGGTCCTGGCCGGTCAGCCAGCCAATGCCGACGATCAGCACGATGGCGGTCAGGCTCAAGCCCTTGCCGCCACCAAAGCGCATGCCGCCACCGCCGCCGCCACTGTCATCGCGGGCATCCACCACGTTGTCGCTGCGTCGGCCTTTTTTCCATAGCATGGGGGCAATCCTCTCGGTGAACGGTCCTACAAGTAAGTGGGATGAGTATGGACGTTATTAGCGGCAGTAGCCTTCGCCGGTTGCTACGATCAGGCAGTCCTTTTTATCCGCCAGCCACTTCAGGCCGGTGGCTTCGCCGTCACCGGCGCGCAGCAGTTGCGGGCCGTCCGGACGGGTGAAGGCGATGCCGTCTTCGGCGGCTTCACCTTTGAAGGTGCCCGAGTCGTCGGCATCGAGACCGTATTGCATGGTAAGGATGTAGTGACCACGGCCGATGCTGTCGTCCTTGGCGATGGTCAGGTGCAGGCCCTCGACGCCAATCCACTTGCCGACCCATTGGTCGGTGGGCGGGGTTGCCGGCACCAGCGTCGCTTGCACGGAGGCGGGCGCGGGCTTGGGGGCTTCCTTGGTTTCCTGGTTGCAAGCGGCAAGCAGGGCAACGGCAGACAGAACGAACAGGGTTTTTTTCATAGCGGCAGGCCTTGGTTAAAAAGTGTGCAACGTACGGGCAAACGTGGGACGTTGGACTTCAATCCCGTGATTTAGTGCGCTGTTCGCACAGTGTTTGGTTATGCTCTTGGGGCAGACGCAGGCCCGGCTGCTAAATTACCGGGTTGAGCAGCCCGCGTTCAGCCCGTCATGCAAGAGAACTCAATGACCGTCAGCACTCCCCTCTCCGGCGTCAACCATCCCTTCAAAGGCATTTTGCTGATTGTGGTGGCGACTTTCCTGTTCTCCAGCCACGACGCCTTGTCCAAATACCTCGCCGGGTTCTACCCGATCGTGATGGTGGTGTGGGCGCGCTACCTGGTGCACACCTTGCTGATGGCCGGGATTTTCCTGCCGCAATCAGGCCTGCGCGTGCTGCGCAGCAAACGGCCGGGCATGCAGGTGGTGCGCGCGTTGTGCCTGTTGGGCACGAGCCTGTTCTTTACCGCGGCGCTGCATTACATCCCGTTGGCGGAAGCCACGGCGGTGAACTTCCTCGCGCCGATCCTGGTGACAGCCCTCTCGGTGCCGCTGCTCGGCGAGCACGTCACACGCGGCCAGTGGCTGGCGGTGATCTGCGGGTTTGTCGGCGTGTTGATCATCATCCACCCCGGCGGTGAACTGTTCACCCCGGCGGTGCTGCTGCCGCTGTGTTCGGCGCTGTTCTTCTGCTTCTACCAGTTGCTCACGCGCATCCTCAGCCAATACGACACACCGACCACCAGCAATTTCTTCGCCGGCCTGTGCAATACCTTGGTGATGAGTGCGCTGGTGCCGTTCTTCTGGCAGATCCCGACGTGGTGGCACGGGGTGTTGATGCTGGCGCTGGGCACCTGCGGGATGACCGCGCACTTGCTGTTGACCCAGGCGTTCCGCTTCGCGGCGCCGGCCTTGCTGGCGCCGTTCGGCTATTGCCAGATCGTGTTTGCGGGGTTGTTGGGCTGGCTGGTGTTCAACCATACCCCCGACGTGACCACGGTAGTCGGCATCGGGGTGATCTGCATGAGCGGGTTGGCCGCTGCCTGGCAGCAGCGGCGTAGGTAGATTAAACGTCTACGGTAGGAATCTTGCGCGGGGCCATGAAGTACATCCACGTCAGCGCAATGAAGTACATCGCCGGGATCAGGGTGAACAACACGGTGTAGTTGTTGTTGGTCACGGTGAGGATGTGGCCGACGATCTGGGTCATGAACATGCCGCCGATAGCCGCGCACATGCCGCCGAAACCGAACACCGTGCTCATCATGTGCTTGGGCGTGTAGTCCATCACCAGGCTCCAGATGTTGGCGGTCCAGGCCTGGTGCGCACCGATGGCCAGGGAGATGGCAAACACCGCGACCCACAGTTGGCTGGAACCGGCAGCCATGATCACGCCGACGATGCAGCAGGCGAACAGCAGCATCGACAGCAACCGCGCCTTGATCGAGTTCATGCCACGGCCGATCAGGAACGACGACAGAATCCCCCCACCCACACTGCCGAAGTCGGCTGTCAGATAGATGATGATCAGCGGGATGCCCATCTGGGTCACGTTGATGCCCAGGTTGTATTGCTGGTTGAGGAACGGCGGCAACCAGTACAGGTAGAACCAGAACACCGGCGCGGTCAGCGCGTAGGCAATGGCGAAGGCCCAGGTGCCGCGCATGCGCAGGATACGGCTGAACGGCACGCCCGGTTGTTCAGGCTCGACTTCCCGTTGCACGTAGTCCAGTTCCGATTGCTTAACGCTCGGATGGTCTTCCGGGTTGTAGTACTTCAAGCCCCAGAACACCAGCCAGATCGCGCCCAGCGAAGCCATGCACAGGAACGCGGCTTGCCAGCCCCACACGTGCAGGATCAGCGGCAGCAGCATCGGCGTCATCATCGCGCCAACGTTGGTGCCGGCGTTGAAGATACCAGTGGCCACCGCACGCTCGCCGGCGGGGAACCACAGGCGCGTGGTCTTGACGCAGGCCGGGTAGTTGGCGGCCTCGGTCAGCCCGAGGATAAAGCGGCAGACCATAAAGCCCACTGCCGACGTCGCCAAGCCGTGGGCGCCGGTGGCCAGGCTCCACAACAGCACGGCGCAGAAGAACACGCGTTTGACGCCGACGCGGTCGATCAAGCGGCCTTGCAGCACAAAGCCGATGGCGTAGCCGACCTGGAACCAAAAGTTGATGTTGGCGTAGTCCATCGCCGTCCAGCTCATTTCCTTGGCCAGGATCGGTTGCATCACGCCCAGGGCGGCGCGGTCGATGTAGTTGAGGGTGGTGGCGAAGAACACCAGGGCCAACATGCCCCAGCGAGTCTTGCCCACGGCCATGGCGCCGCGGATCTTGTCGCCGATGCCGGCGTGCGGGGTGCCGGGGCGCGCGGCCAGGGCGGAATTTTGCAGAGGCATGAGGTCGTACCCGTTTTTTGAAATTTTTATGGTGTGTTCTGGGTCAGGTTGCGGAGTCGATGGTGCGCAGCGGCTAAAAAATCGTCAATTCGCCAAAGCGGCTTAGTGTTCGATAATCGCACCAAAAACTAACCGGTTCGTACATTTTAATTGCTGTGGGTAGACTGGGGGCGAATAATTTGGCGCAAACAATAATTGCCGGGAGTCGCCCCATGCAACGTTCCATTGCCACCGTTTCCTTGAGCGGCACCCTGCCGGAAAAACTCGAAGCCATTGCCGCCGCCGGATTTGATGGCGTGGAGATCTTCGAGAACGACCTGTTGTATTACGACGGCAGCCCCCGCGAAGTTAGGCAAATGTGTGCCGACCTGGGGATTGCCATCACGTTGTTCCAGCCGTTTCGCGACTTTGAAGGCTGCCGCCGCGACCGCCTCGCACGCAACCTGGAGCGCGCCGAGCGCAAGTTCGACCTGATGCAGGAACTGGGCACCGACCTGGTACTGGTGTGCAGCAACGCCTCCGCCGATTGTGTCGGCGATGAGCGCATTTTACTCGATGATCTCAGCCTGTTGGCCGAACATGCCGGCCGCCGTGGTTTGCGCATCGGCTATGAAGCGCTGGCCTGGGGCAAGCATGTGAACACCTGGCAGCAGGTGTGGAACCTGGTGCGCCAGGTCGATCACCCCGCCCTCGGCGTGCTGCTCGACAGCTTCCACACCTTGTCGCTCAAGGGCGACCCGAGTGGCATCGCGCAGATCCCCGGTGACAAGATTTTCTTTGTGCAGATGGCCGACGCGCCGATCCTGGCCATGGACGTGCTGGAGTGGAGCCGGCATTTCCGCTGCTTCCCGGGGCAGGGCGAATTCGATTTGGCGGGCTTTCTTGCACCGATCATCCAGAGTGGCTACACCGGGCCCTTGTCCCTGGAGATTTTCAACGACGGTTTCCGCGCCGCGCCGACCCGGGCGAATGCGGCGGACGGCCTGCGCTCCTTGCTGTACCTGGAAGAGAAAACCCGCGAGCGCCTGCAACAGCAAGCCCCGGCGCAACCGGTGGAGATTCTGTTCGACACCCCGGCCGCCAGCGAATACGACGGCATCGAGTTCCTTGAGTTTGCCGTGGACGAAAGCCTCGGCGCCAAGCTGACCCATTGGCTGGAGCGCCTTGGCTTCGTCAAGGCCGGCCAGCATCGCTCCAAGAGCGTGAGCCTGTTGCGCCAGGGTGATATCAACCTGATCCTCAATTGCGAGCCTTACTCCTTCGCCCACAACTTTTTCGAGGCCCACGGCCCGTCGTTGTGCGCCACGGCGCTGCGGGTCAAGGACAGCGCCAAGGCCCTGGAGCGGGCGGTGGCCTACAAGGGCCAGCCCTATCGCGGCTTGGTCGGCCCCAATGAGCTGGAACTGGCCGCCGTGCGTGCGCCGGATGGCAGCCTGATTTACCTGGTGGACCCCAGCGAAGGCACGCTGTACGACACCGACTTCAACCTGCAAGCCGCGCCGCCTGCCGGTGGTGGCTTACTGCGCATCGACCATATGGCCATGGCCCTGCCGGCCGACAGCCTCGACAGTTGGGTGCTGTTTTACAAGAGCCTGCTGGATTTCGAGGCCGACGACGAAGTGGTGTTGCCCGACCCGTACGGTTTGGTGAAAAGCCGCGCGCTGCGCAGCCGTTGCAGTTCGATCCGTCTGCCGCTGAATATTTCCGAGAACCGCAACACGGCGATTTCCCACGCGCTATCGAGCTATCGCGGTTCGGGTGTGCACCACATTGCCTTCGACTGCGCGGACATTTTCGCCGAGGTACGCCGGGCCAAAGACGCGGGCGTGCCGCTGCTGGACATCCCGCTCAACTACTACGATGACCTCGCCGCGCGGTTTGATTTTGACGATGAGTTCCTCAGCGAACTGGCGTACTACAACGTCCTGTACGACCGTGACGCCAATGGTGGCGAGCTGTTTCACGTGTACACCGAACCGTTCGAAGGGCGGTTCTTCTTCGAGATCATCCAGCGTAAAAATGGTTATGCCGGCTACGGCGCAGCCAATGTGGCGGTGCGCCTGGCGGCCATGGCCAAATCCCGCAGCGGTGCGGTGCGCCAAGCGCGGTTGTGAGCAATGGCGCGGTGCTTCCTTCGGGGAGCGCCGCAGCCCATAATCGGCGCCTGCACAATAAAAACGGCCGTGAGCGCACCATGACCCTGACTCCCGACCTCTCCGCTGCGTCCGAAACGCCGCGCAAGAGTCGTAAGAACAACCCGGAAAAGACCCGCGAAAATATCCTGCAGGAAGCGATCGTCGAGTTTGTCCAGCAAGGCCTGTCCGGCGCGCGCGTGGACGCCATCGCCGAGCGCATCCACACCTCCAAACGCATGATCTATTACTACTTCGGCAGCAAGGAGCAGCTGTACGTCGAGGTGCTGGAGAAGCTCTACGGCGACATCCGCAACACGGAAACCCGGATGAACCTCACCGCCCTGGAGCCCCGTGAAGCAATCCGTCGGCTGGTGGAATTCACCTTTGATCACCACGACCAGAACGTGGATTTTGTGCGCATCGTCAGCATCGAAAATATCCACAACGCCGAGTATGTGAAGCGTTCGGAGTCGATCAAGGCGATGAACAGCAACATCCTTGAAGCGCTTGGCGCGACGTTGCGGCGTGGGGCTGAGATGGGTGTGTTTCGTGCGGGGCTGGAACCGTTGGATGTGCACCTGCTGATCAACTCATTCAGCTTCTACCGGGTGTCCAACCGCCATACCTTTAGTGAGATTTTTCAGATAGAGCTGTCGGATGAGGCCATCAAGCAGCGGCATCGGGACATGATTTGTGAGTCGGTGATGCGGTACTTGCAGGCCTGACTCTTCAGGTTGGAACACAACCCCTGTGGGAGCAGGCAAGCCAGCTCCCACAGATTGGATTGGCTGTGCATCCTTAGTGATTCATGGCCTGAAAGTGCGCCAACATCCGCTGCGCGTCCGGCGCTTCGCCACTGAACAGCTCAAACGCCTTCACCGCCTGAAACACCGCCATATTGCCGCCATCCAGCGTACGGCAACCCAGGGCCCGGGCATCCCGCAGCAGTGCTGTTTCCAGCGGGAAATACACAATTTCGGCCACCCACAGTTCTGCCCTCAGCAAGGCAGCTGGAACCGGTGTGCCCGGCAGCTTCGCCATGCCCATCGGCGTGGTGTTGACCACACCATCGGCCTCGGCCATGGCATTTTCCAAGTGGCCGCCGACCTGGGCGCGGCCCGGGCCGAAACGCTGGCTGAGGTTGTCCACCAGGTCCTGGGTGCGGCTGTTGTCCAGGTCGAAAATGCTCAAGTGCTCGACACCTTCGGCCAGTAGCGCGTGGGCCACCGCCGCACCTGCGCCGCCAGCGCCCATTTGCACGACACGCCGGCGCACGACATCACTCAAGTTACGGCGAAAACCCTCCGCGAATCCCAGGCAGTCAGTGTTGTGGCCAATGCGCTTGCCGTCCTTGAACACCACCGTATTCACCGCGCCAATTCCCCGAGCCTCGTCGGACAAGTCATCGAGCAACGGCAGGATCGCCTGCTTGCACGGGTAGGTAATGTTCAGGCCGGTGAACTGCATCAACTCGGCGGCGTCCAGCAGGTCGGGCAGGGCGTCGACGTTCAGCTGCAGCGGGTCCAGATCGATCAGGCGATACAGGTAGCGCAAGCCTTGGGCGTCACCTTCCTGTTCATGCAGGGCGGGGGTGCGGGAAGCCTGGATGCCGGAGCCGATCAGGCCGGCGAGAATGCGCGGCTTCATGCGTTCAACACCTGGCTGAAATGTTCCAGGGCCAAGTGGTAGCCATGGCTGCCAAACCCGGCCAGCACGGCTTTGGCGATGGGCGACACAAAGGAGTGATGACGGAATGCTTCACGGGCATGCACGTTGGATAAATGCACTTCGATCACCGGCACTTCACTGGCCACCAGCGCGTCGCGGATGGCGACGGAGGTGTGGGTCCACGCGGCCGGGTTGATCACGATACCGGCGCAACGGGTGCGGGCACCGTGGATCCAGTCGAGCAGTTCGCCTTCGTGGTTGGTCTGGCGGAATTCGATTTTCAGCCCGAGCTTTTCGGCGCTGCGCCCGCACAGCGCGGCGATGTCGGCCAGGGTTTCATGGCCGTAGGTTGCAGGCTCACGGGTGCCGAGCAGGTTGAGGTTGGGGCCGTTGAGCACCAGCACGATAGGCGGCATGGGAGGGTCTCCACAGTTATTGTTAGTTGTGGAAGTAAAATGTACTGAATGGTTAATTTGGTCAATCGACGGCTGAAGATATGTTCGATTACCGCACGGTTATGCGCGGTAACAACACTGCATTCGACGCTTGGTTCCCGGTTACTAGTCTGTGAAACAGCTTCAGGATTTTGGAGCCGGTTGTCGGGTGGCAGGGGGTGAAATTGTTACCGGGCGGAAAATAACCTAACGGATGGGTTACGATGCGAATAGGCACTTACAAGGGATTTGTGATTTCAGTATTGCTCAGGGATGAACATTGCCCACCGCATGTTCATGTGCGGGGCGCGGGTTGGGATGCGCGCTTTCGTTTCAGCTTTCTGGATGGCGACGTGGAGTTATGGGATGTGGACCCTGAACGGCGGCGGCCGCCCGGTGCAGTTCTGCTGGGCATTCGCGCGGCGTTGATGCAGCGGCATTATCTGGCGCGGGCGCGAAGGATTTGGTGGGAGAAAATTCAGACGGTTTGCCTGGAGAACCATTCCTGGGACTTGGGGGCGGATGAAGTGGTGCCGGGATTGGTCATCCGGCCGGGTGTTCATGTAATTGCACGCGCTTGGCACGATGCTGTGGGGCAGCAGACAATTTTGAATCTGGTGAGGATCCCAGTATGGGTGAAGATAAATTTGTAAAAGTCGTAAAAGCCAAAGTCCGGCCCTACGTGCCGCTCACCGAGGCCGATATCGATAAGGCGATAGCCCGCGGGCGCAAGACCAGGCATTTGTACGCCAACGCCAGTTCGGTGAGCTATGAGGACAAGAGCATTTCCATCGGCTTCAGCGACGGCAGCCGGGTCTCGCTGCCCGTGGCGGGCCTTCCCGAGTTCGAGGGGTTTTCCTTGGAGGACTTCCAGCAATTGGAGGTCGGTTTCGGCGGCAAGGCACTGTGCTGTGAACCCCAGGACCTGGACGTGTCCATCACCGGCCTGATTGCCACGAGCCAGCCCCTGATGGACCTGGCCGTGAGCCTGGTGGCTGCGCGCAACGGTCGCAAGCGCAGCGCCGCCAAGGCTGCCGCTGCCCGTGCCAATGGCAAGAAGGGCGGGCGGCCGCGCAAGGACACTCCGAAACCCGGCGATTCAACTGATGCGTGAAAATCTATGTTGGGAGTGGGCTTATGTGGGAGCTGGCTTGCCTGCGATAGCGGGCTGTCAGTTAGCCCATCAGTGCCTGAAACACCGCTATCGCAGGCAAGCCAGCTCCCACAAAGGCCTGCACCCACAGGGGGATAAGATTCAGCGACGAGTCAGCAAGACACCTGATTCCATATGGTGCGTCCACGGGAACTGGTCAAACATCGCACACTGGGTAATACGGTGCGTGTCATGCAGTTGCGCGATGTTCGCCGCCAATGTCTCTGGGTTGCACGAGATGTACAGGATGTTGTCGAAACGCCGGGTCAGCTCGCAGGTGTCCGGGTCCATGCCTGCACGCGGCGGATCGACGAACACGCTGCCGAATTCGTAGCTCTTGAGGTCGATGCCGTGCAAGCGACGGAACGGGCGCACTTCATTCAGGGCTTCGGTGAGTTCTTCGGCGGAGAGGCGCACCAGGGTGACGTTCTCCACCGCATTTTCATCGAGGTTGCTCAGGGCGGCATTGACCGAGGTCTTGCTGATCTCGGTGGCCAGCACTTTGCGCACGCGGGTGGCCAGGGGCAGGGTGAAGTTGCCGTTGCCGCAGTACAGCTCCAGCAGGTCATCCGGGCGATCGCCCAGCGCTTCATAGGCCCAGTTGAGCATCTTCTGGTTCACGGTGCCGTTGGGCTGGGTGAACGCGCCTTCGGGTTGGCGATAGCTGAAGGTGCGACCGCCGACGTCGAGTTTCTCCACCACGTAGTCCTGGCCGATCACATCGCGTTTGCCCTTGGAGCGGCCGATGATGCTCACGTTCAAGTCTGCCGCCAGTTTGTTCGCGGCGGTGTGCCAATGCTCGTCCAGCGGGCGGTGATAGCACAGGGTGATCATCGCGTCGCCGGCCAGGGTGGTGAGGAACTCCACCTGGAACAGCTTGTGGCTCAGGGCGGCGCTGGCTTGCCAGGCGGCCTTGAGTTGCGGCATCAACTGGTTGATGCGCAGGCTGGCGATGGGGAATTCTTCGATCAGGATCGGCGTGCGCTTGTCGTCCTGGGAAAACATCGCGTAGTGGCGATCACCGCCTTCGCGCCACAGGCGGAACTCCGCCCGCAGGCGGAAGTTCTGCAGCGGCGAGTCGAATACCTGTGGTTCAGGCGCATCGAACGGGGCCAACAGGTCACGCAAGCGCGTGACCTTGTCTTGCAGTTGAGCGGTGTAGCTTGCGGCGTCAAAAGTCATGCGTTGAACCAGCCCAGCTTGATCACAAACAGAATCGACAGAATCACCAGCGCCGGGTTCAGCTCACGGTAGCGGCCCGAAAGCAGCTTGATGGCGGTCCAGGCGATGAAACCGAAGGCGATGCCGTTGGCGATGGAGTAAGTGAAGGGCATCGCCAGGGCGGTGATCACCACCGGCGCTGCAACAGTGATGTCATCCCAGTCGATTTCTGCCAGGCCCTGGGTCATCAGTACGGCCACGAACAGCAGCGCTGGCGCGGTGGCGAAGGCCGGGACGCTGCCTGCCAATGGCGAGAAGAACAACGCCAGCAGGAACAGGATCGCCACGACGATGGCGGTCAAGCCGGTGCGGCCGCCGGCGCTCACGCCCGCTGCGGATTCAATATAGCTGGTGGTGGTCGACGTACCCAGCAGCGAACCGGCCATGGCGGCGGTGCTGTCGGCGATCAGCGCACGGCCCATTTTTGGCATGTGGCCGTCCTTGCCCATCAGGCCGGCGCGCTTGGCGACGCCGATCAGGGTGCCGGAGTTGTCGAACAGGTCCACGAACAGGAAGGCGAAGATCACGCTGACCAAGCCGATATCCAGCGCGCCCTTGATGTCCAGTTGCAGGAAGGTCGGGCCCAGGGACGGTGGCATCGACACTACGCCGCCGAACGGGGTTACGCCCAAGGCGATCGACGCAATGGTCACCGCGAGGATGCCGATCAGCACCGCGCCGCGCACGGCCAGGGCTTCCAGCGCGACGATCAGCACGAAACCGAGGGTGGCAAGGATCGGCGCCGCTTTGGTCAGGTCACCGAGGCCAACCATGGTGGCCGGGTTGCTGACGACGATGTCGGCGTTGTGCAGGGCGATCAACGCCAGGAACAGGCCGATACCCGCGGCAATCGCCGAGCGCAGGGGCAGTGGGATGGCGTTGATGATCCACTCACGGATGCGGAAGATCGACAGCAGGAAGAACAACACCGCCGAAATGAATACCGCGCCCAGCGCCACCTGCCAGGTATGGCCCATGTGCAGGACCACGGTGTAGGTAAAGAAGGCGTTGAGGCCCATGCCCGGCGCGAGTGCGATCGGGTAGTTGGCGATCAGGCCCATCACGGTCGAACCGATGGCCGCCGCCAGGCAGGTCGCGACAAACACCGCGCCCTTGTCCATGCCGGTCTGGCTGAGGATGCTCGGGTTGACGAACAGGATGTAGGCCATGGCCAGGAATGTGGTGATACCCGCGAGAATCTCGGTGCGCACATTGGTGTTGTGGGCTTTGAGTTGAAACAGCTTTTCCAGCATGCCGGCTCCCTGTGACGCTATTTTGCGTCGTGATTTGTTGACCTCTAAGTCAAAGCACAAACTGCGCCAAGCGCCTGTGGTTTCAGAGAGGATCGGAAAAAGCGGCGCATCATACCAGCAGCCGAGGCCCTGTGGTGTTCGGCCTCGCCCTTGTGAACAATCGCTCAGGATCATGGCCTTGAGGCATACTGCGCCGACGTTCAAACCAGGGTCATCGACAGCATGAAAAAAGCCAACGCGTGGAGTCTAGCTCTGATCCCTTGTCTCGGCCTGTGGCTCGGCGCAGCACCGGCGTGGGGCGCGACTGCACCGCCGTTGAGCGAGGTGCGGGTGTTCAAGGTCGAGTCGGCGCGCTGCACTGAAACCATTCCCGAACGCGCGCAGGGCACGCAGATGTGTACCCACCGTGGGCCCACCAAAGTCTCGGTGATGGAAGTCGGCCTGGGCAACAACCCCGTGGGCCGCTTCGATGGTGCCGAGCTGAACGGGCAGCGCACGCCGGTGTGCCAGGTTGGCAGCGTCAGCGAGGTGTGCAACGGCGCTGGCACGTTGATGGGCTACATCTATGTGTTCGACCTGAATGTCGAAGCCCAAGGCTGGTTTGAATACAGCAACTCGTCGATCAACGGCCCGCAGAACACCCTGAAGACCTTACTCAATATCCGTTGATCCATTGCCGGGTACGCCACCGTTTTTGAGTTCCCAAGGGCAGGTCACTCAAAAAACGGTGGGGGCTTCAGACGCTTTCTGTTGCTCTGCGCTCAATGAGTTCCCAGGTCAATATATATTGCGGTCTTGTCACGCGATTGAGTGATCGAGGTTGGGGTGTTTGAAGGAGCATTGTCGATGGACACTCCCGTTGCGCCCGTCAGCTCCGAGATGCCTCGAACGGGAGGTTCACCGTCGTAGGTGAATACGTGGTCGCTACCGACTCTTGCCACCCATTTCTCCCCCGGGTTCATTGCCTGATCGTGCTCGATCACTTTGCTGGCGTAGAAGTTCATGTTTTTCAGTCGCCTGGTTTTTGGTTCAGCAGAGGGCACGTCAATCGCTTTGACTCGAATACCGTTCTTTCGCATGGTTAAAAGGAGATTTCTATTCGTATAAGGCTCATGCCCGAGGTGCGCACGGTCGATCAACTTTAAGTTCTGGCGCAGCGCGGGTGAGAACTCACCCGTTTCGAAAAATTTGTCCAGGTCGGGTTGAAGTGAATGTTCGAACCCTTCCGAATAATACGTGCTCACTTTGTTTGCCTTAAAGCGCTCGGCATTGTCGATAGAGAAGCGCAGCGCAGCAGACTGGCTATGATCCTCGCCGATAATCATGCCAGGTGACTTTTGATACACCGTATCAATGACGTCGCTTTGCGACGCGTTTTTGGGCAGATCTGAAAGTGTTGGACGGGCCTTTGTCTTTGCGCTTTTGTGATACGTGTCGGCATCCTGCTTAAGGCGTTTATCGATTTTTTCGGTCGTTTTCGATGAGTGAGGTTCTTCTTTGGTCGGGTAGTCGTAGGCGCCAGGATCAAACTCTTGAGCCCCGGAGTCTTTCTTTTGCCAAGGGAGTTTTATCCCTCCCTGCACGCGAACCGCTTCCCATGTCTCGTCGCCGACGTTGCGAACCGTCATCACGGGTTTGCGGGTGAATGGGTCGATAATCTCGACGGTGTCGCTGCCCAGTTTAAAGTTGCTCTTGATCTCAAATACCCGGGTGGTGTTTTCGTCAAAGCTCACTTTGATCAACCACCGGTCTTCACCGCGCGAGCCTTTGACGTAATAGACACCGTTGGCGTTTGGGGTGACGCCTGAGATCAGTTGTTCACCGTCCTCAACGGCGTAGTCCTTGATTTCATTCGACTCAATGCCAGGTTTTGGATTGGTGTGCGGTTCAATTTCATTTTCTGGCGCCGGCGTAGAGGGGGTTGTTTCGCTGCTGGGCGGCACGGCCTCCTCCTCGGGTATTGTCCGTGGAGGTTTGACTTCATCGACGACACCTTCGCCAGCACTGCCCCCTTTAAAGATACGAGGGGCTACGACCGACGCGGCATTGAATACGCCAAAGATGATTCGTTCATTGCCTTTGGGTTTATCTTTTATTTTATCGTCGATCCCTATACCCGTTGAGATTGCCCCTACCGTCAGGTAGAACACTCCCAGCGCCGCCTCGACCTCAGGCATCACTAAAGCCAGCGGGGCTAGGAACAGCGCAGCTTTCATGGCTTTGTCCACGAAGGCCAGGACATTTTTTTTATTGACGTCTGCATCAGTGGTTATTTCAGTGGCGGCATCGGCGTATGAGCGATCCTTTTGGCGCTTAGCGACTTCATCGAACGGCAGGTTGCTGGGCTCGGTCGTGATGAAATCCTGCGGGTCCCAGTACCCGGTAAATGCCCGATGGTCATAGGAAAACAACCCGCCAGGTGTTTCGCGTTTTTGCGGCCAAGTTCCCAGCCCGGCGAGGGTCTCGTCTATACCCGCTTGCGCGTAGCCGTTGGGCTTGTCCTTAAGGGGAAAGTGCGCGGCCATGGCTTCACGTTTAACCGGATCAGCCATTTGCCCGGCGAGCCATGTTTTCATTTCAGCCTGGCTACTGAAACTGTGAATGGGTGAGGAGTTCCCTGGTATGTAAAGCAGGGTCAGGGGAGGGATCTTGTTTCCGTTGGCGTCCAGTTTGACTTTGGTATCGGTGATGTACATAAGGTCGGTGGACTGATAGTTGCCAAGTTTTAGCAACCCAACTTCAATGTTAGGGTCCTTGGGTGGGTTCTTTTGCAGTTGTTCATACGTGATATCCGGCCATGACGCTTGGTTGTCTGGTAAACCTGCAGCCCGTCTAGCCAGGTCCCGACCCTCGGCGGTCAGGCTTCCCTCCTGGTGCTGGGCCATGGCTGATTTGGCGAAAGATGCTTTGGCTATCGTCGGATATTGTTCTTTGTGACGGCTCCAGAACGTGTCCAGGAACGTCGTGTAGGGTGTCTGAAAGTCGGCCTTCCAAATCAGGCTCTTGAACTCTTTTGGCGTGATCGAACTTTGATTTCCACCGTTGTACACCGGCGCAGCTTCTTCAGCGGATTCAATGTAAATCCCTTGATAGGTGTGCGTGATGTCAGATTTTTCACTGTTTGGGTTAAAGCGGCTCGGGAAGTCAAATACGCCAGGCTTTTTGGTTTTTATGTCGGGCTTGACGATTACCTCTGGGCCGCCCGGGTAGTAGGGCACCAAGTAGCCTTTTCCTTCTGGGGTATCTTGTGCGTTCGTGATGAGCGCCTGGGTCAGGGAGATTCTTTTGATGACTTTTGCGGGATAAGGGGGCTCCCCCGTGGTGTTGTAATCGAACGTAACCAGAAAAGTGTTATCCGGGTCTATATCCCACTTTTCCTTTTCGGCAGGTGACTGTGCCTTCGCGGCCATCTCGGCGAATTTTTTCTTGAGGAAGAGGGAGGCTTCTTGTGAGACGGTTTTGTACGACTCGTTAAGTTCCGTCGTGACGGGGTCGATGCTGGGGTTGGGGCCCACATTGGCGGGTACAGATATTTTCTGCCCAACTTCGATATTTTTGTCGGGTTCAGGGTTGTCACTGACACTGTTTTCCTGACTTGGATTTGAGTTGATAGCCCGTTTGTCACGAGTGGGCGGATCAGCGTTCTCTTGGTGAGATAACGCTGGCTCAGGAAAGATGCGCTGAGTGGGCGAGGTTGTAGCGTGGATGTGCATAGATGTCGTCCAGAAGTGTTTCTCGGTAATAAGCTCCTTTTGTGTGGCTGCGTAGTAAGAAGAGTTCCGGCGCCTGTATCAGCTTCTTCATCCTCTGAGGTACGACATTGCGCCGGCGAAATGGACCAATGTAACGGTGTTTAAGCGCTTTTCTGCTCCGCCGGCACATGCATGCGGTCGCGATTGGCCAGGGTCGGGAACAGTTTGATCCACGTCCCGGTCACCACCAGCGTGCCGATCCCGCCCATGACTACCGCTGGCACGGTGCCAAACCAGTGGGCGGTAATCCCCGATTCAAACTCGCCCAACTGGTTGGACGCGCCAATAAACAGGCCGTTGACCGCGCTGACCCGACCGCGCATTTCATCCGGCGTCTCCAACTGCACGAACGATGCACGGATCACCATGCTGATCATGTCGGCCGCGCCCAGCACCACCAGCACCGCCAATGAAAACCAGAACGAGGTCGACAGGCCGAACGCGATGGTCGCCACGCCAAACACGCCGACGGCGGTGAACATCACGCGGCCGACGTGGCGGTCTACCGAGAACCGCGCCAACCACAACGACATCAACAACGCCCCCACTGCCGGCGCCGAGCGCAACAGGCCCAGGCCCCAGGCGCCGGTCAGCAGAATGTCCTTGGCGAACACCGGCAGCAACGCGGTGGCGCCCCCCAGCAGCACGGCGAACAGGTCCAGGGAGATAGCGCCGAGGATGTCCGGGCGGCTGCGGATAAAGCGGATGCCGGCCAGCAGCGAATCCAGGGTGGCCTTGCCTTTGTTGAGCGGCGTCTGGCGGGCGGGCAGGTTGAGGGTCAGCCCGCAAGCAATCAGGTACAGCACCACGGTGGGGCCGTACACCCACACGCTGCCAAACGCATAGAGCAAACCGCCGAGGGCCGGGGCGACGATGGTTGCCAGTTGCTGGGCCGACTGCGACGACGCCACCGCGCGCGGGAACAACGCGCTGGGCACGATGCTCGGCAGCAACGCCTGGGTGGTGGGCATTTCAAAGGAGCGTGCGGCGCCGAGCAGGAAGGCGAGGATAAAGATCATCTCGCGGGTGACGTTGCCGGTCAGGCCGCCAATGGCCAGCGATAGTGCAATCAACGCCTGCAGTGTCTGGCAGATGGCCGCGACCTTGCGCCGTTCATAGCGGTCGGCCACATGCCCGGTGTGCAGCATGAATAGTACGCGCGGGACGAACTCCACCAAGCCGACCAAACCCAGGTCGAGCACGTTGCCGGTCAATTGGTAGAGGTTCCAGCCAATGGCCACGGTGAGCATCTGGAAGCCGCTGGCGGTGAAGATGCGCGCCAGCCAGAACGCGATGAAAGGGCGGTGGTGGCGCAACAGCAACACGGGTTCACTGGGCATCGGGAATTCAGGTCAGGGCCGGAGGAGAGGCCGAGATTAGCATTAAGTTGTAACAGATAGTTGCTGAAACTGAGCTGAGACAGTCTGTCACGCGGCAAAAGACCACGCCGTCCTACATTGAAAATGGGACTACTCTTTCAGCAATGCTTGATCCAGATCAAAACCTCCCCAGGGATTGCTCTGGCGGCCTTAGGGCCTGATTCCCTACGTGGTTGGTTAAAAAAAGAACGAATTGAAATTCGCCAGACTCCATATCCGTGGGGGCAGTGGGTGCAGGCTCCCGCCAGCAGCCGGTATTACCTGACAGAGGAAGACTTATGTTCGGTTTGGAGGCGCTAGATCTCGCCCGAATTCAATTCGCGTTCACCATCTCATTCCACATCCTGTTCCCGGCGATCACCATCGGCCTGGCCAGTTACCTTGCGGTGCTGGAAGGCCTGTGGCTCAAGACCCACAACGACACCTACCGCGACCTCTACCATTTCTGGTCGAAGATCTTTGCCGTCAACTTCGGCATGGGCGTGGTGTCCGGGTTGGTGATGGCCTACCAGTTCGGCACCAACTGGAGCCGCTTCTCGGACTTCGCCGGCGCCGTCACCGGGCCGCTTCTTACATACGAAGTGCTCACGGCCTTCTTCCTTGAGGCGGGTTTCCTCGGGGTGATGCTGTTCGGCTGGAACAAGGTGGGGCGCAAGCTGCACTTTTTCGCCACGGTGATGGTGGCCGTCGGGACGTTGATCTCCACCTTCTGGATCCTTGCGTCCAACAGCTGGATGCAGACGCCCCAGGGCTTCGAAATCATCGACGGCCGAGTCATTCCGACCGATTGGCTGGCGGTGATCTTCAACCCATCCTTCCCTTACCGCCTGGCGCACATGGCTACGGCAGCGTTTGTGGCCACCGCGTTTTTCGTCGGTTCCTCCGCCGCCTGGCACTTGCTGCGTGGCAAGGACAACCCGGCGATCCGCAAAATGCTCTCGATGGCGATGTGGATGGCCCTGATCGTTGCGCCTATCCAGGCGGTGATCGGTGACTTCCACGGCCTCAATACCCTGAAGCACCAACCGGCGAAAATCGCCGCGATTGAAGGCCACTGGGAAAACAAAGGCAATGAGCCGACCCCGCTGATCCTGTTCGGCTGGCCGGACATGAAGGCGGAAAAGACCAAGTACGCCGTCGAAATCCCCTACCTGGGCAGCCTGATCCTGACCCACTCCCTGGACAAACAGGTGCCGGCCCTCAAGGAGTTCCCGCCTGAGGATCGCCCCAATTCGACCATCGTGTTCTGGTCGTTCCGGGTCATGGTCGGCCTGGGCTTCCTGATGATCTTCACCGGTCTGTTCAGCCTTTGGTTACGCCGGGGCGACAAGATGTACACGTCCAAGCCGTTCCTGTACCTGGCGCTGTGGATGGGACCGTCGGGGTTGATCGCGATTCTCGCCGGTTGGTTCACCACTGAAATCGGTCGCCAGCCGTGGGTGGTCTACGGGCTGATGCGCACGGCGGATGCGTCCTCCGGGCATAGCCTGGTGCAGATGACGATCACCCTGGTGTTGTTCGTGGTGGTGTACTTCGCGCTGTTCGGCGCCGGTCTGGGCTACATGATGCGTCTGGTGCGCAAAGGTCCGCAGACCCACGAAGGCGATGAGCCGACCCACGGTGGTCCTGGCCAGAAACGCACCCCAGCCCGTCCTCTGTCTGCCGCCGATGATGGCAGCGATGACGACCACACCCACATCCAGCACAAGGGGCATTGAGATGGGTATTGATCTTCCGCTGATCTGGGCCGTGATCATCATCTTCGGCATCATGATGTACGTGGTCATGGACGGCTTCGACCTGGGTATCGGCATCCTCTTTCCGTTTATCCCGGGCAAGACCGACCGTGACGTGATGATGAACACCGTCGCCCCGGTGTGGGACGGCAACGAAACCTGGCTGGTCCTCGGCGGCGCGGCGTTGTTCGGCGCGTTCCCACTGGCGTATTCGGTGGTGTTGTCGGCGCTGTACCTGCCGCTGATTCTGATGCTGATCGGCCTGATCTTCCGTGGCGTGGCCTTCGAGTTCCGCTTCAAGGCCAAGGACGATAAGCGTCACCTGTGGGACAAGGCGTTTATCGGCGGCTCGCTGGCGGCGACGTTCTTCCAGGGCGTGGCGCTGGGGGCGTTTATCGATGGCATCCCGGTGGTGGACCGCCAGTTCGCCGGCGGCTCGCTGGACTGGGCGACGCCCTTCACGATGTTCTGCGGTGTGGCGCTGATCGTGGCCTACGCGCTGTTGGGCTGCACCTGGCTGATCATGAAGACCGAAGGCTCGTTGCAGGAAAAGATGCACAACCTGGGGCGGCCGTTGGCCTTCGCACTGTTGGCGGTGATTGGCATTGTCAGTATCTGGACGCCGCTGGCGCACCCGGAAATCGCTGCGCGCTGGTTTACTTTGCCGAACCTGTTCTGGTTCCTGCCGGTGCCGATCCTGGTGCTGGTGACCCTGTACGGTTTGATCCGCGCCGTGGCGCGCAATGCGCACTACACGCCGTTCCTACTGACGCTGGTGCTGATCTTCCTCGGCTATAGCGGCCTGGGGATCAGCCTGTGGCCGAACATCATCCCGCCGTCCGTGTCGATCTGGGATGCCGCCGCGCCGCCGCAAAGCCAGGGCTTCATGCTGGTGGGCACGCTGTTTATCATCCCGTTCATCCTGGGCTACACCTTCTGGAGCTATTACGTGTTCCGCGGCAAGGTCACCCACGAAGACGGTTATCACTAGGAGGGTCGTTCCATGTCCGGCAAACCTTCGTTGCACGAGATTGAACAGGCCGAGAAGCAGCCACTGTGGCGGCGCTTGGGGTGGTTGGCGATGATCTGGACCGGCAGCGTGCTGGCCCTGTTTGTCGTGGCCAGCCTGATGCGTATGTTCATGAATGCGGCGGGCCTGAGCACACACTGACATCCCAAAACCGGGCTTGATGGCCCGGCCTTTCAACCCTGCCCTTCGCAAGAGCGGCAGGGTTTTTTTACTTGCGCGCCTTGAGGATCACGAATTTTGGCGTGGTGGCGACTTGCTCTACGCCGCGAAACAGCCGTGCCAGCTTGGTGTGATAACCCAAGTGGCGGTTGCCGACTATATAAAGGGCGCCACCCACCACCAGTGTTTCCCGTGCCTGCTGGAACATGCGCCAGGCGAGGAAGTCGCCGACCACTTGCTGCTGGTGGAACGGCGGGTTGCACAGCACCACGTCCAGGGAATCGGGCTCCTGGCCGGCCAGGCCATCGGCGGCGCGAACGATCACCTCACGTTGGCCGAGGGCGGCTTGCCAGTTCTCCTGCGCCGACTGCACGGCCATATAGGACTCGTCCACCAGGGTGTACTGCGCGTCGGGGTTTTGCAGGGCGCTGGCAATCGCCAGCACGCCGTTGCCGCAGCCGAGGTCCGCGACGCGGGCACTTCCAAGGTTTTTCGGCAGGTGCGGCAGGAAGGCCCGCGTGCCGATATCCAGGCCTTCGCGGCAAAACACGTTGGCATGGTTGAGCAGTTCGATGGCGGGCGTGTCCAGCATGTAGCGGGTCGGGTAGGGCGAGACCGCCAGGGGGCGATCCTCAACGGTGGCGATCAACAGCCGCGCTTTTTTTACGGCGAGCGAGGCGTGCATCGGCCCGATATAACGCTCCAGTAACTCCCCGGCGGCCCGGGGCAAGTGCTTGATCATCGCCCCGGCGATGACTTCGGCGCCGGGTGCGAGTTGGCCTTGCAGGCGAATCAGTTGCTCTTCCAGCAGCGCCAGGGTCTTGGGGACACGGATCAGGACCCGGTCAAAGGGCCCGCTCGGCACCTGGCTGGCAGGTATGAACTGCACCGTATCGAAGGCCTTGCCGTTGCGCGCCAGGTTCTTCTCAAGCCCCTGGGCCGCGAGGAACGAGTCGCCGCTGGAGGTCACCTGCACCCGGCCTTCCAGGCTGGCAGCCAGGGCACCAAAGCTGTCGTTGAGCACCAGCACGCGGGTGGCGGCGCTCGGCTGCTGTTGCGCCAAATGGCTGAGCAGGTACTCGTCGGCGGCATCGAAGGCTTGCAGCGGATCGTTGTGTTGTTCTGGCTGGCGAATCAGATCGAGCTGGGCGAAGGGGCTTTCGAGCAGGGGCATGGCGGGGAGGCTCTGGGTCATCGATGGGTGTTCGGCAGTTGCCGGCCAAACCGTCTGAGTGAACGGCGAGGCGAGACCCGGAGGCTGCTTCATCACTCAGAATTGGCCGTAAATGTTACGTTTTTTCCGATCGGATTACATGGGGTGTTTCTGCACTGTCTAGAAAAGCCCTGCTCTGGACGCGCAGAGAACGGCAGCGATCTTGTTGGTGACACCGAGCTTTTTGAGTGCGCTGCTGATGTGAAAGCCTACCGTGCGCGGTGAGATCGAGATAATGCTCGCGATTTCTTCCGCGGTCTTGCCCATGCCTGACCACTTGAGAATTTCTGTTTCTCGCGCCGTCAGCGTGCAAGGGGAGTTGATACTGGACTTGTCCGCGTACTGCTGTGCAACGGCAGCGTGCATGGCATGGCACAACCACAAGACGTTGCCGGCCTTTTCATACAGCTCTTGCGGGCTGACTTCACCGGTACTGCGCCCCAGCGTCAGCATGCTATAGACACCCTGGAAGTCGTGGACAGGTTGTGTCCATGCCTGATGCACTCCAAACGATTGGGCCAGTGACCACAACCCAGGTGCGGCACTGAACGCCTTCTCTTCCCATACGATAGGCAGTACGCAGCGTTTGCAGTGGGCAACTACAGGGTCTACATCAAAGAAGTGAGCTTGTTGATAGAGATTGCTCCATCCATTTGGATAGTTGTTGATTTGGATCGGCTTGGTTTGGTTGTTGGGTAGTTGAGAACTCATTGTGAAGGAACAGTATTGGAAGCCGAGTTCAAGGATATGGTGGGTGACCATGTCAAAAATTGCTTCGATCTCGCTTTTATCTTCCAGTTTGGGGAGCCGAGTATTACGCCAGTTCACCATTGGTAAATCTCCATGGGTTTCTGCGTGGCTTGGGTACGTCCTCATCCCAGAGCTGCACGAAAATTAGTGTAGGACATGCCTTACACGGTTATGAGAAAAAAAATTGAATTTCTGCCGGGTCGTACAGGGCTTGTTTGTGTGCGCGGAGCAGCTTTTTGACACGATAATCTACCGGTCGATGATTTTTTATTAAATTTAAGGGGTTGTAGGTAGTGTCAGGGTGATGGCGGTTACAGGGGGCTTTTCATCTAGTGGTAAATCGCGCGCGTGTTAATAGCCAAATAGTTAGTCGGAACTAATGCCGTCGGTTTTAGCCCGATGGGCTTGAACATTTGACGCACTTTCCCGCGTGCGCAATGCAAACGCTCTGGCCCGCGGCAATGCCAGTACAAATCAACGGTGTTTGCGCACACGGCTTTGAGCGACACTAGGCGCCTGTGTAAAACGGAGTTCCCCATGACGGCCAGTGCTGAGAAATTTACCCGGCAGACCTTGCTCGACGTGCAATCGCTGACCCCAAGCCTCTTCACCTTGCGCACCACCCGTGATCCAGGCTTTCGGTTCACCGCCGGCCAGTTCGTACGCCTGGGCGTGACCAAGGCGGATGGCAGCACCGTATGGCGTGCTTATTCCATCGTGTCGTCGCCATTTGACGAGCATCTGGACTTCTTTTCCATCGTCGTCCCCGGTGGTGAGTTCACCAGCGAGCTGAGCCGCTTGCAGGTAGGCGATACGTTGATGGTGGAACGCCAGGCCACGGGCTTCCTGACCCTGAACCGTTTTGTCGACGGGCGTGACTTGTGGCTGTTGGGCACGGGCACCGGGGTGGCGCCGTTCCTGTCGATCCTGCAGGACTTCGAAGTCTGGGAGAAGTTTGAGCGCATCATCCTGGTGTACAGCGCCCGGGAGGCCAAGGAGCTGGCGTACCAGTCACTGATCAATACATTGGGCGAGCGCGAATACCTGGCCGAGTACGCGCACAAACTCACCTACATCCCCATCGTCACTCGCGAGCAGCACCCGGGCGCCTTGAACGGGCGCATCACCACGCTGATCGAAAATGGCGAACTGGAGCGCGCCGCAGGCGTTGAGCTAGCCCCGGAACATTCCCGGGTGCTGATTTGCGGCAACCCGCAGATGGTCGATGACACCCGCCAGTTGCTCAAGCAGCGCGACATGCAACTGAGCCTGAGCCGACGCCCGGGCCAGGTGGCGGTGGAAAACTACTGGTAATAAAAAAGGCACCTCATGCAGGCGCCTTTTTCAAACCCGCTCCTGTCAGAGCGGTTTGTCGTTCTGTGCCTTGAGCAGATCGCGGATCTCACCCAGCAACACTTCTTCCTTGGTCGGCGTCGGCGGCAGGCTTGGCGCCACGGCCTCTTCACGCTTCAGGCGGTTGATCGCCTTCACGCCCATGAAGATCGCAAACGCGACGATCACAAAGTCGATCACGCTTTGGATGAACTTGCCGTACGCCAGCACCACCGCAGGCACGTCGCCTTGTGCGGCCTTGAGCGTTATCGCCAAATCACCAAAGTCCACGCCGCCGATCAACAGACCGATGGGTGGCATCACCACGTCGCCTACAAACGAGGAAACAATTTTGCCGAAGGCTGCGCCGATGATGATACCGACGGCCATATCGACCACATTACCTTTGACCGCGAAGGCCTTGAACTCACTGATCACGCCCATAGGTTATTCCTTGTTACAGATGAGAAGGGTGGAGGTCAGTGTAAGTCAGTCGTAGAGGGCTTGCGCGACACAACTGTTAACACTGTTAGGTTTTATCGACACATTAAATCGCAAATAGTTTGCAAAGTGCCATCAATTGCGCGCGAATTACTCGTCATTTCAACGGCTTACCACATTTTTTTCTCAATCGGCCCGGTGGTGTTTTTCTATTTATCTTCTGGCGCTCGGGTCACTAGCCTCTGGCAAGCACAACTGAATGTGCACTAAAAAAACCAGAGGAAACCTCGATGAAGAACCCAATGAACCGCGGGCCTGTTTCAGCGCGATCCGTGCTGGTACTGGTGACCGCCAGCCTGCTGTCCCTGTCGGTGCAGGCTGCCAACCTGACCCGCGATAACGGCGCTGCCGTGGGCGACAACCAGAACTCGCAAACCGCCGGCGCCAACGGCCCGGTACTGCTCCAGGACGTGCAGCTTATTCAAAAGTTGCAACGCTTCGACCGCGAACGCATCCCCGAGCGTGTGGTGCATGCCCGCGGCACGGGGGCCCACGGTACGTTCACCGTTACCGACAATCTCAGCGACCTGACCAAGGCCAAGGTCTTCGCCGCAGGCGAGGCGACCCCGGTATTCGTGCGCTTCTCGGCCGTGGTCCACGGCAACCATTCCCCGGAAACCCTGCGCGACCCACGCGGTTTCGCCACCAAGTTCTACACCGCCGAAGGCAACTGGGACCTGGTTGGCAATAACTTTCCGACGTTCTTTATCCGTGACGCCATCAAGTTCCCGGACATGGTCCATGCCTTCAAGCCGGACCCGCGCACTAACCTGGACGACGATTCGCGCCGTTTCGACTTCTTCTCCCATGTACCCGAGGCCACCCGTACATTGACCGAGTTGTACTCCGACTCCGGTACCCCGGCCAGCTATCGTGAAATGGACGGCAATGGCGTACATGCCTACAAGTTGATCAATGCCAAGGGCGAAGTGCACTACGTCAAGTTCCACTGGAAGAGCCTGCAAGGCATCAAGAACCTTGATCCCAAGCAAGTTACCGAAGTGCAGGGGCGCGATTACAGCCACATGACCAACGACTTGGTCACCCATATCAACAAAGGCGACTTCCCCAAGTGGGACTTGTACGTGCAAGTGCTCAAGCCTGAGGACTTGGCCAAGTTTGACTTTGACCCGCTGGACGCCACCAAGATCTGGCCTGATGTTGCCGAGCGCAAAGTCGGGCAGATGGTGCTGAACCGCAACCCGGCGAATGTGTTCCAGGAAACCGAACAGGTTGCCATGGCCCCGGCCAACCTGGTGCCGGGCATCGAACCGTCGGAAGACCGCCTGCTGCAAGGCCGGGTGTTTTCCTACGCCGACACCCAGATGTACCGCTTGGGCGCCAATGCCCTGCAACTGCCGATCAACGCACCTCGGGTGACGGTCAACAACGGCAACCAGGATGGCGCGATGAACTTCGGCAAGACCACCAGCGGTGTGAACTACCAGCCAAGCCGCCTGCTGCCACGGGAAGAACCGCAAGCCGCGCGCTATAGCCAGTCGCCACTGGCGGGCAGCAGCCAGCAAGCGAAGATCCAGCGTGAGCAGAACTTCAAGCAGGCGGGCGATCTGTACCGTTCCTTCAATAAGAAAGAGCGTCAGGACTTGATCGAAAACTTCGGCGGCTCCCTGGCCACCACCGATGACGAGAGCAAGCACATCATCCTGTCGTTCCTCTACAAGGCAGACCCTGAGTACGGCACCGGCGTGGCCAAGGTCGCCAAAGGTGACCTGGCGCGCGTGAAGGCGCTGGCAGACAAACTGACGGACTGATCCGTCGGTCACGGCTGGCGCCCTTGATCGGGCGCTGGCCTTTGGCAGGAGAGCACCCATGCGTATTTCCATAGGACTGCTGTTGGCCACGCTGGCCTTTGTCGCCCATGCCGGGCCTCCCGAACCGGCGGCGCTCAAGGCGCAGTTGCAGGACTACTATTTCGACGCGGCCCGCCGTGGCGATCTCGACATGCTCAACACCTTCATCGACTCTGGCTACAGCCTCAATACCAGGGACGACAAGGGCTATACCGCGCTGATCCTGGCGGCGTATCACGGCCAGGGCCCATTCGTGGAGCGCCTGCTCGCTGCCGGCGCCGACGCCTGTGTGCAGGACAAGCGTGGTAACACTGCGCTGATGGGCGCGATCTTCAAGGGCGAGCTGAAAATCGCCCAGCGCCTGCTGAGCACCGACTGCAACCCCGACCAGCGCAATGGCGCCGGGCAGACGGCGGCCATGTACGCCGGGTTGTTCAAGCGCCTTGAGCTGTTGGACGAGCTGAAAGCCAAGGGCGCTGATCTCAACGCAGAAGACCCCGTCGGCAACAGCGCTTCAAGATTGGCCAGCGGTGAAATCCGGACCCCGGCGTCGCGCTGAGCTATCATCGCGGTTTTTCGGTTGGAGGTTCTCAAATGGCAAAGGCCAAGCGCATGTACGGCTGCACAGAGTGCGGCGCGACCTTTCCCAAGTGGGCCGGCCAGTGCGGCGAGTGCGGTGCGTGGAACACCCTCACTGAAACCATGATCGAAAGCGGTGGCGCCGCAGCGCCTACCGGGCGTGCGGGTTGGACCGGGCAGCAGGCGCAGATCAAGACGCTGGCCGAAGTCAGCGTCGAAGAGATCCCGCGTTTTTCCACCGCCTCCGGTGAGCTGGACCGCGTCCTCGGCGGTGGCCTGGTGGACGGCTCGGTGGTGCTGATCGGTGGCGACCCCGGCATCGGCAAATCGACCATCCTCCTGCAAACCCTGTGCAGCATTGCCAGCCGCATGCCGGCGTTGTACGTCACCGGCGAAGAATCCCAGCAACAAGTGGCCATGCGCGCCCGTCGCCTGGGCTTGCCCCAGGACCAACTGCGGGTGATGACCGAAACCTGCATCGAAAGCATCATCGCCACGGCACGGATCGAAAAGCCCAAGGTCATGGTGATCGACTCGATCCAGACCATTTTCACCGAACAGCTGCAATCGGCGCCGGGTGGCGTGTCCCAGGTGCGTGAGAGTGCGGCGCTGCTGGTGCGCTATGCCAAGCAAAGTGGCACGGCGATCTTCCTGGTCGGGCATGTGACCAAAGAGGGTGCGCTGGCCGGGCCTCGGGTGCTGGAGCACATGGTGGATACCGTGTTGTATTTCGAGGGCGAGTCCGACGGCCGCCTGCGTTTGCTGCGGGCGGTGAAGAACCGCTTTGGGGCGGTCAACGAACTGGGGGTGTTCGCCATGACGGACCGGGGGCTGAAAGAAGTCTCCAACCCATCGGCGATTTTCCTCACGCGCGCCCAGGAAGAAGTCCCCGGCAGCGTGGTGATGGCAACGTGGGAAGGCACCCGGCCAATGCTGGTGGAAGTGCAAGCGCTGGTGGATGACAGCCACCTGGCCAACCCGCGCCGCGTGACCCTGGGCCTGGACCAGAACCGCCTGGCGATGTTGCTGGCGGTGTTGCATCGCCATGGTGGCATTCCGACCCATGATCAGGACGTGTTCCTCAACGTGGTGGGCGGGGTCAAGGTGCTGGAGACCGCGTCCGACCTGGCATTGATGGCGGCGGTGATGTCCAGCTTGCGTAACCGGCCGTTGCCGCATGACCTGCTGGTGTTTGGTGAGGTTGGCCTGTCGGGCGAGGTACGCCCGGTGCCGAGTGGCCAGGAGCGGTTGAAAGAGGCAGCCAAGCATGGCTTCAAGCGGGCGATCGTGCCCAAGGGCAACGCGCCGAAGGAGTCGCCGCCGGGGATCCAGATTATTGGCGTGACACGGCTGGAACAGGCGTTGGATGCGTTGTTCGAATAATCAGCAACACTGCAAAACCAATGTGGGAGCGGGCTTGCTCGCGAATGCGGTGGGTCAGTCAATGAATGTGTATCTGACACACCGCCTTCGCGAGCAAGCCCGCTCCCACAGTTGATTTGTGTTGTTTGTTATGTCTCCAGCAGCGCCGCCAACTCCCGGTGCAGTTCTTCCTCATCGCCCAGGTTCAACTCGATCAACTTTCTCAAGTGACTGATCGAGTCCAGGTCAATGTGCTGGCACACAAACCCCAATTGCCCATTGTCCTCATGGCTCAGCCGCACTTGCATCTTGATAGGGGTCGTGGGGTCCAGGCGTATATCGACATCGAACGGTAGTGCCTTGTTGCCCTTCCAGTCTTCGGGCCGTTGCACCAACAAACCCTTTAACGACAAATCCACCAATTGCACTGGCCATTCCCGGCCGTTTTGCCGAAGTTCGGTCTTGGCATCAAAAGCAATCCGCCGGAAACGACGGCGATCAGACGCTTGCTCGGTCATGGTGAAACCCTCTGGAGATAGGGGGATTGTAGCCCTGCGCCATCATTGGCTCGATATTTCTGCTTTTTTTGCCCACAGAAGGCTCTAGACCAACGTAGGGGGGTGGTCTTTAAAGCCAACAGCGCTAAACTCGGAACGGCTGTCCTTTCTGTCCACCCTGGCTGGAATATAAAAATGAAAAATAATAATAGCCTGCTACGCCACCTACCCTGGCTGGTGCTGGCAATCGTAGGAGCGTGCGCCCTTGGCGTAGTGGCCTTGCGCCGCGGCGAGGCGATCAACGCCTTGTGGATTGTGGTCGCTGCTGTGGCCATCTACCTGGTCGCATACCGCTACTACAGCCTGTTCATCGCGAATAACGTGATGCAACTCGATCCACGGCGGGCTACCCCCGCAGTGATCAACAACGACGGTCTGGACTATGTGCCGACCAACAAACACATCCTTTTCGGTCACCACTTTGCGGCGATTGCCGGTGCAGGCCCCCTGGTCGGCCCGGTGCTGGCGGCGCAAATGGGCTACCTGCCCGGCACGCTCTGGCTGATTGCCGGCGTGGTCCTGGCCGGTGCGGTGCAGGACTTCATGGTCCTGTTCCTGTCCACCCGTCGTAACGGCCGTTCCCTGGGGGATATGGTGCGCGAAGAGATGGGCCGCATTCCGGGGACCATCGCACTGTTCGGCTGCTTCCTGATCATGATCATCATCCTCGCGGTGCTGGCGCTGATCGTGGTCAAGGCCTTGGCCGAGAGCCCGTGGGGCATCTTCACGGTGATGGCGACCATCCCGATCGCGATGTTCATGGGCATCTACATGCGCTACATCCGCCCGGGCCGCATTGGCGAGATTTCGATCATCGGCGTGCTGTTGCTGCTGGGTTCGATCTGGCTGGGCGGGCAGATTGCGGCTGACCCGGTGTGGGCCAAGGCCTTCACCTTCACCGGCATTCAAATCACCTGGATGCTGATCGGCTACGGTTTCGTCGCGGCGGTATTGCCGGTGTGGCTGATCCTGGCGCCGCGTGACTATCTGTCTACCTTCCTGAAAATCGGCACCATCATCGCCCTGGCCATCGGCATCCTGGTCACCATGCCAGACCTGAAAATGCCGGCGCTGACCCAGTTCATCGACGGCACTGGCCCGGTGTGGAAGGGCGGCCTGTTCCCGTTCCTGTTCATCACCATCGCCTGTGGCGCGGTCTCGGGTTTCCATGCACTGATCTCCTCGGGCACCACGCCCAAGTTGCTGGCCAACGAAAGCCACGCGCGCTACATCGGTTACGGCGGCATGTTGATGGAATCGTTCGTGGCCATCATGGCGATGGTTGCCGCTTCGGTGATCGAGCCAGGTGTGTACTTCGCCATGAACAGCCCGGCTGCGGTGGTCGGTTCTGACGTGGTGACCGTGGCGCAAACCGTCAGCAGTTGGGGTTTTGCAATTACGCCTGAGGCGCTGTCGGCCGTGGCCCACGACATCGGTGAAACCACCATCCTGGCCCGTGCCGGCGGTGCGCCGACGTTGGCGGTGGGTATCGCGCAGATCCTGCACAGTGTGTTGCCAGGTGAAAACACCATGGCGTTCTGGTACCACTTCGCGATCCTGTTCGAAGCGCTGTTCATCCTGACTGCGGTTGACGCCGGTACCCGTGCCGGTCGCTTCATGCTGCAAGACCTGCTGGGTTCCTTCGTGCCGGCGCTGAAACGCACTGAGTCGTGGACCGCCAACCTGATCGCGACCGCAGGTTGCGTGGCGATGTGGGGTTACCTGCTGTATCAAGGCGTGATCGACCCACTGGGCGGCATCAACACCTTGTGGCCGCTGTTCGGTATCTCCAACCAGATGCTCGCAGGCATCGCGCTGATGCTGGCGACGGTTGTACTGATCAAAATGAAACGCCAACGCTACATCTGGGTGACCATGCTGCCAGCCGTCTGGCTGCTGATCTGCACCACCACCGCAGGCTTCATCAAGCTGTTCGACGCCAACCCGGCGATTGGCTTCCTGTCGCTGGCGAAGAAGTACAGCGATGCGTTGGCCAACGGCCAGATCCTCGCGCCGGCGAAGAGCATCGACCAGATGCAGCACGTGATCTGGAACGCCTACACCAACGCAACGCTGACGGCGCTGTTCCTGTTCGTGGTATTCAGCATCCTGTTCTATGCGCTCAAGGTCGGCGTCGCTGCCTGGGGCAACAAAGAGCGTACGGATAAAGAAGCCCCGTTCCAGGCCCAGCCGGACGCGTGATAGAGGATTGCAGCCATGTTCAATGACATCAGTCGCCTCGGTAAATACCTCGGTCAGGCCGCGCGCCTGATGGTCGGCATGCCCGACTACGACACGTACGTCGAGCATATGCAAACCAAGCACCCGGACAAGCCGATGATGGACTACAAGACGTTCTTCCGGGAGCGTCAGGAAGCCCGTTACGGCGGCAAGGGTGGGCCCAAGTGCTGTTGAGTTAACGCAATATCCCTGTGGGAGCACGGCTTTATGTGGGAGCTGGCTTGCCTGCGATAGCATCACCTCGGTCTGACTGAAAACCGAGTTGTCTGCATCGCAGGCAAGCCAGCTCCCACATTTGCTTTGTGTGCCTTCATTATTCTTTCACCAAAAAGGAGAATCTCTTTGTCCTCTCCCATCCCCGTCACCATCCTCAGCGGCTTCCTCGGCGCCGGCAAGACCACCTTGCTGCGCCACCTGCTCAAAGCCGAGCACGGCCTGAAAATCGCCGTGATCGAAAACGAATTCAGTGACGCCGGTATCGACACCCAGCTGTTGGGCGATGAACCGGTGCAAGTCATGACCCTGTCCAACGGCTGCGTGTGCTGCACCATCCACACCGACCTGACCAAAGCCCTGTACCTGCTGCTCGAACGCCTGGACAGCGGCGAGATCGCCTTCGACCGCCTAGTGATCGAGACCACCGGCCTGGCCGACCCGGCACCAGTCGCGCAGACCTTTTTTATCGACGAGGAACTGCGTGAGCGCTACATTCTCGACGGCATTATCACCCTGGTGGACGCGGCCCACGCCGAGCATCACCTGACCCAGACCATCGCCCAGGCGCAGATCGGCTTTGCCGACCGCCTGCTGGTGAGCAAGCGCGACCTGGTGGATGACGCCACCTTTGACGCCCTCAGCGAGCGCCTGACACGCATCAACCGTCGCGCGCCGATTCGTGTGGTAGACCATGGCAACATCGACCTGGCCGAATTGCTCGACGTACGTGGCTTCAACCTCAATGCCGGCATGAGCCTGAGACCGGTCAGCAAGGCGCCGTCCATCGACCGCATCTCCAGCCTGGTGCTACGCACCGACCAGCCGCTGGATATCGACCGCCTCAGCGAGTTCATGAACGAGCTGCTGGAAGATCACGGCAAGCAACTGCTGCGCTACAAGGGCGTGCTGAACATTGCTGGGGAAGACCGCCGGATGGTGTTCCAGGGGGTGCTCAAGCTGTACGGGTTCGATTGGGATACCGAATGGGCCGAGGGCGAAGCGCGGGAGAGTGTGATTGTGTTTATTGCTGATGAATTGCCGGAAGACAAAATCCGCGACGGCTTTGCTCGCGTCTACCAATCCTGACTTGAAATCCGATCCACTGTGGGAGCTGGCTTGCCTGCGATAGCGGTGCATCAGGCACTGATGGGCTAACTGAAAGTCAGCTATCGCAGGCAAGCCAGCTCCCACAGGGGACCGTGTTTCAATTTGAGACCGGGCACAAAAAAGCCCGGCTCAAGAGCCGGGCTTTTCATTCAAGCAACTGCAATCAAGCGCCGTACACCGGCAGCTTCTTGCAGATGGCCTTGACCTTCTCACGGACCGCGTCGATCACGGCTTCGTTGTTCAGGTCAGCCAGGATGTCGCAGATCCAGCCAGCCAGTTCCTTGCACTCTGCTTCCTTGAAGCCACGAGTGGTCACAGCCGGGGTGCCGAAGCGCAGGCCGGAGGTGACGAACGGCGAACGTGGGTCGTTCGGCACGGAGTTTTTGTTCACGGTGATGAAGGCTTTGCCCAGGGCAGCGTCAGCATCTTTACCGGAAATGTCCTGCTTGATCAGCGACAGCAGGAACAGGTGGTTTTCAGTACCGCCGGACACCACGTCAAAACCGCGCTCGATGAACACGCTGGCCATGGTCTGGGCGTTCTTCACCACTTGTTGCTGGTAGGTCTTGAACTCAGGCTGCAGTGCTTCCTTGAAGCAGATCGCCTTGGCGGCGATCACGTGCTCCAGCGGGCCACCCTGGGCGCCCGGGAATACGGCTGAGTTCAGCTTCTTCTCGATGTCGGCGTTGGCGCGAGCCAGGATCAGGCCGCCACGTGGACCGCGCAGGGTCTTGTGGGTGGTGGTGGTCACCACGTCAGCGTAAGGCACCGGGTTCGGGTAGACGCCAGCGGCGACCAGACCGGCCACGTGGGCCATGTCGACGAACAGGTAGGCGCCAACCTTGTCGGCGATAGCGCGGAAGCGTGGGAAATCCAGGATCTGCGAGTAGGCAGAGAAACCGGCCACGATCATTTTTGGCTTGTGCTCGACCGCCAGGCGCTCGACTTCGTCGTAGTCGATCAGGCCGTTGGCATCGATACCGTATTGAACGGCGTTGTACAGCTTGCCGGAGGAGGAAACGCTGGCGCCGTGGGTCAGGTGACCGCCGTGGGCCAGGCTCATGCCCAGGATGGTGTCGCCGCCTTGCAGCAGGGCCAGGTACACGGCGCTGTTGGCTTGGGAGCCGGCGTGTGGCTGGACGTTGGCGTAATCGGCGCCGAACAGTTCCTTGGCACGGTCGATGGCCAACTGCTCAACCACGTCGACGTACTCGCAACCGCCGTAGTAGCGCTTGCCTGGGTAGCCTTCGGCGTACTTGTTGGTCAGAACCGAACCCTGAGCCTCCATGACCGCAGGGCTGGTGTAGTTTTCCGAAGCGATCAGCTCAATGTGCTCTTCCTGGCGCACGGCTTCTTGCTCCATGGCGGCAAAGAGATCGGCGTCGTACTTGGCAATAGTCAAATCACGGCTGAACATGGCGGTCCTCAAGGATCGGGGGCAGAAAAGGAGGGCATTCTAACCCAATGGGTTTTAGATGGCATATGAAAGGACATCATGTCGCGGACAAGTGGGGCTCATCTGGGGATAAGTGGTGGCTGTGAGGGCCTCATCGCAGCGGTGCGGCGATCCGACAAGCCAGCTCCCACACTTGAAGGCATTCACAGATCAAAAATGTGGGAGCGGGCTTGCCCGCGATGAGGCCAGCAGCCTCACCACACCACTTCAATCAAACATGAACAGCGCATCATTACTGAACTGCGCCTCAAACCGACTCGCCGGCATCGGCCGCCCGAACAGATACCCCTGCACCTCATCGCAACCATGCTCACGCAGGAAGTCCAACTGCTCATGGGTCTCCACGCCTTCGGCGATCACCGCCAGGTTCAGGCTGTGGGCCATGGCGATAATAGCGCGGGCAATCTGTGCGTCCTGTTCGCCGGATGGCAGGCCATCGACAAAGGTGCGGTCGATCTTCAACACGTCGATGGGGAATTGCTTGAGGTAGTTGAGCGACGAATAGCCGGTGCCGAAGTCATCCACGGCAATGCTCAAGCCCAGGTTTTTCAGGCTGTCGAGGATGTGCATGGCTTCGTTGACTTCGCGCATCAGGATACTTTCGGTCAGCTCCAGCTCCAGGCACGCCGGCGGCAGGCCGGTGTCTTCCAGGATGCTGGCGATGCGCTCGCCCAGTTGGCCGTCGGAGAACTGCCGCGCCGAGATGTTCACCGAGACTTTCGGCACGCGCACCTTGTTCTGGTGCCAGGTCTTGAGCTGGCGGCAGGCTTCGCTGATAACCCAGTCGCCGACGTCCACCACCAGGCCCAATTCTTCCAGCACCGGGATAAAGTCCCCTGGCGGCACCAGCCCGCGACGCGGGTGACGCCAGCGCAGCAAGGCTTCGGCGCCGGTCAAACGTTTGCCATCGCCGCTGAACTGCGGCTGGTAATAGAGCACGAATTCGTTCTGGTCCAGGGCGTGGCGCAGGTCGCTTTCCAGCTCCAGGCGTTCCAGGGCGCTGGCGTTCATGTCGGCCTGGTAGAACTGGAAGTTGTTCTTGCCGCGTTCCTTGGCGTGGTACATCGCGGTGTCGGCGTTTTTCATCAGCTGGCTCAGCTCATTGCCGTCCTGCGGGCTGAGGGCGATGCCGATACTGGCCGTGACAAAGAACTCGCGACCTTCCAGCACAAACGGCTTCACCAGGCTGGCGAGGATCTGCTCGGCCACGTGGATCGCGCGGTTCAGCGCCATTTCGCGGCTGATGCGCGGTTGCAGCAGCAAGGTGAACTCGTCGCCGCCCATGCGCGCCACGGTGTCGTCTTCGGCGACGCAACCGAGCAGGCGCGTGGCCATTTCCTTGAGCATGCGGTCGCCGGCGGCGTGGCCCAGGGAGTCGTTGATCGGTTTGAAGCGGTCGAGGTCGAGGAACATCAGCACCACCCACGACTTCTGCCGCTCGGCCGACTGCAACGCGGTGTGCAGGCGGTCCTGGAACAGCGTGCGGTTGGGCAGGTGGGTCAGGGCGTCGTAATAGGCCAGGCGGTGGATGCGCTGCTCGCTGGCCTTGCGCTCGCTGATATCGCTGAAGAAGCACACGTAGCTGGCCAGGTCGCCTTCGTCGTCGAACACCGCGGTAATGCCGACCCACGCCGGGTAATGCTCGCCGTTGCGGCGCTTGAGCCACACTTCGCCTTCCCAGGTGCTGTGCTGGTGCAACTGCTTGAGCACGTAGCGCAGATGGGCTTCCTGCTGCTCGTCGACGGTGAGCATGTTCGGCAACTGGTCGAGCACATCGGCGACGCTGTAGCCACTGACGCGGGTGAACGCGTCGTTGGCCTGCACGATATAGCCGGCGGGGTCGGTGATCAGGATCGCCGAGGTGGAGTGTTCGAATACTGTGGCCGCCATGCGCAGGTCTTTCTCGGCGCGGCGTTGCTGGCTGATGTCGCGGCCGACGCCAAGGATGCCTTCGAACGTGCCGTGTTCATCCCACACCAGCACCAGGCGCAACTCGATCGGCACTTTGCGCCCGTCGGCGCGCAGGCAGTCAAACAGGAACAGCTGGGTTTGCGCTTCGTCGCGCAGCTTGGCCAGCGCCTCGCTATCGCCGAGGGCGCGGCTGACCTGTTCCACCAGGCTATAGATGCCGGTCAGTTGTTGCGGGTTGGCGATGATCGACTGCCAGCCGTTCTTGAACACCCAATCCACGTCATAGCCCAGCACGGCGTTGACCGAGGGGCTGATGTAGTTGAGGGCCAGTTGGCTGTCGGTGGAGCAGATCACGTCGCTGATGCTTTCGGCGAGCATGCGGTAACGCTGCTCGCTGTCGCGCAGGGATTCGCTGGCTTCGATCTGGTCGGTGATGTCCTTGGCCACGCCGATGATGCGCGTGACTTGCGCCGCCTTGTCCCGGGCCAGGGCCTGCTCGCGGATATCGAAGCGACGCCACTGGTTATTGCGGTGACGGAAGCGCAGCTGGCATTGCAACTGCGTCGAATAGCCGGCCTGGCGCTGCTGTTGGCGCAGGTCGTGGTAATGCTCGGCGTCTTCGGGATGCAGCAGGATTTCCCAGAAGTACTCGCCCATTTGCTGCAATTCGGCCTTGTTATAGCCGAGGGTGTGGCCCAGGTGGTGGTTGCTGAAAATCATGCGCTGGCTGATCACGTCCTGCACATACAGGTGGTCGGGCACGGTGCGTACCACATCCGACCAGAAGCTCTCGCGCTCCACCAGCGACAGCTCGATCAGCTTGCGGCTGGTGATGTCGCTGATGCTCAGGATCACGGCCTTGAAGTCGTCCTGCTGCTCCGGCAGGCGCATCACCAGCCACAGGTATTGTTCGTTGCCGGTGACGTCGTTGAGCTGGATTTCCAGTTCCAGTTGCTTTTGCTCGGTCAAGACCGCTTCGAGCACCTGGTAGCCAATGGCCGTGGCATTGCGCGGGCAATCGTCGATCAGGCGTTCCCAGGCCTCTTCGCACGAGCTGACGTTGAGCAGGCGTACCGCGACCTGGTTGACCTCGGTGATACGCAGTTCCTTGAGCAGTTGCTGGCGTTGCTCGCGGTTGCCTTGCAGCCAGTCGCGCAATTGTTCGCGGGTTTGCAGCCGGGCCTTGTCGAAGAACGCGTTGAGCCCCGACAGGTCGAGCACGCACAGGGCCACGCCGGTGCCTTCGAAAATATCCTGGTAGCGCCGGCGGCCCTCGTGGACCTGACGCTGGCGGCGGCGCATGTTGACCAGCACGAGCACTGGGATCAGCGAGAACGCCAGGCCCAGCAGGCACTTGCCGATGAACGCCGGCAGCAGTTCTTCCAGCACGGCGGTGCGGTCGAACAGCCCGCGCAATTGCCAGTCGCTTTTGCTCAGCGGGGTGACCAGCACGCTTTTATTCAGTTCGTCCGGGGTCAGGGCCGATGCCCATTGCGCCGGCATGCCGCTGTCACGGCTGACCACGCGGTGGTTCAGGCGGTTCTCGATGGCCCACATCGGCCGCTGGCCCTGGCCGTCCTGGCGGGTCAGGTTGACCAGGTAGTTGGGCGCCAGGCGCAGCGCCCAGTAGACCCGTGAGCCGCCGCTGGGCTGGTGCAGCAACAGGTAGATGATCGTGCCGTCGTTGCTGTTGCTCAGGTAATACGGCTGGGAATGGCTGCGCTGCACCAGCTCTTCAAGCCAGGCCGCGTCCTGGCTGTCGCTGGCGCTGTCACTGATGATGGCGCCGCTGGGGGCGAGCAGGGCGATGCTGCGCAGCTCCGGCAGGGAACGCTGCAGCGTGTGCATCAGGGCTTGCTGTTGTTCGTTATTGCGCGGCGGCTCGACCATCGGCAGCAGGTTCAGCGCGATTTTTGCGCTCAGGGCCATGTTCAGGCTGATCTGCTCAGCCAGGTCGGCGCTGTAGTCGATGGTGTATTGCTGCTGATTTTTCTGGTTTTGCTGCAACTGGTCCAGCAACTGCCAGAACAATAAGGCGAGCAACATGAGGACAAGCGTCGCCAATGCGCCTTTCAAGGTGCCGTGCAGGGGAGCTCCCGGCGCTATGTGAGCAGCGCGCAGAGGAGTGGGCGGCGTGACTTTGGACAAGCTGTGATCCTGCGGGTTGGCTGGACTGGCGTGCGACACGCACTATAAGCCGGACGCCGAAGGGCGGCTAGCATGCCTTGAGTTGTGGCAAAGTGCCAGCCCCGCTTGGCTGGACTGACCAAGCGCATTCAGGTAGCTTTGCCGGTTACGCGAGGGCGTTCCAGCCCCAGACATTCAGGCTTTTTTCCGCACGCAGGCATTGATTATCGTCAACGGCCCGCGCGGCGCATGGCCTGACACGGGCTTCGCCCGCTTAATTCATCAGTCACTGACGCTAGGTTCACCATGGCTCAATACGTCTTCACCATGCATCGGCTGGGAAAAGTTGTTCCGCCGAAGCGGGAAATCCTGAAAAACATTTCGCTGTCCTTCTTCCCGGGCGCCAAGATCGGCGTGCTCGGCCTCAACGGTTCGGGTAAGTCCACGCTGCTGAAAATCATGGCCGGCGTTGATACCGAGTTCGAAGGCGAAGCCCGCCCGATGCCCGAGCTGAACATCGGCTACCTGCCGCAAGAGCCGATCCTGGACCCGACCAAGACCGTGCGCGAAGTGGTTGAAGAAGCCGTCGCCGTGATCAAGAACGCCCAGGCGCGCCTGGATGAGGTCTACGCGGCTTACGCTGACGAAGATGCCGACTTCGACAAACTGGCCGCTGAACAGGCCAAGCTCGAAGCCATCCTGCAGGCTGGCGATGGCCACAACCTGGAGCGCCAGCTGGAAGTGGCCGCCGACGCACTGCGCCTGCCGGCGTGGGACGCCAAGGTCGAATTCCTGTCCGGTGGCGAGAAGCGTCGTGTGGCCTTGTGCCGCCTGCTGCTGTCGGCCCCCGACATGCTGCTGCTCGACGAACCAACCAACCACTTGGACGCCGATTCCGTCGCCTGGCTGGAACACTTCCTCCACGACTTCCCGGGCACCGTGGTAGCGATCACGCACGACCGTTACTTCCTGGACAACGTTGCCGGCTGGATCCTCGAGCTCGACCGTGGCGCCGGTATCCCTTACGAGGGCAACTACTCCGGTTGGCTGGAAGCCAAGTCCGACCGTCTGGCCGCCGAATCCAAGCAGCAATCGGCCCACGAAAAAGCCATGAAGGAAGAACTGGAGTGGGTGCGCAAAGGCGCCAAGGCCCGCCAGTCGAAATCCAAGGCACGTCTGCAACGCTTTGAAGAAATGCAATCGCAGGAATTCCAGAAGCGTTCGGAAACCAACGAGATCTACATCCCGGCCGGTCCGCGCCTGGGTGACAAGGTCATCGAGTTCAAGAACGTGTCCAAAGGCTATGGCGACCGCGTGTTGATCGACAACCTGTCGTTCTCCATGCCAAAAGGCGCGATCGTCGGCGTTATTGGTGGTAACGGTGCGGGTAAATCCACGCTGTTCCGCATGCTGATGGGCAAGGAGACCCCGGACTCCGGCAGCATCGAGATCGGCGAAACCGTGCAACTGGCCTGTGTGGACCAGAGCCGCGAAGACCTCGACGGCAGCAAGACAGTGTTCCAGCAGATTTCCGACGGTTCCGACCAGATCCGCATCGGCAACTATGAGATCCCGTCGCGCACCTACGTCGGTCGTTTCAACTTCAAGGGCGGCGACCAGCAGAAGTTCGTCAAGGACCTGTCCGGTGGTGAGCGCGGTCGCTTGCACCTGGCCCTGACCTTGAAAGAGGGCGGCAACGTCCTGCTGCTCGACGAACCGTCCAACGACCTCGACGTTGAAACCCTGCGTTCCCTGGAGGAAGCCCTGCTGGACTTCCCGGGCGCTGCCATTGTGATCTCTCACGATCGGTGGTTCCTTGACCGCGTCGCGACCCACATCCTGGCGTACGAAGACGACTCGCAAGCGGTGTTCTTCGAAGGTAACTACACCGAGTACGAAGCGGACCGTAAAAAGCGCTTGGGCGATGCTGCTGCCCAGCCGCACCGCGTGCGTCACAAAAAGCTGGCCTGATTCGGGTTGGTGGTTTGAAAAAGCGGAGCCTTCGGGCTCCGTTTTTTTTTGTGTGTTTTTCAGGTGGACCGGGGTGGGTTCATCGCAGGCAAGCCAGCTCCCACATTTGATTTGTGAACACCGTCAATGTGGGAGCTGGCTTGCCTGCGATGGCGGTTTATATGTTGGTGCATGCTCTGGGTTGGTAATCCCTTTTCAGGTGCACAAAACCCCTGTTTTTCAGGTTTATTTATATCCAATGCACCATTTAAATTCACAAAAGCGACATTTTGCCCTGTCGCAGTGCGACATGAATTGATAAAGTCCGGCCCAATCTCATTTAAAAACAATCAATTTGCCGAGACTTTTCCATGATCGAATCCGTCGAATCCTTCCTTGCCCGCCTGAAGAAACGCGACCCGGACCAGCCAGAATTCCACCAGGCCGTAGAAGAAGTCCTACGCAGCCTGTGGCCGTTTCTAGAGTCCAATCCGCATTACCTGACCTCGGGTATCCTGGAACGCATCTGCGAGCCGGAACGTGCGATTACCTTCCGGGTGTCGTGGGTGGATGATCATGGCAAGGTCCAGGTCAATCGCGGTTTCCGCATCCAGATGAACAGCGCCATCGGCCCGTACAAAGGCGGCCTGCGCTTCCACCCGTCGGTGAACCTGGGCGTTCTGAAATTCCTCGCCTTCGAACAGACTTTCAAGAACTCCCTGACCTCGCTGCCCATGGGCGGCGGCAAAGGCGGCTCGGACTTCGACCCCAAGGGCAAGAGCGACGCTGAAGTCATGCGTTTCTGCCAGTCCTTCATGAGCGAGTTGTACCGCCACATCGGCGCTGACGTGGACGTGCCGGCCGGCGATATCGGCGTGGGCGCCCGCGAGATCGGCTTCCTGTTCGGCCAGTACAAGCGCCTGAGCAACCAGTTCACCTCCGTACTGACCGGCAAGGGCATGACCTACGGCGGCAGCTTGATCCGCCCGGAAGCCACGGGTTTCGGTTGCGTGTACTTCGCCGAAGAAATGCTCAAGCGAGACGGCTTGCGGGTTGAAGGCAAGCGCGTGGCGGTGTCCGGTTCCGGCAACGTGGCGCAATACGCGGCGCGCAAGGTCATGGACCTGGGCGGCAAGGTGATCTCCCTGTCCGACTCCGAAGGCACGCTGTACGCCGAAAGCGGTTTGACCGAAGAACAATGGTCGGCCCTGCTGGAGCTGAAAAACGTCCAGCGCGGTCGCATCAGCGAACTGGCCGAACGTTTTGGCTTGGAATTCCGCAAGGGCCAGACCCCGTGGGAACTGGCCTGCGACATCGCGCTGCCCTGCGCGACCCAGAACGAACTCGACGCCGACGCCGCCCGCACCTTGCTGCGCAATGGCTGCATTTGCGTGGCCGAAGGCGCCAACATGCCGACCACGCTGGCGGCGGTGGATATCTTTATCGAAGCCGGCATCCTGTTCGCCCCGGGCAAGGCTTCCAACGCCGGTGGCGTAGCCGTGAGCGGCCTGGAAATGTCGCAGAACGCCATGCGCCTGCTGTGGACCGCCGGTGAAGTGGACAGCAAGCTGCATAACATCATGCAGTCGATCCACCACGCGTGCGTGCACTACGGCGAAGAAAACGGCCGGATCAACTACGTGAAGGGCGCGAACATTGCCGGCTTCGTGAAAGTGGCCGACGCGATGCTGGCCCAAGGCATCGTCTAACCCTGCAACCAGGGCCTATTGCGAACGATAGGCCCTGGCGGCATCGCGGTCTTTCTCGTGCTGCCAGGCGCGCTCACGGTCGTCCCAGTGATTGTCCTTGTAGTCGCGCAGCTCTTCGTTTTCACGCATGGCCTTGCACTGGCGAAAGCCGTCTTCCCACCCTTCGGCGTACTCGCGGTCCTTCAGATAACGCGGGACGTTCTTGCGAAACTCCCCGGTAATCACGCCCGCGGCTTGGCGACCGCTGCTGCAGCCGTCATCGAAACCATCGGCAAAGGCCGGTGGATAACCTTTGGCCAATAAATCCTCATGGGTTGATTGGCAACCGGCCAGCCACGCCACCGCGCACAGCAATACCGCATACCGCCACATGACAGACTCCCTGGCCGTTTCCCGGCTGATAGGGAGAAGTCTAGATAGAGGATTGTCGGGGCGTTGTGAAGGGGAGGTGAGAAAGATGTTATGTCGTCAGAGCCGCATGCTCAGCCAATTCCTGCTGGATAAATGCCGCAATCATGGCGCGATAGACCTGTTCGGTGACGTCCGGGTTGGCGCCTACGGTATTGGACAGGTTGCGCACTTTGGCGATGACCTGTTCAACCCGCTGCGGGGCCTTGACGCTGTCGGTGTCTTTTTTGAAGCGGGCGGCTTGGGAGACGTATTGGCCGCGTTCGGCCAGCAGGGTGACGATTTGCTGGTCGAGGCGGTCGATGTTGCTGCGGACTTCGTCGAGGGTGGTGCAGGTAACGGCCATGTTATTGAAGCTCCTGAGGTATCTCTGAATAAACGCGGACCCAATGTGGGAGCGGGCCCACTCTCACATTTGGATCTGGGTCGAGCTCAAGTTAGTAGTGATACCACTTCACTTCCAGCATCACTTCATTCACCGGCGTCGACAAGTGGCTGTACTCGCGCTGCGCACTCAGCCGCACACCCAGGTTGCGCGACAGTTCCCACTGTTGGTTCAGGCTGAGACTACGGCGCACTTCACCATTGGTGAAAAAGTCGCCCTTGGCCTCCAGGCTGAGGTTACCCAGCGGATTCCTCCACAGTACACCGGTGTTGAACCCTGCCGCCGGTGAGATGGCTTCGTTGAAGTCATTGTTGTGTTCCACGCGCACGGTGCCGAGGGCGAAGCCGAGCATGTCGTCGCGCAGTTGCCAGGTGCCGCCGGCGCCGCCGTTGACGTGGGCGACCAGGGTTTCGTCGTCGTGTTTGCCGGGGACGCGTTCAAGGCCGCCAGTGACTTGCCAGGACAGCGGTTGCAACAGGGCGTTGCGCGGCGTCAGGGAGCGAATGGTGGCCAGGTCCAGTTGCTGCAATTGCCAGTGGTTGCCTTCGTACTGGCGCAGTTTCATTTGCAGGATTTCGATCTGCGCGCCGAGCGGGAAGCCTTCGGCGTTGTCGTTGAGGTCGTGGTAGGCCATGCGCAGGCCGTATTCACCAAAGGCCTTGTCGCCCCGGGTACCGATGCCGGCTTGCCAGGTGCGCGATTCATGGCCGTTTTCCGGCAGGCCGGGCGGGGTGATCTTGAGGTCGGGCGCGGGGTTCTGGTTGATCGCGCGCAGCAGTTCGAAGCTGCGTTGGGAACGGGCAGGGTCGCGTTCCAGGCCGTTGGCGCGGTAACGGCCAAGGCGGTAGGCGGCGTCGATGATCAGGGCTTGGCGGTCTTTGGCGATGGCCTTGAAGGCCGGGTCTTGCAGTTGCTTCTGGTCATCGCTGACTTTCAGCACCCATTGCTGTTCATCGCTGTTCAGCGGCTTGGCACGCTCCAGCAACTCGCGTTCGCGGGAAGGCCGGTAGTCGATCTTTTCAACCAGGCCGGCATCTTTGACGGCCTTGACCGTGTCGGTGGGGATCGCGGTCAGCGGGAACTGTTCGGTCAGGCGCAGGCCGGGACGTGCCACTTGGAGCAGTTCCAGCAGGCGATAGGAGCAGTTTTCGTCAAAGAAGAAGTAGTCGAACTTGATCTGCTTGAGTTCCCACACGTGCTCGACCATGCGCTCGGTCTCGACCTGCGTGAGGTTGAGGCGGTATTCCCACAGGTCGCGGTTCTCAAGGCTGCGGTATTCGGAGAGTTTTTCCTGGTACGGCACCAGCGCGAACAGGCCGGGATAGCCGCCCATCAGGCCTTTCCAGGCGTAGAGGATGCTGTTGTCGGAGCCTTCGATATAGGCGCCGAAGTTGATCGCATAGCTGAGCAGGGCGGTCTTGTCTCTTTGCACGTCGGCCTGGTCGATACGCAACAGGGTGTGGCCAAACATCGACGACGGGCTGTTGAGGTAGGCCGCCGGGAAGATCATCACCGCGCTATGGGGGGCGACGTCCTTGAACCATTGCTTGAATTCTTTGCAGTCCACGGCAGGCAGGTCGGTCAGGTGCAACTGATCCTTGAGCCAGCGGGTACGTGCGGGGTAGACGCATTGGGCGTGTTTTTCGCCGAGGCTGGCCGGCGCGTATAGCGCGTCAACGGTGGCCTTGAGTTCGGCGTCGGGGTGGTGCGCGCCATCTGCGGCGAGAAAAAATTTCTGCTCGCTGACGTAACTGCGCCAGCCACTGATTTTGCCGGCTTCGTAATGGCCCAAAGACAGCCAGAACGGATCGTTGGCCAGTTGCTGCAAACGTTGATCATCAAGGTGCGGGGCCGCGTACAGCGGGGCGCAGGCGAAGAGTGCCATCCAGGCAAAGCGTTTGAGCATAGGAGCAACTTAAGTCGGAAAAAGTGAGACCCAAAAGGGGGGCGGGTCCAAAAATACAGCCCGCGCCTGCGGAGGCGCGGGCTGGTCGAGCTTAAGCTTGGGTTGCGTATTTCGCCAAGCGGGCATCGCTTTTCAGTACAGACAGGGTGTTGTTGTGCACGTCGTCAGCGGTCACGTCAGCCTTGCTGAAGATCTGCTGGAAGTGCTCGTGGGTCACGGCCGCGAAGTGCTCGCGATCTTCCGGCGCCACGCCCAGTACCACCGCGTAGGTGGTCAGCGCTTCGCCATTGCCCTTGGCCATGTCTTCGGACAGCTCGTTCATCATGCCATTCATGGCAATCCAGGACTTGCCGCCGTAGGTCAGGGCGCTGTTGGTGCTGCAACCGTTGGTGCCCGAGGTCATGCCGAAGGTGGCGTTGCCGGACGTGCCGTTGGTGGTGGAAGCCAGGAAGTGGGCTGGCGTGCCGCGCTGGCCTTCGAACAGCATGTTGCCCCAACCGCAGTTCGGGCCGCCTGGCGATTCTGCCATTGCATTGAGGGAGACAACGGTGAAGAGAGTACCGAGAAGGATCCGTTTCATAGCTTTGTTCTCTTTGTGTGCAAACCAATGGACAAGGGTTCAGGCGCATCGCAGCGCCCTAGGGGCCAGTTATTAGTCCAACCCGCGCAATTTGGAGTTTAGGCAGGTTCAAGGGGTTCCGTGGTTTTTTATAAAACAATCAGAGATGTCGCGATTTTTTTGTAGGACCTGTTCCTCGTCCACGCTTTCCCAACGACGTGCCTTGCCAGAGCGCGCAAGCGAGAGCCAGAATGCCGACATCTGCCCCGCCTGATGTAAGGAAGCCCGATGCCTGATCCTGTTGCTGCCAGCTTGCGTCTAGCGCCTGAAGCGCTGACTCGCCCTTTCTCCGCTGAACAGTTCAGCTTCTCGACCACCAATGATTTGGAGCCCTTTCGCGGTGTGCTTGGCCAGGAACGTGCGGTTGAAGCCTTGCAGTTCGGTGTGGCCATGCCACGCCCCGGTTACAACGTGTTTGTCATGGGCGAGCCGGGCACCGGCCGCTTTTCGTTCGTCAAACGCTACCTGAAGGCCGAAGGCAAACGCCTGCAGACCCCCTCGGACTGGGTCTACGTGAACAATTTCGATGAGCCCCGCGAACCCCGCGCCCTGGAATTGCCGGGCGGCGCTGCTGCGGCGTTCATCAACGATATCAACGGCTTGGTCGACAACCTGACCGCCACCTTTCCGGCAGTCTTCGAACACCCCACTTACCAGCAGCGCAAAAGTGCCATCGACCGCGCCTTCAACCAGCGTTACGACAAGGCCCTCGACGTGATCGAGCGCCTGGCCCTGGAAAAGGACGTGGCGCTGTATCGCGACAGCTCCAACATCGCGTTCACGCCGATGCTCGACGGCAAGGCCCTGGACGAGGCGGAGTTCTCGCAGTTGCCGGAAGCCGACCGCGAGCGTTTCCATACGGATATTTCCGAGCTGGAAGAGCGTCTCAACGAAGAATTGGCCAGCCTGCCGCAGTGGAAGCGTGAGTCGAACAACCAACTGCGCCAGTTCAACGAAGAAACCATCACCCTGGCCCTGCAACCTTTGCTCGCGCCGCTGTCGGAAAAATACGCGGAAAACGCCGCCGTCTGCGGTTACCTGCAAGCCATGCAGGTGTACCTGCTCAAGACCGTGGTCGAGCAATTGGTGGACGACGCCAAGACCGACGCCCAGGCGCGCAAGCTGCTCGAAGAGCAATACTGCCCAAGCCTGGTGGTGGGCCATCCGGTCAACGGCGGCGCGCCAGTGGTGTTCGAACCGCATCCGACCTACGACAACCTGTTCGGCCGTATCGAATACAGCACCGACCAGGGCGCGCTCTACACCACCTATCGCCAGTTGCGCCCGGGCGCATTGCACCGTGCCAATGGCGGCTTCCTGATCCTTGAAGCCGAGAAAATGCTCAGCGAGCCGTTTGTGTGGGACGCCCTCAAGCGCTCCCTGCAATCGCGCAAGCTGAAGATGGAATCGCCGCTGGGCGAGCTGGGCCGCCTGGCCACCGTGACCCTCAACCCGCAGATGATCCCGTTGCAGGTCAAGGTGATCATCATTGGCTCGCGCCAGCTGTACTACGCGCTGCAGGACGCCGACCCGGACTTCCAGGAGATGTTCCGCGTACTGGTGGACTTCGACGAAGACATCCCGATGGTGGACGAAAGCCTGGAGCAGTTCGCCCAGTTGCTCAAGACCCGCACCTCGGAAGAAGGCATGGCGCCGCTGACCTCGGATGCGGTGGCGCGGTTGGCCACCTACAGCGCACGGTTGGCGGAGCATCAGGGCCGTTTGTCGGCGCGTATTGGTGATTTGTTCCAGCTGGTGAGCGAAGCGGATTTCATTCGCCACCTGGCCGGCGACGAGATGACCGATGCCGGGCACATCGAGCGTGCGCTCAAGGCCAAGGCCACCCGCACCGGGCGCGTGTCGGCGCGGATTCTCGACGACATGCTCGCCGGGGTGATCCTGATCGACACCGACGGTGCCGCTGTCGGCAAGTGCAACGGGCTGACGGTGCTGGAAGTCGGTGACTCGGCCTTTGGCGTGCCGGCGCGGATTTCCGCCACGGTGTACCCGGGCGGCAGCGGTATTGTCGACATTGAGCGCGAGGTCAACCTCGGCCAGCCGATTCACTCCAAGGGCGTGATGATTCTCACCGGTTACCTCGGTAGCCGTTATGCCCAGGAATTCCCGCTGGCGATCTCGGCGAGTATCGCGCTGGAACAGTCCTACGGTTACGTGGACGGTGACAGTGCGTCGCTGGGCGAGGCGTGCACCTTGATCTCGGCCTTGTCGAAGACGCCGCTCAAGCAGTGCTTTGCCATCACCGGTTCGATCAACCAGTTTGGTGAAGTGCAGGCAGTGGGTGGGGTCAACGAGAAGATCGAAGGTTTCTTCCGCTTGTGTGAAGCCCGCGGTTTGACCGGCGAGCAGGGGGCGATCATTCCCCAGGCCAACGTTGCCACGTTGATGCTCGACGAGAAGGTGTTGCAGGCGGTACGCGCCGGGCAATTCCATATCTATGCGGTGCGCCAGGCGGATGAAGCCTTGAGCCTGCTGGTGGGCGAGCCGGCGGGGGCGCCAGATGACGAAGGGCAGTTCCCGGAAGGCTCGGTCAATGCGCGGGTGGTCGAGCGCCTGCGGGTGATTGCGGAGATGATCAGCGAGGAAGACCTGAAGGAAGCGGAGAAGGAGCTGGCGCAGGAGGCGTTGGCGGAAGCCAAGCCCACCTGATGCTCGGTCCCCTGTGGGAGCGGGCTTCTGTGGGAGCTGGCTTGCCTGCGATAGCGGTGTATCAGCCAACAGAAATGGTGGCTGTGAGTCAGTCATCGCAGGCAAGCCAGCTCCCACAGGGGTACAGCAGTACCTTTGGGGGGCTGTCATGAAATTGACTCGGGTTTGGGTCCAACGCCCGTTGGTCCCTACAACCTTGGTTTCTCGCGGTTTTCTTCTATTCTCTGCTCAAGGGATCTCCACAGGAGTCGCAGGATAGAAACAGCCTCGCCGAGCGTTGAGGCTGAACACCGATCTACCGAGGGTCGCCGCCATGCCGCGCAGCCTTTGCCTTACCCGCCAGTGCCTGGGCCTGGTCACCCGTATCGAATGTTCCATTCGCCCTCTTGCGGGGGATAACGGGCTGTGGACCTTGTTGTTTGCCGCCGGAATGACCGGTGAACAGCCGTCCACCATCAAGTCACAAGGCCCGTTTCATGGGCCGGTCGTGGCAGAAACCATGCTGGAATCGATTGTCGACAGCCTCACGCTGCATGGCTATGAGCAGGCCGGCGACCCACAGATATGGTGCCTGCACATGCAGGCCCATTTGCGACAGCTCAATGGCGACACCCACCACTGAGCGCTATTTGCTCTCGGGCTTGTCCAACTTGACCTCGAAACCGTATTGCACGGTGTTCAGGTCGGTGCGCTGGTAGCTTTCCAGGGTGGTTGGCTGGCCGTAGAAATAGTGCACGTCAAACATCGCCGTGCCGTATTCCTCGGCTCGATGGCTGACGCCGAGGATTTCCTTGAGGTAGTTGCCGCTGGCGTCCTTGGCATAGAAGCGCCAGCTGTCGGCGGGGAACTCTTTCTGGTCAACCACCAGCGCGTTGTCCTTGAGCGACAGGCCTTTGGGCAGCTTGGCGGTGTCAATCGTGGCTTTCTCGATGGTGGCCAGGAACAGTGGGATCGAGCCGACCACAAACGCCGGGTTTTCCGGGAACAGGTTGAGGTCGTAGGTAAGGGTGCCGCGTGCCGGGTTGAGCTCGAAGGCTTCGGTCGGCAGCTCGATAGGCTCGCCGCGCTCGCCCTTGTCGTCGGCGGTGAAGAAGGTGATGGGCGCTTCGCTGCTGTTGCGTTCGGCGCCCACCAGGTCGTCATTGAAGGTGAACGGGTGGTCGAACGCGATATGCGCGGCGCTGGCGTCTTCGGTGGACTGGCTGATGGTGACGCTGTTTTTCAGCTGGTCTTCGGTCAGGGTCGCGTCTTTCAGCCAGCTCGCGGCACCGTCGTCATACACCGTGACCGGCATCGGCAAGGCTTGCACGGTTTTTTGCAGGCTGTTCTTGTCGAAGCGCAGTACCGGCAGGTCGAGGTCTTTGCGGGTGAGCGTGGCCTTGGAAAAATCCAGCACGCTGATCTGCAGGTTGTCGATCACGCCATTGAAGTAGACCTTGGCGTAATGGCTGCTCTGCTTGTGTTCGAAGTCTTTCTGTTGGCTGACGAGCTTTTTCTCGAAGGCCTCGGACCACGCCGTCTGTTTTTGCATCTCGGCCAGTTGTTTCTCGTAGAACGCCACTTGCGCGGCGCTTTCGTTGATCGAGCCCGAGCGTGTGAGAAATTGCCCGGTGCTGTCCCGCGCCTCGACCAGCAGCGGGTTGGGCGACTCGTCACCGACCTCCGGGGCCAGGGGGGCGCTGTTGGTCATCTCGACCTCGGCGTAGTTCTTTTCCAGCAACAGCAGCTTGAGGGTGACGGTGCCTTCGGTGCGTGTGCGCCCGACGTCCTGTTTGCTCAGGTCAAAGCTCAACACCTTGCCGGGCGCGATCACTTCCACCGTGCCTTTGAGGCTGACGGGCTGCGGCTGGCTTTTGTTTTCGGTCTCGATGCCGTCGATGAACGGGTAGGTGACGGTCAAATCATCGGGGTTGGTCAGGTTGGAACTGCTGGGGCTCAACTGGATACCGGGGTCGGTTTCTGACCATTCCGGTTGGAAGGGGATGACTTTGTTGTTGCTCAACGTTACCGACTGCCACTCCAGTCCATGGGGGAACGGGAACTGGTCCGGGCTGTTGAAGCTGAAGGGGAAGACCGGCTGCAAGTCCGTCAGGTAGTCGGAATGGGAGGCTTTGCGCAGTACGAAAAGGCCATTGATATAGGTGTCTACCAGCGCCTGGGGCGTAGGGTAATGCGTTAGCAGGGCGAGGGAGTTTTCGCCGTATTCGGCTTCGATGGGTTTGTCGGCGAGTTTGACCCGCGCCCGTTCCAGCAACAGCAGCGAACCGCCAAGGTCGGCGATGGCGTCGCGCAGCTTGGGGTCCTGGATGTTGTCCAGGGATTGTTCGAACGTCGCGGTTTTCTCTTCGAGGGTGGCTTGCTTCTGCTCATCTTTGGGGGAGCAGCCGCTGGCCATCAGCAACACTGCACACAGGCCGAAGCTGGCCAAAGGCGTTCGCACATCCATCATCTGAGTTTTCCTGTCCGACGTCATCGAGCCGATTTAATGGCCTCGACACTAGCAGAAAAATTCTCTTACAGATGCGCCCAGGTCAGTTTTCTCGCGGTTACAGGTGTTTGGTAGCGGCTGGTATACTCGCCGCCATTTCTAGCCCCGCTGTGTGAGATCCCATGGAACGCTTTATCGAAAACACTATGTACGCCTCACGCTGGCTGCTGGCGCCGATCTACCTGGGGCTGTCCCTGGGCTTGCTGATCCTGGCGTTGAAGTTCTTTCAAGAAATCATCCACGTCCTGCCCAACGTGTTCACCATGTTGGAAGCCGACGTCATCCTGCTGCTGCTGTCGTTGATCGACATGGCGCTGGTCGGTGGTTTGCTGGTGATGGTGATGATTTCCGGCTACGAGAACTTCGTCTCGCAGCTGGATATCGATGACAACAAGGAAAAGCTCAACTGGCTGGGCACCATGGACTCTTCCTCGCTGAAGATGAAAGTGGCGGCGTCCATCGTGGCGATTTCCTCGATCCACCTGCTGCGCATCTTCATGGACGCCAAGAACGTCGATCCCCAGCATCTGATGTGGTACGTGATCATTCACATGACCTTCGTCGTCTCGGCGTTTGCCATGGGTTACCTGGACAAGCTGACCAAGCACTGATGCACCGCGCCAGCCTTATTGCTCGACGAAGTAGTAAGGCTGGCGGCCGATCGCCATCTCCTTGATCACCTTCACTGGCTCATCCAGCCCTTTGGTGTGATCCGTCAACGCAACGTTGCCGGGTTTGGCGGTAAGGAATGCGCGCAACTCGGGCTCGGTTTGCAGGAGCGGGACGTAGCCCTGCATATAGAACACCCCGGCCCCGGCAATCCGCTCGTTCGGCTGAAATATCGCCACTTCTCGACCTTCTGCTTGCAGCGCCTGGAGCTGGCTGATCACCGGCACGAACGACTCACGCTTGTCGGCTTTGGGCGCAAACACGCCTGCAGCGACCATATAGCTGGCAACCAGTACGGCGAACACGCCGCCGATCGCCTGCCGATGGTAGCGGTACAGGCCGGGCTTGTGCGCTTTCAGCCATTGCAGCAGGACGAGGCCATATTCCGCAGCCAGCACGGCGGCGGCCGGCGTGAGCGACATCAAGTACACGGTGCGTTTGCTGGACGCCAGCGTCAGCAGGGTGAACTGCGCCACCAGCCAGATGCAAAAAAACAGCTGATAGCGATTGCTCATCAGGCTCTTACGGAAATGCCACAGGCCCAGGTACACCAGGATATTCCACGGCAGGAACGCCTCGGGCAGCTTGGCGATGTAGTAGTAGAACGGCTCGTAGTGCCCGGCCTCGACAAACGAGCCACTGAAGCGGCCGACGCTGTTGGTCCACAACACTTCACCGACGGCCTGCATGCCGCCGCGCTGGAACAGGAACGCCAGCCAGATCATCAGGGGCACCAAGGCCAGCAGGGTGAACAGCCCAGGCTTGAGCCAATCGCCGATGCGCAGGCGCTTGTCCATCACACTGGTCACGGCCAGGTACACAAAAATCACAATGCCCGGCATCGCCAGACCCAGCACGCCTTTGCTCAGGGTGGCGATCACCATACCCGCGGTGAACAGCGCCCATGCGCCGGCCTTGGAGCCCTGGTTTTCGGGGCGCATGGCTTGGTAGAACGCCAGCAGTGCGGTGGTCACGCCGAGGCTGAGCAGCGAGTCTTCACCCACGCCGCGCACGTTGCCCCAATAACTGGCCATGGTTGCCAGGATCAGCGCCGCGCAGAACGCCAAAGTCTGCGGCCGGCCGAACTTGCGCAACATTCCGTAGAACAGCATCACGCTGAACAATCCGGCGAACGCTGACGCCAAGCGTACCGCCCAGGTGGTGCCGCCAAACAGGCGAATCGCCCCGGCGTCGAGCCACAGGCTCAGGGGCGGTTTTTCCAGGAAGGGTTCGCGAAACAACTGCGGCACCACCCAGTTGTTGTCCAAGTGCATGGCCATCGCAATCCCGGCGACGCGGGCTTCGGTGGAGCCTTGCAGTTCATGGCTGCCCAACGCAAAAAAGAACAACACACAGACAAGGAGAAGCAGCAGAGGAACAGGGCGCGTCATGGATTCTGGCTACCAGGGCGGGGGAGCGCTCGGGGGGAGCGGTCATTGCAATGGGCTAGTATCGGTCGGCGATTCTGAATATTTCGTGAACGGATGGATAAATAGTGAGAGGGCAGCCCCTGCGCCGATCTGGCAACGCAAGCGTCAGATCGGCACCGTGCCTATGACAAAAATCCCCAGCGGCCCGCTGAGCTTTTCCACCCGTACCCAACCCTGACGATCAGCGCCGTTTGTGCCGCAGATTTTGATGTCTTTGTGCAATTCCGTATCGAATACGTAGATGCCTTTGCAACTGCGATGGCCTCTTGTTGCGTATTCGTAGGTGGTCGCGTAGCTGCTGAATGTTCTGCTCGTAAGAAGAATGACGACTGATAACAGTGCGGACATGACCAGGCCACTCGCGATGAGTGCGGCGAGCACCAACTTCATCCGTTCCAGCGGCTTTTTACGCAGCAATTCACTCCGCCTGGTGCGCCACTGATGCAACAGCCAGGCGATTGCCAGCAATGGCGATGAGATCAGGCAGATCTTTTCGGTCACTGGTTTGAAGTGAGCGGAGGGCCAGACAATGAACACCAAGGCCACGATCAGCGCCACGAACAGTACGAGGCCGATCAGGTAGGTGTAGGAGTTTCTTTTCAATGCAACGTTCGTCCTTGTAGTTACAGCTTGCTGCCGTTGTGTTCTGGAGGCTGGGGTAGTGGGGCTATTGCGGCGGGATATTCTGCGCTGGTTAAGTGGCCGATCCAAATGCAGTGTGGGCTTATCGTACTCCCCAGCGCCTTATTGGCCCCGGTGACCCATACGTTTTGTAACTGCCGTTGGCAGTGAAACGACCTACGGTTAGCTCTCGGTACTGGCAAAGCCGTCCAAAATGAGGCCCGGTTTAGCGGCATTTCACAACCTAAAGTGCACGCTCCGGATGGGCACTCTCAGGTGTTAGACTTACGTTTTTGCCCGTACTCCAAGGAGTTATTGCGTGAACACGGAAAATCATTCCCAGACGGCAGCGTTTCTTTGGTCCATTGCCGATCTGCTGCGCGGTGACTTTAAACAATCGCAATACGGCCGCATCATTCTTCCGTTCACCTTGTTACGGCGCATGGAGTGCGTGCTTGCTCCGACCAAGAATGAGGTCATCAAGCAGACCTTCGCCCAAGAAGGCCGACCGGATACCGTGCGCGAGATGATTCTGCTGCGAGCTGCCGGTCAGCAGTTCTTCAACGCCTCGCCGCTGGCCCTTGGTACGTTGTCTGACACACAGACTGCCGCCGACTTGATGAGCTACGTGCAGGCGTTCAGCAAAGATGCACGCGAGATCTTCGAGCATTTCCACTTCGAAGACTTCGTACAGCAGTTGGAAACCGCCAACCTGCTGTACCAGGTGGTGCAGCGTTTCGCGGCAACTGATCTGAGCCCCGAGTTCATCAGCAACTTCGGCATGGGCATCATCTTCGAAGAGCTGATCCGCAAGTTCGCAGAAAGCTCCAACGAAACCGCCGGGGAGCACTTCACCCCGCGCGATATCGTGCACCTCACTACCTCGTTGGTGATTACCGACCAGGACCACAAGCTCGCGCCCAACAGCATCGTCACCATCTACGACCCAACCGCCGGCACCGGTGGCTTTCTGTCCGAGGGTGATGAGTACATTCAGGCCATCAGCGAAAAGGTTAGCGTGTCGCTGCACGGTCAGGAGCTCAACCCTGAGTCCTACGCCATCTGTAAGGCGGACATGCTGATCAAGGGCCAGGACGTAGCCAGTATCAAGCTCGGCAACACCCTTTCCAACGACCAGTTGGCCGACAAGCGCTTCGACTTTATGCTCAGCAACCCGCCGTTCGGCGTTGAATGGAAAAAGGTGCAGAAGCAGATCACCGATGAGCACAGTCACAAAGGCTTCGACGGGCGCTTCGGCCCTGGGCTGCCGCGCGTGTCAGACGGCTCGCTGCTGTTCCTCATGCACCTGGTCAGCAAGATGCGTGACCCGCGCGACGGTGGCTCGCGCATTGGCATCATCCTCAACGGCTCGCCGCTGTTTACCGGCGGCGCGGGTTCGGGTGAGTCGGAAATTCGCCGCTACCTGCTGCAGAACGATCTGGTCGAAGCCATTGTCGCGTTGCCGACCGACATGTTTTACAACACCGGCATCGCTACCTATGTGTGGATACTCAGCAACCACAAGGCCGCCGCGCGCCAGGGCAAGGTGCAGTTGATCGATGGCAGCCAGCATTACGCCAAAATGCGCAAATCGCTGGGCAGCAAGCGTCAGTACATCACCGAGGATCAAATCAGCGAGCTGGTGCGCCTGTATGGCCGCTTCGAGCATACCGGGCAGAGCAAAGTCTTCCCCATCGACGCCTTCGGCTACCGCCGCATCACCGTCGAGCGCCCGCTGCGCCTGAACTTCCAAACCAGCGTCGAACGCATCGCTAAGGTGCTGGAAGAAAAAGCCCTGCAAAAGCTCGACAGCACTGCCCAGGAATACCTACTGGCCGCCCTACAAGCGATGGACGCCAGTCAACTGCACCGCAACCGCGAGCAGTTCAGCAAGCTGCTGAAAAAAGCTCTTACCGCACACAGCATCAGCCTCAGTACACCAGAACTGAAAGCCCTGATGAGCGCCCTAAGCGAGCGCGACCCCGAGGCGGATATCTGCACCACCAAGGGCCAGCCGGAAGCCGACGCTGGCTTGCGCGATAACGAGAACGTGCCGCTGGGCGAATCAGTGCACGACTATTTCCAGCGTGAAGTCATCCCCCATGTGCCGGATGCCTGGATCGACGAGAGCAAGACCGATGCCCAGGACGGCGAAGTCGGCATCGTCGGTTTCGAGATTCCGTTTAACCGTCACTTCTATGTGTTCCAGCCGCCGCGCCCGCTGGTCGAGATCGACCGCGATCTGAAAGCCTGCACTGACCGTATCAAGCAGATGATTGAGGGCCTCTCGGCATGAGCTTCCCGAAGTATTCGGCGTATAAAAAATCTGGGGTGACATGGCTAGAACAGTTGCCGGAGCATTGGAGTTATGTCCGACTACAAAACATTGCGCAGGTAATAGACCCTCAACCTGACCACCGAGCCCCTGCACTTGCTGAAAATAATGATGGCTATCCGTATGTTGGCATTCGAGATGTTAATCAAGATGGATCATTGAATTTTGACACTGCGCGCAAGGTGGATATTTCTGCAATTATCAAGCAAGAGGCTAGTTTCTCCATAGATGTGGGTGACATAGTTTATTGCAAGGTAGGCACATTAGGTCTGCCAAGAAAAATTCGGGCTCACGGTCGTTGCGCTCTATCTGCAACTCTAGTTCTTATAAAATCTGGTGATGTAGATAGTCAGTTTTTGATGTATAGCCTAGATGCGGCGCATACATACGAGCAGGTGAATTGTTTATCAACTGGATCAACTCGGGCAGCGCTAGGAATTGATCAAATTAGGAAGTTTTTCCAACCATATCCACCCAAACATGAGCAAATCTTTATCGCCCGCTTCCTCGACCACGAAACCGCCCGCATCGACGCGCTTATCGAAGAGCTGCAGCGCCTGATCGAAGTGCTCAAGGAACAGCGCAAGGCCATGATTTCTCTTGCCGTCACCAAAGGCCTCGACCCGACGGTGCCGATGAAAGACTCCGGAGTGGAGTGGCTAGGCGAAGTTCCGGAGCATTGGGAAGTTAAACAACTCAAGCATGTGGTAGATCCTAATACGTCAATTACCTACGGCATCGTTCAAGCCGGCCCAGAGTTTGAAGGTGGTATCCCATATATTCGGACCAGCGACATGAGTGGAAAAGCACTTCCAATCTCAGGTTATCCACTCACATCTCCTGAAATTGATGAGTCTTATGCAAGATCGCGTGTGCGGCCAGGAGACATTGTCATGTCTATACGCGCATCTGTTGGGAAGTGTTTGCCGGTCCCGGATGAATTGAAAGTAGCCAATCTTACGCAGGGCACTGCAAAGATTTCGGCTGGTCAAGGCATCACGCGAAACTTTCTTCTCGCGTTCCTCAATGCCGAGGCTACTCAAAACTACTTCGACTTAATGGCAAAAGGCGCAACATTCAAAGAAATTACTCTTGATGCATTACGGCGAACGCCAGTGCTTCTACCGCCAGCAGGTGAACAAATCAAAATTGACCAATTCGTGGCTAGGAACGCTGATTTATTGAATGAAACTTGTAAGCAAGCAATCCAGAGTCTTTCGTTACTTCAAGAACGCCGCTCCGCCCTAATCTCCGCCGCCGTCACCGGCAAAATCGACGTACGCGGCTGGCAGCCACTGGCCAGCGCGCCAATTCCTGAATTACTAGAAGAGGCCGTGTAATGGCGGACAGCAAGGAAGCTCAGTTTCAACAGGACATTATCGACGCCCTGGCCGTCCAAGGCTGGCTGGTCGGCACGGCCAGCGGCTACGACCGCCGCACGGCGCTCTATACCGAAGATGTACTGGGCTACTTCAAGGAGGCCTGGCCGGAGCGCTGGGACAAGTTCGCCAAGGCCAACCCGAACAATCCTGATGGCGTGCTGGTGCAAAAGCTCGTGCGCGAGCTGGAACAGAGCGGCACCCTAGATGTGCTGCGCCATGGCTTCAAGCTGCCGGCTGTGAAGGTGGAACTGTGCAGCTTCCAGCCCGACCACGGCATGAACCCGGACACCCTCAAGCGCTACCAGTGCAACCGCCTTCGGGTTGTGCCGGAGGTGTCTTACTCACCGCATGCGCGTGATACCGGCAGCAGCGGGCAGAGTTACGACCCGCGCCTGGACTTGGTGCTGTTCGTCAACGGTATCCCCACTGCGACGCTGGAGCTGAAAAGCGAGTTCAAGCAGTCGGTGGAAAGCGCCAAGCGCCAGTACCGCAATGATCGCCCGGTAAAAGACCCGCTGACGCGCAAGCCCGAGCCGTTGCTGACCTTCAAACGTGGCGCGCTGGTGCACTTTGCTGTGGGCCAAAACGAAGTGGCGATGACCACCAAGCTGGCAGGTAAAGACACTTTCTTCTTGCCGTTTAACCTCGGCAGCGCAGAAGGTGGCGCGGGCAACCCGATGCCTGAGGACGACAGCCAATACGCCACTAGCTACCTGTGGCAGCATCTATTGCAGCCAGATGCCTGGCTAAAAGTACTGGGCCGCTTCCTGCACTTGGACAAGAAAACCAGCGAAGGCTTCGACGGCACGCTGGTGACCAAAGAAACAATGATCTTCCCTCGTTTCCACCAATGGGAAGTGGTCAATAAGCTGATCGATACCACCCGCACCGAAGGGCCGGGCAAGCGATATTTGATTCAGCACAGTGCAGGCTCTGGCAAGTCCAACTCCATCGCCTGGACCGCTCATCAATTGGCCTCGCTGTACGATGATGCCGGTCAGCGCCTGTTCAATTCGGTGATCGTGGTCACCGACCGCACGGTGCTGGATAGCCAACTGCAAAACACCATCTACCAGTTCGAACACGCCCAAGGCGTGGTCAAACCGATTAGTCGCGATATCGGCAACCAAAGCAAATCCGAACAACTGGCCGAAGCCCTGGCTGAGCAGACGCGCATCATCATCGTCACCATCCAGACCTTCCCGGCGCTGTTCGATGCGCTGGACAAGTATCCCAAGCTGGCCAGCGGGCGCTATGCGGTGATCGCAGACGAGGCGCACTCCTCGCAAACTGGCTCATCGGCGAGCAAGCTGAAACAGACTCTCGGCAGCGATGCGCTGGAAGCAGAGGAGGTCAGCGCCGAAGAGCTACTGGATGCAGCCGTACAAGCTCGCCAACCCAATGAGCGCATCAGCTACTACGCGTTCACTGCAACACCCAAAGCCAAGACCCTGGAGCTGTTCGGGCGCCCGGTCGACCCAACGCTGCCGGCCAGCTCCAGCAATAAGCCGGAGGCATTTCACCTGTATTCCATGCGTCAGGCCATTGAGGAGGGTTTTATCCTCGACGTACTGCGCAACTACACGACCTACAGCACCGCCTGGAAGATCGCCCACCCGGATGGCGAAGACGATGAGGTGGACAGCAAAAAAGCGCGCATCAAGTTGGCGCGTTGGGTGCGCTTACACCCGTATAACATCAGCCAGAAGGTCGAAGTGATCGTAGAGCATTTCCGCGCCAACATTCGCGGTCTGCTCAATGGTCAGGCCAAGGCCATGGTAGTGACCAGCAGTCGTCAAGAAGCTGTTCGTTATCAGCTGGCATTAAAAGCTTATGTGCAGCAGATGGGTTACAACGATGTGCACCCGCTGGTGGCGTTCTCCGGCAGCGTGTTGCCGGATGAGGTTATACCCGAAGAGGTCACGGAAAACAGCAGCCTTCTTAACTCGGGCCTGAATGGTCGCGACCTGGCGGATGCTTTCGACACCCAAGACTTCAATGTGATGATCGCGGCCAATAAGTATCAGACCGGCTTCGATCAGCCCAAGCTGTGCGCCATGTACGTGGATAAGAAACTCCAAGGTGTGGACTGCGTGCAGACCTTATCGCGGTTGAATCGCACCTTTGGTGACAACAAACAAACCTTTATCCTCGACTTCTTTAACGAGCCGCAGGATATTCTCGACGCCTTCTTGCCGTACTACACCAAGGCTGAGCTGACCGACGTGACAGACCCGCAGATCATCTATGACCTGCAAAAGAAGCTGGATGCCGAGGGTATCTATCACTGGCAAGAGGTCGAAGCGTTTGCCTTGGCCTTCTTCGACCCTAAAGCCCAAGCCAGCAAGCTCAGTTATTACTGCGCGCCGGCTAAAGAGCGGTTTGCCAAACGCTATGCCTTCTCGTTGGAATCTCGTCAGCAGGCGCTCGATTACAAGCGCACCGCTGAAGCCAATGGGGACAGCGCTGGCTTGAAAAAAGCCGAGCACGCATTAAAAGAAGCTGGCGAGCAGGTCGATCAGCTCGACCTATTCCGCAAGAACCTGCAAAGCTTTGTGCGCCTGTACGAGTTTCTGTCGCAGATCGTGCCTTACGAAGATCGCGAACTAGAGCAGCTCTGTGTGTACGCCAAGCATCTGCACCCGCTGCTGCGCGTTGATCGCCTGCTAGAGGACGACGTGGATGTGGGCGAGCTGCAACTGAGCCACTACCGCCTGAGCAAGCGCGCGGAACACCTGATACGCCTGAACGAGGAAACTGGCAAATACACCGTCAAACCCGGCAGTGACGTGGGCAGTGGTAAGCCGCATGATCCGGAGAAGAAGCGCTTATCCGAAATCATTGAGGCGCTGAACGATATCTTCGGTGCCGAAGTGAGCGACGACGACCAACTGCAGTTCCTTACCGGCATCGCCCAGCGGATCAGCCGTCAGGAAGATGTGATGGCCCAGGTGAACAATCATTCGGTGGATCAAGTGATGCACGGCCTGTTTCCCAAGCGTGTCCTCGATACAGTGTTGGACGCTATGACTGACCACGAGAAGCTCTCGCTGGAAGTGCTAGATAACGAAACGAAGAGCCGCGCGTTTGCGCTGGTGATTTTGAAGATGCTCAAGACCGCGGCTTCCTTCGACGAAGCCCGTGTGGGCGGCGCCTAGCAGCCGGTAAGATTAAGGAGCAACAGTGGCAATTCCGGACTTTCAAAGTGTGATGCGCCCGGTGCTGAGCACCGTTCAGAATGGTGCGCCACTACCGCTCAATGAGTTGCGCGAGCGGGTGGCTGATCAATTCCAATTGACCGAGGACGAACGCAAGGAGCGCCTACCTTCTGGTCAGCAGACGGTGATCAACAATCGAGTGGGCTGGGCTCGCACCTATTTGAATAAGGCCGGGCTGCTGTGCATTCCGGCCAAGGGCATGGTGCAAATTACCCCGCGTGGCCTTGATGCTTTGACTAATGGACCGCAGCGCATCACGGTGAGCTGGTTGAAGCAGTTTCCCGAGTTTGCGGACTTCCATACGACCAAACAGCAATCAGTTGGCGCTCCCTCCCTGCTGAACGTTGGTATTTCCGAAACCACGCCAGACGAACAGTTGGCCGAAGCGCATCAAGCTCTGATGCAGTCCCTGGCGGATGAGCTGCTGACGCAAGTTCGGCTAGCCACCCCCAGCTTCTTTGAGCAGTTGGTGGTCGATCTCATGATCGCCATGGGTTACGGCGGCTCGCGTAAAGAGGCTGGTAGGGCGACCCAAGCGACCAATGATGGCGGTATCGACGGCATCATCAAAGAAGACAAGCTCGGCCTCGACGTAATTTATCTACAGGCCAAGCGTTGGATCAACACGGTGCATCGCCCGGAGATCGATAAGTTTATCGGCGCACTGACTCGCCAGCGTGCGCGTAAAGGGGTGTTCATCACTACCTCAGAGTTCTCCGAGGGCGCGCGCACTGCAGCGCTGGGGTTGGATATCAAGGTGGTGTTGATCGACGGTGTTGAGTTGGCGCGACTGATGGTAGAGAACAACCTGGGCGTGAGCGTCAAGCAGGTGTACGAGGTGAAGCAACTCGATAGTGATTACTTCACGGGCGAGTGACTGGTAATGACTGCGCTGAACGAAATTTTTGACACGTGCGGTGATTGTGCAAGGTTTTTTCAATTTGGGGCGCACTGCGTGCCGAATTGAGCTAGACCCTGTTCAACGTTGGCAATCACTGGTTTCCAGACACAAAAAAAGACGCCCTAGGCGTCTTTTTTTGTTGAGTTGGTGGAGCCGGGGGGATTAAATATTTGTATCTAAGTTACTGTTTTAAAATGCATTTTTGTTTGTATTCTGCGTAAGTGCCCCCATAAGTGCCCCCACGCACATATTTTCGATGAACGGCTATTTGGGGAGTTGAACTGGCGTCCTGAATTATCGTTCTGCGACAAGGCGGAGCTAGCCAGTCACCGGCGGGCATTAGATGGTGTCGGTCGTGCACAGCATGGTATCGGTTATCTGGCGACCAGGGTTTGATCCTAGCCCAGGCCGGGGCGCTGGGTAGCTCGGGCCACGCAATTGGGGTTTTTCCGCGGTCGCGCACCATGGGCTCATCTAGGACGTCTGAGCTGAGGTGCGGTATGAAACACTCGATGGTTACCTGTCAAAACTGTGGCAAAGCGATGGTTCCGAGAGCGACATATAGCCGTGGCTTCTGGGGCTATTCGCCTTCGTCGAATCACTGTCCCTTTTGCCTGAGTGAGAATTGGCATGGCGGAAATCCGGGGTTAGGGACTCGGCTATTTGCGTTAATTGGCCTAGCTCTAGGTGTTCTGGCCTGTGTGGTGATGGGAGCGTTTCTGTTCAAAGTGCAGTGGTGGCTGGGCGTTGAAGGACAATGGCCTCTATTGAGCCTAACCACATGCGCAGTGTCAGTTATCGCGGGGTATCGATTTTACAACTGGTTTGTAGATTTCTGACTAGGCTTTGTACGAAAAGTATTGCCGCATGCAACGTAGGCTGCAGGCCAAGGTGACCATGGCTGCAAAGCTCTTGGCCAGCTTGTCATAGCGAGTGCCGATCCTGCGATTTTCTTTCAGCCAGCTAAACATCCGCTCAATGATGTTCCGTTGCCGGTATTTGGGCCGGTCAAACAGTCGGGGCAAGCCAGGTCGAGGTTTGCGCGGCATAGCGCGCAATGGGATTACCGGCTGCATTCGGTAACGGTCGCAG
>NZ_JAFLWU010000014.1:0-162119 GCF_017316265.1 Pseudomonas sp. Marseille-Q1929
CTGCCATCACTTCCTAAGAACGTTCGACGTGAGCAAGCCTGACTATGGCTCATAATGTGTCAACCATGTCCGCGCACATGTGTCCACCATGTCTCCGGTCCGTACAAAAAGCCCCAAAGTAACCAAAGGGCTCTTGCCCCAACACTCGGTGCCTCGCCTAGGCTCGGCATGCCCTCACTCCGGCTTGAATCCGTGGGCCGCCGCCACGCGCCATCCATGGCGCGGGGCGGCTAACCCGGCGTCCTGCCGGGTTACCCACGAATTCAAGCCTGCGTTCGGCCAGCGTGTTTGACGGGGCAAGTAAGATCAAAAGCCAGAGCGCGGCGGCTTTAGAGCCGACCGGTCTTTGTCCTGTCGTTCACCCTTCAACTGTGGGAACTGGAACCTGTGGGAGCTGGCTTGCCTGCGATGCAGACACCTCGGTACATCAGGCACACCCAGTTGATGCCATCGCAGGCAAGCCAGCTCCCACAGGGGAACGCGCATGCTTTACCGATCAGGTCGGCTGTCAGGCCGCCTCGCTTTGCTTTTGACTTTGATCTGAGGCGCCCCGTTAAACACGCTGGCCGGAATTCGGCATGGATTTGGGGGGTAAACCGGCAGGGATGCCGGTTTAGCCGCCCCGCGCCATGGATGGCGCGGGGCGGCGGCCCCCCAAATCCATGTCGGATTACGGGCACACCGAGCCTAGGCGAGGTGCCGAGTGTTGGGCAAGAGCCCTTTGCTTACTTTGGGGCTTTTCCAAAGTGAGCCGCCGTAAGGGCGGAACCCTAAGTGGCCGTTACCGAAGAAACGGATATGTACCCCGACAAACCACTATCCCAGGCAAGCCCCCACACAAAAGCACACCCAAGATGGCAAGATACCCGCCCCTCAGGTTTACTACGCTCTGAGTAAGGTTTTACCGACATCCCACGTCGGGTCATCTAGGTCATTGAATGAACAACTACACCCCCCGCACCTGGCAGCCCCACGAGCGCCCGAGCCTGCCCGGTTCGCCGTCGACGCCGTTGCACCCCACGCACAAGCGCTGGCTGTTCGCACTGGTGGGTGTGCTGGTAGCAATCACCGGCGGCCTGGGCAACGCGCTGGTGATCGCCAACCTGCAATACCTGCAAGGCGCCCTCGGTGCGACCACCGCCGAAATGGCCTGGCTGCCCGCCGCCTATGTCATGACCAACGTGTGCATGAACCTGCTGCTGGTGAAGTTCCGCCAACAGTTCGGCCTGCGCGCGTTTACCGAAGTGTTCCTGGTGTTGTACGCACTGGTGACCTTCGGCCACTTGTTCGTCAACGACCTCAGCTCGGCCATTGCGGTGCGGGCGGCACACGGCATGGTCGGCGCGGCGCTGAGTTCGCTGGGCTTGTACTACATGATCCAGGCGTTCCCCGCCAAGTGGCGCTTGAAGGCGCTGGTGCTGGGCTTGGGCACGGCGCAGCTGGCCTTGCCGCTGGCGCGGTTGTTCTCCGAGGATTTGCTGCAAATCGCCGAGTGGCGCGGTTTGTACCTGTTTGAGCTGGGCATGGCGCTGATCTGCCTGGGCTGTGTGTTCCTGCTCAAGTTGCCGCCCGGTGACCGTTTCAAGACCTTTGAAAAACTCGACTTCCTCACCTTCGCGATCCTCGCCACCGGCGTTGCCTTGCTGTGTGCGGTGCTGTCCCTGGGGCGGATCGACTGGTGGCTGGAAGCCCCGTGGATCGGCGTGGCCTCGGCCTGTTCCCTGGTGCTGATCATGGCCGGCCTGGCCATCGAACATAACCGTGCCAACCCGATGCTGATGACCCGTTGGCTGGGCAGCGGGGTAATGATCCGGTTGGCGTTGGCGGTGATCCTGATCCGCATGGTGCTGTCCGAGCAGTCCACCGGCGCGGTGGGGTTCATGCAAATGCTCAACATGAGCTACCAGCAGATGCACACGCTGTACGTGGTGATGCTGGCCGGGGCGATTGCCGGGCTTGCGGTCAGCGCGTTGACGATCAACCCGGCGCACTTGTTGATGCCGCTGGTGATCTCCCTGGCGTTGATGGCGACGGGGTCGGTGATGGACAGTTTTTCCAGCAACCTGACCCGCCCGCAGAACCTGTATATCAGCCAGTTCCTGCTAGGCTTCGGCGGGACGTTCTTCCTCGGGCCGACCATGGTGTTGGGCACCAAGAACGTGCTGACCAACCCGCGCAATCTGGTGAGTTTTTCGGTGATGTTCGGTATTTGCCAGAACCTCGGCGGCCTGATGGGCGCGGCGCTGTTGGGCACGTTCCAGATCGTGCGCGAGAAGTTTCATTCGAGCATGATCGTCGAACACCTGAGCCTGCTCGACCCGCGTGTGGCCGCGCGGGTGTCGAGCGGCGGCTCGGCCTATGGCGGGGTGATTGCCGACCCGGAATTGCGCAACCTCATGGGCATCCGCAGCCTTGCAACGGCGGCCACCCGTGAAGCGAACGTAATGGCCTACAACGATGTCTTCATGCTGATCGCGATCATCGCGATACTGACCATGATCTGGATCTTTATCCGCAGTCTGTGGCTGATGAGCACCACGAAAGCAGCCACTCCTGTTCAACCCAGCGGCGCACCTCAATGACCGAACCTTCAACCACCACCACTACCGCCATCGCGGCAACCCCGGAAGGCAGCACACCGCCCGGTGCGGTGCCCACCGAACTGCGACCGTTGCGGGTGCGCATTATCTCGTCCCTGGGCTTTGCCGCCATCGCCGTGGTCGGCGTGCTGATCGTGCTCTATGCCTGGCAATTGCCACCGTTCAGCAGCGCGGTGGAAACCACTGAAAACGCCCTGGTACGCGGGCAGGTGACGATCATCGGGCCGCAGCTCGCCGGTTATGTGTTCGAAGTGCCGGTGCAGGACTTCCAGTACGTGAAGGCCGGCGACCTGCTGGTGCGCCTGGATGACCGCATCTACAAGCAGCGCCTGGACCAGGCACTGGCCCAATTGGCGGTGCAGAAAGCCTCGCTGGCCAATGTGGTGCAGCAGCGCAACAGCGCCGAAGCCACCATTAAGCTGCGCCAGGCGGCGTTGGCGGACAGCGAGGCGCAGGCGCGCAAAAGCACCGCCGATTTGCGCCGCAACGAAGAGCTGATCAGCGACGGTTCGGTGTCCCGGCGCGAGCTGGACGTGACCCGTGCGGCGAATGCGCAGACCATCGCAGCGGTGGCGCAAGCCCAGGCCAGCCTGGAAATCGCGCGGCAGGATTTGCAGACGGTGATTGTCAATCGCGGCTCCCTGGAGGCGGCAGTGGCCAGTGCCGATGCGGCGGTGGAGCTGGCGCGGATCGACCTGTCCAACACGCGCATCACCGCGCCGCGTGACGGCCAGCTGGGGCAGATTGGCGTGCGCCTCGGTGCCTACGTCAACTCTGGCGCGCAGCTGATGGCGCTGGTGCCGCCGCAGTTGTGGGTGATCGCCAATATGAAAGAAACCCAGATGGACAATGTGCAGGTCGGCCAGCCGGTGACCTTCACCGTGGATGCATTGAACCACCGCAAGTTTCACGGCACGGTGCAGCATATTTCGCCGGCCACGGGTTCCGAGTTCAGCCTGTTGCAGGCGGACAATGCCACTGGCAACTTTGTGAAGATCGCCCAGCGCGTGCCGGTGCGGATTACGGTGGACCCCGACCAGGAGCAGAGCGAGCGGTTGAGGCCGGGGTTGTCGGTGGTGGTCAGTATCGATACCGCAGGGCGCCTCAAGAACAGCCCACCCTGACCCTGACACAACAGAGATCAAAACTGTGGGAGCTGGCTTGCCTGCGATAGCTTTCTGTCAGTTGACACATCTGTCACTGATGTACCGCTATCGCAGGCAAGCCAGCTCCCACAGTTGGAAGGTATTTCAGGTTGAACGTCAGGTGTACCGACTGATCATGTTCCAGCAGCTTCAACCCCGGCCTCCCCGGCAGGTGATGCGCATTCACCGGATGACTCACCGGCTCGATGCAAAAGAACCCCAACCCCGGCGGGCAATACAGCAGGAAATAATCCGCACCGCTGGCCTGGCATTCCAGGGCATAACCCAACTCCGGTTGCTCGATCCGGCAATGCCCATCCCACTGGCAAAATCCATTGTCCACCAGGCCGTCAGGCAAGGCCTTGAGCAGCTGGAAATCCCACTCCGCCGGCAGCGGCGCCAGCCCGGTAGGCAGTTTGGCAGCATCGCTCAGCCACACCTGTGAAGCCTTGGCCTGCAACCGTGTACCCGGTTGGCGCGGCAGATACGGGTGCAACCCCAAGCCATGCCAGGCGGCTTTTTCGGCCAGATGCGTGACCGTCAACGCGATGCTCAACTCACCGTTCACCAGCCGAAACCGTTGCTCGGCACGATAGGCAAACGGCGTATCGCAGATCACCTCCAGCACCACTTCATCCACCGACTGGCTGACCACTTGCCACGCCTGCTGCCAGGCCGAGCCATGAATCGGCAACGGGTCGGTCAGGCTGTTGGCCGACAGGGCCTGCCAGCCGTCGGGGTTGTCGAAACCTCCCTCGGCAATCCTGTTGGACCAAGGCGCCAGCGGATAACACCCCAGCTTGCCTGGGAGGCCTGTGTTCACCGCGTGTTCATCGCTATGGCGCAGCAACGGTTGGCCGCTGGCGATGACCTGCCAGTTGACGATGCTGCCGCCAATGGCGGGGGCCAGGGTGAGGCGGGTGAGGGCGTCTTGGAGTTCGATCATCAGGGCTATCCCGTCAGAGAGTGAAAATCGGCTCGGCCAAACCCTGCACACCAGGATCAAGGGCAAACACGCCGCCGGACAGCGACTGTTCACTCTGGTCATCGCGGATCGAGGTGACGAACAAGGTGTCCAGCCGGCTGCCACCAAACGCGCACATGGTGGGTTTTTTCACCGGCACGCTGAGGGAGCGATCAAGACGCCCGTCAGGGGTGAAGCGGTGGATCAGCCCGGCGTCGTTGGCGCAGATCCAGTAGCAACCGTCGGCGTCCACCGCAGCGCCATCGGGGCGGCCGGGGTGTGGGTGCATGTCCACGAACACGCGGCGGTTGGATGGCGTGCCGGTGTCGATGTCGTAGTCGAACGCCCAGATCTGCTGCACCAGCGGGTGTGAATCCGAGGCGTACATTGTGCGCCCATCGGGGCTGAAGGCCAGGCCGTTGAGGGTGATGAAACCGTCCAGCGCGGCATGGGGCGCCTGGCCCGCCGCGTAGCGGTAGAGGATGCCCTCGGCGGCATTCAAGCCCATGTTCAGCACCATGCTGCCGGCCCAGAAGCGGCCCTGGCGATCACAGCGGCCATCGTTCAGGCGCATGTCGGTGCGTGGGTGCTCGACTTTGGCCAGGCGCGTGGTGTCGAGGCTGCCATCGCTGTGCGCAGTGAGTTGGAAGAAGCCGCTTTCCATTCCTGCGACCCAGTTGCCTGTGGTGGCGCGAGCAATGCAGGCGAGCATCTCCGGGGCTTTCCAGGCGGCGACGTGGCCGCTGGCGGCGCTCCAGCGTTGCAGGCCGCCGTTGGGGATGTCCACCCAATACAGCGCGTTTTCCTCCGGCACCCACACCGGGCATTCGCCTACGGCGTTGCGCGCATCGACAATCAGTTCTGCGCTCATGGCTCAGTCCCCGAACGGCCCGGCGGCGCAGAACGCACCGCCCTGGTAGACCTTGGCCGGGTCATCGGCGGCCACCGGGGGCTGGGTTTCGACCTGGGCGCGGAACACTTCGGAATTGTCCTTGGGCGCGTAGCCCAGGTGCGCGGCGTAGCGGTTGTCCCACCAGGTGTCGAGGTTGTCCGACATACCGTAGACCACGGTGTGGCCGACGTCTGGCGTGTACAGCGCACGTTCCAGCAGCTGGGTCAGGTCGTCGAAGCTCAGCCAGGTGTGCATCATCCGGCGGTTCTGCGGCTCGGGGAACGAGGAGCCGATGCGGATGCTCACGGTCTGGATGCCGTAGCGATCGAAGTAGAAGCTGGCCATGTCTTCGCCATAGGACTTGGACAGGCCGTAGTAACTGTCTGGGCGACGCGGCGAGTGGGCGTCAAGGATTTCGCCTTGCTTGTGGAAGCCGATCACATGGTTGGAGCTGGCGAAGATCACGCGCTTGACGCCATGGCGGCGCGCGGCTTCGTAGATGTGGAATATGCCGCTGATATTGGCGCCGAGCACTTCCTCGAAGGAGCGCTCGACCGAGACGCCGCCGAAGTGCAGGATCGCGTCGACGCCTTCTACCAGGTGGTGCACGGCCTGTTTGTCGGCGAGGTCGCAGGGTTGCACTTCTTCGCTGTCATCGGTGGCCGGGGCCATCTCGGCGATGTCCGACAGGCGCAGTACGTGGGCGTAAGGGCGCAGGCGTTCACGCAGGACTTTGCCGAGGCCGCCAGCGGCACCGGTGAGCAACAGGCGGTTGAAGGGAACGGCAGGGGTGGTGGTCATGGGCGGGTCCATTGTTGTTGTAGGTTGTCGTATGACTTTGACGAAGTATCGGTATTGACTCCCAGGGTTGTCAACGCTCGCCTGGACGAACGAGGTCTACTGTGGGAGCTGGCTTGCCTGCGATAGCGGTGTATCAGTTGACACCTTTTTGTCTGATAGACCGCTATCGCGGGCAAGCCCGCTCCCACAGGGGCACCGTGGTGTTTATCAGGGAGCGGTAGACTTGAGGCCCTACAACAGTGAAATCGGGTAACTGATGAAAATCCGGTTCTCATCGAACTCATTGTTACTGAAATCCCGGCGCATGGTCGAGTTGCGCCACTTCACGTTCAAGTTCTTCAGCGCACCACTTTGCACGGTGTAAGCCAGCTCCGATTCACGCCCCCATTCCTTGCCGTCGGTGATCGCCCCGGTGTGCACGTTACTGCCGCTGATATAGCGGTTCATCATCGTCAGCCCCGGCACGCCCAGCACCACGAAGTTGAAGTCATGGCGCAGCTGCCAGGATTTTTCCCGGGCGTTGTCATAGCTGGCGTTATAGCTGTCGTTGGCCAGGGTGCCGCCGCTGGTGCCGTTGACCTTCATCCACACACTGTTGCCGGTGAGTTTCTGCAGGCCCACGTAGAAGGTGTTGCCGCCGTAGCGCGCCGAGAGCAGGGCGAAGGTGGTCTTGTTGTCGAGGTCGCCGGCCAGGGCGCTGCCATCTTCCTTGCCGTTGAAAAAACCGAGGTTGGCGCCCAGGGTCCAGTCGCCCACGGGTTGGCTGTGGGTGAGGTTGAGGTATTGCTGCTGGTAGATGTCGGTGAGTTCGGCGTACCACAGGCCGACCTGGGTGCGTTTGTCGTTGAATGTGTATTCGCCGCCGCCGAAGTTGAAACGGTCCGAGGTGAACGCGGCTTTGCCGTTCATGAACATGTCTTCCATGCTCGCGTCGTTGCGTGGGCTGTTGCCACGGAACTGGCCGCCGTAGAGGGTCAGGCCGGCGATTTCGTTGGAGGTGACCTGCCCGCCACGGAAGGTCTGGGGCAGGGAGCGACCGTCGTCGGAGCGCAGGATCGGCAACACGGGCATCCATTCGCCCACCTTCAGTTCGGTCTTCGACAATCGGGTCTTCAGCGCCACCCCCAGGCGCCCGAAGTTGTCGGCCGGGCGGCCGTCGCTATGGATCGGCAGCAACTGGGTGCCGCCGGTGCCTTTGCCGCCGTCGAGCTTCTGCGAGTAAAGGCCCAGCACATCAATCCCGAAGCCCACGGTGCCCTGGGTGAAGCCGGACTTGGCGTCGAGAATGAAGTTCTGCGTCCACTCCTCGGCCTTGGCTTGCGGATTGGTCGGGTTGGTGAAGTTGCGGTTGAAGTAGGCGTTGCGCAGGTTGAGCGTGGCCTTGGCATCGTCAAGAAAACCGTCGGCTTGGGCGCAGAGGGGTAGGGCGGCGCTCAGGCTGCCGAGACCGATAAGGCCCAGGCGTGCGCAGGAATGGCGGGCGAATTGACTCACAGTGGGGCTCCCTTTCTTTTGTTGTTTTTATTATTTGTCGTACGTCGTCGTACAACATTAAGGGCGATATTTGCGAGGATTTCGGGGCTTGTCAACAATAAGTTATACGATGACTATGGTTTTCACCGGCAGACAGTGGGCACGGTTTAAATGTGGGAGCGGGCTTGCTCGCGAAGGCGGTAGACCAGTCGATAAATCTTGTGACTGATACACCGCATTCGCGAGCAAGCCCGCTCCCACATTTTTGATCGATGTTCGACTTGAGGGCTTAGTTCGCCATGACCATCGGCGGCAAGGTCCCCAGCAGGGAGACCGCAGCAACCGCCGCAATCCCCAGCAGCCACTCCAGCAGCACACTGGCCTTCAAACTGGCGCGGCGTTCGTCACAGCGCTCGATCCGCAACCGGTTCAACAGCGCCAGGGCCAGCATGCCCAGCACCAGCATGACCTTGACCAGCAGAATCAAGGCAAAGCCGCTGAACAAGGGCGTCGGCCACAGTTGCCCGGTCAGCACGCGCACGTTGATCAACCCGGTCACCAACAGCCCTGCAACCAGGGCATAGCCCACCCCGCTGAACCGCCGCAGGATTGCCTCCAGCCCATAGCCCTGGGGTTGGCGCAGGATCAACACCAGCACCAACAACCCACCGAGCCACGCGCCGACGCACATCAGGTGCACCACCTGGTTGAGGATCAGCAAGCGCCCGCTGAGCCCATCGAGCATGGCGCCGTGGCCCACCGGCGCCAGGGTCGCCAGCAGCAGCGCGAGCAACGGCAGGCGCAACGCCGGCCAGGGCTTGGCCAGCGCAATCACCAGCAGCAGGTTGAGCAGCAGGTGCCAGGTCCACACCTGGCCAAAAAAGGTCTTGCCCAGCACCAGTTGCACGGTGGCCGGTTGCAGCGCCGCGTCCCAACTGCCGGCCATGCTGGCGGTGATCAGCAGCAACCAGGTCACACCCGACAACAGGCCGACCCAGGCCAGTACCCGGGTGATGCGCAGCAGTGGCCGGTCGAGCGCCGGCTGTGGCCCGGCGCCGAGTAGCAGGGGCCTGAACACGCAAGCCCCGAACATCAGCAGCACGACGATGAAATGCACAAAGCGGCACAGCACCAGCAGGGTTGCCATGGGTTATTGGCCGACCTTGAAGCTGTATTCGCCGTTGCTCTTGTGGGTGTCGACCGACACGGCGTTCCACACCACCTTGTAGTTGCCGGCGGCCAGGGGCGCGGCCGGCGTGACGACCAGGGTTTTCTTGTCGGCGTCTGGGGTTTCCAGGCCTTTGATGGCGATTTCCGTGCCGTCCTTGCTCAGGGAGACTTTGGTGAATGTCGCTTCTACGCCTTCGCTGAAAGTCAGGCGCAGGTCGGCCGGCGCGGCGACGGTGCTGTCGGCGGCGGGCGTGGCACTTTTCAGGTGGGCGTGGGCAAAGGCTGCCGAAGCGCCCAGCAGCGAGGCGAGCAGGGCGACGGTGGTCAGGGTCTTTTTGATCAACATTGTGCAATACCAATCAATGGGGAGAAGGGGGCAGTGTACGAAGTTTCAGTATGGCCTGTCGCCGCGATCTAGAGCCGGTGGTAGTCTCTAATCCATGTTGTTGTCGGGGAGCCCTTATGGGCAATCACAAGAGTGGCATTCGTCGGGTCAACGTCGAAAAAATCCTGCTGGCGGCGGAAAAGGTCTTCGCCGAGAAGGGCTATGGCAGCACCGCCATGGCCGACATCGCCGAAGAAGTGCAACTGCCGCGCTCCAACCTGCATTACTACTTCACCACTAAGAGCGAGCTGTACAGCGCGGTGCTGTTCGACCTGCTGGACCTGTGGAAGCAGGACGCCCTGAGCTTTGAAACCTTCGATGATCCGCGCGTGGTGCTCAGCAGCTACATCCGCGCCAAGATGCAGCGCTCGCGCACGCGGCCGTATGGCTCCAAGGTCTGGGCCAATGAAATCATCCACGGCGCGCCGACCCTCGGTGAAGCGTTGGATGCGAGCCTGTACGACTGGGCCAAGATGAAGGAAGCGAAGATTCGCCAGTGGGTGGAAGACAAACGCATCCTGCCGGTGGAGCCGTCGAGCCTGCTGTATATGATCTGGGCGTCGACCCAGCACTATGCCGACTTTGATCATCAGGTGAAGATTTTGAATGACCACCAGCCGTTGTCGGATAGGCAGTTTGAGAAGGCGATCCAGACGGTGACGGGGGTGATTTTGCGGGGGATTGGGTTGGAGCCCTGAGTCTTGTGGTGATGCTGATGGCCTCATCGCAGGCAAGCCAGCTCCCACAGTTGACCGCGTTTCGTCTGAAGGAATGCAGTCGAATGTGGGAGCTGGCTTGCCTGCGATAGCGATCTAAAAGCCTACACAGCCTCCCGATACGGATTGCGCGGATCCTGCGTCCAATTCAAAAACGGCTTGCCCGTATCCACCGCCACCATCTCGATACAGTCCGCCACCGGGCAGGTGATCTGGCACAGGTTGCAGCCCACGCACTCCTCATCGATCACCTCGTAGTGGTGCGTGCCATCCGCCAGTTTCACGTTGGAGATGGCCTGGTGCGACGTATCCTCACAGGCAATATGGCAACGCCCACACCCAATGCACGCCGCCTGGTCGATCTTCGCGATCACCTGATAGTTGATGTCCAGGTACTTCCAGTCCGTGGTATTGCCCACCGCCCGCCCGGAGAATTCCTGCAAGCTCTTGTAGCCTTGGCTGTCCATCCAGCGCGACAGCCCGTCCTTCATCTCATCGACAATGCGAAACCCGTGCAGCATCGCCGCCGTGCACACCTGCACCGCGCCGCAGCCGAGGGCGATGAACTCTGCCGCATCGCGCCAGTTGCCAATGCCGCCGATGCCGCAGATCGGCAGGCCTTGGGTCTGTGGGTCGCGGGCAATCTCGGCGACCATGTTCAGCGCGATCGGCTTGACCGCCGAGCCGCAGTAACCGCCGTGGGTGCTCTGGGTGCCGACCATCGGCAGGGCGACCATGCGTTCCAGGTCGACGCTGGTGATGGAATTGATGGTGTTGATCAGCGACACCGCATCCGCACCGCCGCGATACGCCGCCCGCGCGGCCACGCGGATGTCGGTGATGTTCGGCGTGAGCTTGACGATCACCGGCAGCGAGCAGTACGTCTTGCACCAGCGTGTCACCTGTTCCACATATTCCGGCACCTGGCCCACCGCCGCGCCCATGCCGCGTTCGGGCATGCCGTGGGGGCAGCCGAAGTTCAGCTCGATGCCGTCGCAGCCGGTGGCTTCCACCAGCGGCAGGATATTTTTCCAGGATTCTTCCACGCACGGCACCATCAGCGAGACGATCAGCGCGCGGTCGGGCCAGTCCTTTTTCACCTGGGTGATTTCCCGCAGGTTGATCTCCAGGGAACGGTCGGTGATCAACTCGATATTGTTGATGCCCAGCACTTCACGGTTGGCACCGTAGTGCGCCGAGTAGCGCGAGGACACGTTGACCGCCGCCGGGTCTTCACCGAGGGTTTTCCACACCACGCCGCCCCAGCCGGCTTCGAAGGCGCGGACCACGTTGTAGGCCTTGTCGGTGGGTGGCGCGGAGGCCAGCCAGAACGGGTTGGGGGCTTTGATACCGGCAAATACAATCGAGAGATCGGCCATTACGCAGCCTCCACAGTCAGCGTGAGTTGGGCGTGCATGGCTTCGGCCGCCAGCTTGCCGTGTTGCACCGCCTGCACGGTGAGGTCCTGGCCGAGGCTGACGCAATCGCCACCCGCATACACGCCAGGAATGCTGGTGCGCAGGTGCTCATCGACGAAAATCCGCTCGCCGATGCGGTGCAGTTGCTGGGCCAGTGGGTCGTGCAAGGCCTCGCTGTCAAAGCCTTGGCCGATGGCCTTGAAGATCGCATCGGCGGCCAGTTCGAAGGTCTCGCCGGTGGGGTGCAGACGGCCGTTTTCCATGTGCGTGCGCAGGAAGCGCATGCCGCGCACGTGGCCCTGGTCATCCAGCAGGATTTCTTCGGGTTGGGCCCAGGTCAGCAGGCGGACCTGGTTGGCCTTGGCGATGTCCTGTTCATGTCGGGTGGCGCCCATGTCCGCCACGCCACGGCGGTACACGAGGTTGACATCGCGGGCGCCGAGGCGGGCCATCTGCACGGCCATGTCGATGGCGGTGTTGCCGGCGCCGAGCACGATGCAGCGGTCGGCCAGGGGCAGTTGGGTGAGGTCGTCGGTTTGGCGCAATTCGCGGATGTAGTCGGTGGCGGCGAGCAGGCCGGGGGCGTCTTCATGGGGCAGGCCGAGCTGTTTGCTCGCGGCCAGGCCGAGGCCAAGGAACACCGCGTCGAATTGCTGGTGCAGTTCGCTGAGGGTGAGGTTATCGCCCAGGCGCTGGCCGTGGCGGATCTCGATGCCGCCGATCTGCAGGAGGAAATCCAGTTCCTTCTGCGCGAAATCATCCACCAGCTTGTACTTGGCGATCCCGTATTCATTCAGGCCGCCGGCTTTTTCCCGCGCTTCGAACACCACCACGTCATGGCCGTGCAGGGCGCTGCGATGGGCGCAGGCCAAACCGGCCGGCCCGGCGCCGACCACGGCAATGCGTTTGCCGGTGGCGTCGGCGCGGTGGAACGGGTGCTCGCTGAAGTGCGCATTATCCACGGCATACCGTTGCAGCAGGCCGATCAGCACCGGCGCGCATTCTTCGGCGTTGTTGCGCACGCAGGCTTGCTGGCAGAGAATCTCGGTGGGGCAGACGCGTGCGCAGCTGCCGCCGAGGATGTTGGCCGAGAGGATCTTCTGCGCGGCGCCTTGCACGTTGTCGGTGTGGATATTGCGGATGAAGGACGGGATGTCGATCTCGCTGGGGCAGGCGTTGACGCACGGCGCGTCGTAGCAATACAGGCAGCGTGAGGCCTCCAGTTGGGCCTGGCGGGCGTTGAGGGGTGGGGCCAGGTCGGTGAAGTGGCTGGCGAGGGTCGGTCCATCCTCAGCGGGATGGGGGAGGTGGGTCAGGGTCTGGATCACGGTGGTGGCCTCACGGTTATTGAGGTGCTGCCTCTGATGGGCATTGGTTTTTGTGTTGCCTGTACTGGCCTCATCGCAGGCAAGCCAGCTCCCACATTTGAAATGTGTTCACACATTTCTATTTGTGAATGCAGTTCAAATGTGGGAGCGGGCTTGCCCGCGATTGGCGGTCTCAGCGTTTCACAGCCGTGGGCCTGGAATGCTCAGCCCGCTTGCTCAACTGCTCAAACACCGGCGGATACGCCGGCCGCTGCACATAGCGCCCGGCACCGCGTTCGGCGCGCAGGTCGCCATCGGCCCAGACCAGCTTGCCCTGGCTCACGGTGTGGCTTGGCACACCGCGTACGGTCTTGCCTTCGAAGATATTGAAGTCGACATTCTGATGGTGGGTCTTGGCGGAAATCGTCCGCGTCCCCTCGGGGTCCCACAGCACCAGGTCGGCATCGGCGCCCACGCGGATCGCGCCTTTGCGTGGGTAGAGGTTGAAGATCTTCGCGGTGTTGGTGGAGGTCAGCGCGACGAACTCCTGCATCGACAAACGCCCGGTGTTGACGCCTTCGTCCCACAGCAGCGCCATGCGGTCTTCGATGCCGGCGGTGCCGTTGGGGATCTTGCTGAAGTCGTCTCGGCCGGCGGCTTTCTGCTCGGCGCAGAAGCAGCAGTGGTCGGTGGCGGTGGTGTGCAGGTTGCCCGATTGCAGGCCGTGCCACAGCGCCTCCTGATGCCCGCGTGGGCGGAACGGCGGGCTCATCACGTAGCCCGCGGCGGTCTGCCAGTCGGGGTGGCGATAGACGCTGTCGTCCAGCAGCAGGTGGCCGGCAAGGACTTCGCCATACACCGGCTGGCCCTTGCTGCGGGCGTAGGTGATTTCGTCCAGCGCCTCCTTGGTCGAGACGTGTACCAGATACAGCGGTGTGCCGATGGTTTCGGCGATGCGAATCGCCCGGCTCGCTGCTTCGCCTTCGACCTGGGACGGCCGGGACAGCGGGTGTGCTTCCGGTCCGGTGATGCCCTGGGCCATGAGCTTGCGTTGCAGGTGGTACACCAGCTCGCCGTTTTCCGCGTGCACGGTGGGCACCGCGCCCAGTTCCAGGCAGCGCTCGAAGCTGGCGACCAGGGTGTCGTCGGCCGCCATGATCGCGTTCTTGTAGGCCATGAAATGCTTGAAGCTGTTGATGCCGTGGTGGCTGACCAGCTCGGCCATTTCCTCGCGCACCTGCTCGCTCCACCAGGTGATCGCCACGTGGAAGCCGTAGTCGGCGGCGGATTTTTCCGCCCAACCGCGCCACTGGTGAAAAGCTTCCAGCAAGGACTGCTGCGGGTTGGGAATGACAAAGTCGATGATCGACGTGGTGCCCCCCGCCAAGCCGGCCGCCGTACCACTGAAAAAGTCTTCACTGGCTACGGTGCCCATGAAGGGCAGTTGCATATGGGTGTGGGGATCGATGCCGCCCGGCATCAGGTATTGGCCGCTGCCGTCGAGTAGTTCAGTGCCGGCGGGAATCTCCAGGTCCGTGCCAATGGCGCGGATTAGACCGCCTGCGCATAAAACATCGGCGCGGTAACTTTCATCATGGGTAATAACGGCAGCGCCACGGATCAACAGCGACATGTCGAGTTCCTCACAGGCTTGACCGGCTTGTGCCAGTTCTAAGTGTTGTAATGCTGCTTGCCGATGGGTGGGTTAATTCCTGTCATCGGTGACAGGAATAGAAACTAGCCCGAGTTTTTCGATTGGGCAAGCAGATTTTTTATAAGCTTATATTGTTATTAACCTGTTGATTATTAACGATTAAAAATACAAATCACCAAAATGAAGCGTGCATTCACTGTTTTGACGCACTTGACAGGTTCTTAAATTGAGCAACATTTCTTATTGCAAATCAGGCGCTTGAGATATGCCGCTTGACGGCGATGGGAAATAAAAATAATTGTGTTGCACCAGATTGAGTCCTGACAGTTCGGGCAACTTCCACTGGGTTTAGCCTGAGCCCCGTGAGCAGTACCGTAGGATCAATCGGAAAGCTGATTAACATCAGCCAGTTATATATGCGGTAGGGGTGTGGCAACGGTTGTCGGCACGATTATTGAGTGCAGTGGCGGCTGGCCGGACCCGTGATGTCATGTTGTTTACGAGGTACTCCGGCCATCCAGCGCCAAGCGTTGGATGAGCAACAATAATTCGAAAAAACCGTGGAGCGGCCATGCAACAGAACAGATCGCAAGTCATTGAGCGCAACGGCCTGTACGAACTCGACGCCGGCCCCGACGTCCTCGACAGCCCGCGCTACAACCACGACATGGCACCGACCAAGGTGCATGAACGAACCTGGAACAAGTGGCACATCACCGCGCTGTGGGTCGGCATGTCGATCTGCGTGCCCACCTATACGCTGGGTGGGGTGCTCACCGCGTACTTCGGCTTGTCGGTGGGCGAGGCGCTGATGGCCATTCTGCTGGCCAATATCGTGGTGTTGATTCCGCTGACCCTTAACGCGTTTCCCGGGACCAAGTACGGCATTCCGTTTCCGGTGCTGTTGCGTTCTTCGTTCGGCATTCTCGGCTCCAACGTGCCGTGCCTGATTCGTGCGCTGGTGGCGTGCGGCTGGTTTGGTATCCAGACGATGTTTGGCGGGTTGGCGATTCACTTGTTCCTGGGCTCGATTTTCGAGGGCTGGAAGTCCCTTGGCGGCACCGGTGAAGTGATCGGTTTCATGATTTTCTGGTGCCTGAATTTGTGGGTGGTGCTGCGTGGCGCCGAGTCGATCAAGCGCCTGGAAACCCTGTCGGCGCCGCTGCTGGTGGCGGTGGGGATTGGCCTGCTGGTGTGGGCGATGCCGAACGTGTCCCTCAGCGAGTTGATGGCGATCCCGCCAAAGCGCCCGGAGGGGGCGAGCCTCACCGGTTACTTCATGGCTGGCCTGACCGCGATGGTGGGGTTCTGGGCCACCTTGTCGCTGAATATTCCCGACTTCAGCCGCTACGCAAAAAGCCAGAAGGACCAGATCCTCGGGCAGATTTTCGGCTTGCCGCTGACCATGTTCCTGTTCGCTGCGCTGGGCGTGATCATGACGGCCGCGTCGGTGAAACTGGTGGGGGTGAGCGTGTCCGACCCGGTGACCTTGATCGGGCATATCCAGAGCCCGGTGTGGGTAGCCATTGCGATGCTGTTGATCATCATCGCCACCTTGTCCACCAACACGGCGGCGAACATTGTCTCGCCGACCAACGACTTCCAGAACATCGCGCCAAAGCTGATCAACCGCACCACGGCGGTGATCCTCACCGGGTTGGTGGGGCTGGTGTTGATGGGGCATGAGCTGCTGAAAAAGCTCGGTTTGATCGTTTCCGATGTGAGCCTGGAGACCGTCTATTCCAACTGGCTGCTCGGCTATTCAAGCCTGCTGGGGCCGATTGCCGGGATCATGGTGGTGGACTATTTCATCACCCGCAAACAACAGCTGGACCTGGCCGGGTTGTATCGCGATGACGTGTACCCGGCGTGGAACTGGAGCGGGTTCATTGCCTTTGGCGTGCCGGTGGTGCTGACGTTGCTGTCCCTGGGCAGTGATGCGTTCAGCTGGTTCTACAGCTATGGCTGGTTTACCGGTTCGGCGTTGGGTGGCTTGCTGTATTACGGCTTGAATGCCAAGCGCGGAGTCAGCCCGGTCGCGGTTAAAAGTTGAAATGCAATCCAAATGTGGGAGCGGGCTTGCTCGCGAATGCGGTGTATCAGAAACAGATGTGCTGACTGACACACCGCCTTCGCGAGCAAGCCCGCTCCCACATTTTTGACCGAGTTCCGTCAGTTGAAACCATAAAAATGTAGCCTGAGGAGATCCCCATGAACGCTGCCCTCGACGTTCTGCAATCCACCCATCAGCACATCAATCGCGACCGTTTGTGGCAGTCCCTGATGGACCTCGCCCGGCTCGGCGCCACACCCAAGGGCGGCGTGTGCCGCCTGGCCCTCACCGACCTCGATCGCCAGGCTCGCGACCTGTTCGTGCAGTGGTGCGAAGCCGCCGGTTGCACCGTGACCATCGACGGCATCGGCAACATCTTCGCCCGCCGCCCCGGGCGCAACCCCGACCTGCCACCGGTGATGACCGGCAGCCATATCGACACCCAACCCACGGGCGGAAAATTTGACGGCTGCTTTGGCGTGCTCGCCGGCGTGGAAGTGCTGCGCACCCTCAACGACCTCAAGCTGGAAACCGAGGCGCCGCTGGAAGTGGTGGTGTGGACCAACGAAGAGGGCTCGCGCTTTCCACCGTGCATGATGGGGTCGGGGGTGTTTGCCGACAAATTCAGCCTGGCGGATACCCTGGGCAAGGTCGATGCCGATGGCGTCTCGGTAGGCGATGCGTTGAACGCGATTGGCTACGCCGGTACACGGGCGGAGAGCGGGCACAAGGTCGGCGCGTATTTCGAAGCGCATATCGAACAGGGGCCGATTCTTGAGGATGAGAAAAAGACCATCGGCGTGGTCTTGGGCGCGCTGGGCCAGAAGTGGTTCGACCTGAAACTGCGCGGCGTCGAAGCCCATGCGGGGCCTACGCCGATGCACCTGCGCAAGGATGCCCTGGTGGGCGCAGCGGCGGTGGTGGCAGCGGTGAATGCGGCGGCGCTGGGGCATCAGCCCCATGCGTGTGGCACGGTGGGCTGCCTGCAAGCCTATCCAGGCTCGCGCAATGTGATTCCTGGCGAAGTGCGCATGACCCTGGATTTTCGTCATCTTGAGCCGGCGCGCTTGGATTCGATGATTGCCCAGGTGCGCAAGGTGATCGATGAGACCTGCGCCAAGCATGGCTTGAGCTTTGAAATGGTGCCGACGGCGGACTTCCCGCCGCTGTATTTCGACAAAGGTTGCGTGGACGCCGTACGCGATGCGGCCAATGGCTTGGGCCTGTCGAACATGGACATCGTCAGCGGGGCAGGGCACGACGCGATCTTTGTCGCCGAGCTGGGCCCGGCAGGGATGATTTTTGTGCCGTGTGAGGGAGGGATTAGCCATAACGAAATCGAGAATGCCGCGCCGGATGACCTGGCGGCCGGGTGTGCGGTGTTGCTGAGGGCGATGGTTGCGGCGTCAGCAGCCATCGCTAACGGCAAACTAGCCGCCTGAAATATGGCAAAAATGTGGGAGAGAACTTGCCCCGACAAGGTCAGATTGGCGCCTTGCTGAAAACGACTAACGGTCGCATGCACTGTTACTTTTGACAGTTCCCCTAGTCCTTCCGTGGCTGTTTACTGAGCGTAGCCGAACAGTGATTCGGTCATCACTCACATGCGGCGGAGGTCAATCATGAAATCAGCGATAACCAACCCTGGATTTCTTGATCCCAGCTTCGCCGATAATGGCAGGCTAATACCAAGCCTGAGCAGGGCCGGTGGGGTCCGTGCGCTGGCTGTCGATCCGCAACAGCGGTTGCTTTACATATTGCAGGCGGACGAGCAGTTTTTGCTGTTCCGTAGCGATTTGAACGGTGGTGCGGACACGAGCTTTGGTACAGAGGGTGTAGTGACGGGGGACTTCGGCCCAGGTCTGAACTCCTGGGCCAGCGAGGTACTTGTGCAGGGCGATGGCAAGATTGTTGTGGTCGGTGAAGTGAAAGACAGTCCCGAGAAGGGGCGACTCGCCATCACTCGGTTTGATTCAAATGGCGCTCTCGACACGTTGTATGGCAAGCGGATCATTCCCTTGCCCACGGACACCGCAGATGTGACGCGTAAACCTTCCGCCGCCTTGGACGATGATGACAGTCTCTTAATGGCCTACAACTCAGGCGTCGTCATGGATCCTGAAGGCCGAACCCGCGATACAGGCTGGGTGGTAAAAGTGTCGCCCGAAGGCGAACCGGACCCGACGTTTGGAGCAGGAACTGGGTTTATAGACGTCCGATTTTCCGACGCGAACACCATACTCCATGCCATTGGCGTACAGAGCGACGGCAGAGTTGTCGTGGTCGGCGCGCAGGGTTTTCACAACTCGGCTGTTACCGAGAGTTTTGCAGCAGTGGCAGGGTTTTCTCCGGACGGGCAAGTTGATTCGGGCTTTGGTGATGGCGGGCTGATTATTTCCTCCATGGGAAACTCTGGTTTCTACTGCATGGCACTGGATAAGGATCACATTGTTGCGGCGGGCCACGCTTTCGAACTTCAGGCAATGGTTACCAAGTACACGGCGCAAGGCCTAATAGACGAGAGCTTCAACGGCGGGCGGCCACACGTTGTGGATGATGCGCCGATAGCATGGCATGGCACCGCAGTTCAGCCTGATGATGGAAAGGTTGTCGTAGGGGGGGAAGAGATGATAGCTACCGGTATGGCTATTCACGCGCGTTTTCACGGCGACGGAATGCTGGACCAAGGGTACGGCCAGCAAGCCTTGATTCGTGAAGGGCGTGGCTATGTTTATTACGTCGCCATTCAGCCTGGCGCTCAGCGAATCATCCTGGCTGGCAGTTATCGAGTTGCCGGAGTGGACAGGCCGTGTCTGTACGGCGTTTCACACTGACGATGGCGTTAGGCTGTTACCCACCTCCTAACGTGGCTTGTTCGCAAACACAGACCGGCGCCTACCGCCGGTTTTTGCGTCTTCACCCCCTCGAAAATATTCCATGCCTGTACCGGTGGCGTTGCGCCGTGGGCGAATGATCGATAGCGGCTTTTTCCCTCTGGTACAGATTCTGGAAAAAACCACCATACAGATGCCCGGGCGTTCAACTGTGCATCAAATAAGTGGTTTTTCTGGATCTTAATTAAGTGCCAAGTAGCGTTAACAATAGCTTATTCGTTGAGTTGCGTTGGGCACGTCTTAATGCAAGTTCCGGAAAGTCTATTCGTCCAGTTGTCTGTGTCCGGGGTTCAATCATGACTATCTATGCGTGGCTGTCGTTCATTCTGATTACGATGGTGCAGGCCGGTTCTCCGGGCCCATCAACTGTGTTTCTGGTGAATAACTCCATCAAGTATGGGCCACTGAAAGCGATTGGCGTATTGACCGGGGATGTATTTGCCATCTTGATCATGGGCTTGATCTCGTCATTGGGTATTGCCACTTTTTTTGCAGAACATCCCTCGATGTTTAATACATTGAAACTGGCCGGTGCGGCGTATCTTGTTTATCTGGGTATTGGTGCTTTCAAGAAAAGCCGCGCGATGATAAGTGCTGCAAGTCCTGATGCAACTGTTGTCAGGGCGCCTGCTTTAACGCGGCAGTGGGCGCAGTCCTTTTTGATCGGTATCAGTAACCCAAAGGCGCTGGTGTACTTTACCGCGCTGTTGCCGCAGTTCGAAAAGAGTGGCACGCCCGATCTTCAGTTCTTTGCGTTTCTTGTGGTTATCAGCGCACTGATAAAGTTTTCGATTCTTTCCTGTTACGCCGTAGTGGCCACCAGGATCGCGTCGAAGTTGACGTCGCCCTCCGCCAGTAGAATCGGTTCCAAAGTAGTCGCTGTATTCTTCGTGTTTTTTGGTGCGGCACTAGGGTTCTCTACCATCCATTGAAGGATATCTATCTATGAAGTATGAAGGCTCTGCAGCCCGTTCATTGTCAACTGTGCAAAGCACCTCTGATCTGATTGAGCAGCAACTCAGGCACAGCGGTTATTGGGTGGGCAACTATTTCAACTACTTCGTGACGTTGGCCCATCGCTCCGCTGACTGGAAAGCGTTCTTGCAGACGTGGGACAGCTTGCCACCGGATGAGTTTATGGCGGACGGCGGCAAATACCGTCGGCGGCGCTTTACCGAACTTCGCTACAGTGTGCTTAACGATGAAATCGGCATACTGCCGCATCGGCCGTTCTTCCAGGATAAGTACACGAATACCTTGAATGGCGGCGTGGATCGATACTTTGAGCCGATCACCCCCTACATCGCGACGCACCCGTTTATAAAACGCATGATTCGCGATTATGTGGCGATCTTTACCCGCTATAAAGATGTGGCGGTGTGGCAGGTGTATTTGCACCAAGTGCGAATTACATCGTCGCGCGGGGTTGCCGGTTTTCCGACGCCGGAAGGCATACATAAGGACGGCGTTACGTTCTCCAGTTTGTTTTGCGTCAACCGCACGGACAATTGCACCGGTGCAGAAAATTCCATCTACGACAACGACAAGGCCTTGCTCGAAAGTTTTACCCTCAAGCGTTATGGCGACCTGGTGATCTTTGATGATTCCAAGGTTTATCACAGCGTCAGTCAAATGAACACGGCAGACGAGGGCATCGCGTCGCGGGATATGTTGTTTCTGGAATTCACGGCGCAAGGGGCTGAGCATGTCGCGTCATAGTGGAAGGGATATTGAAACCCGCGATTACTCGCGGGAAGTGATTGAACGCATCAGCCAAAGTTGGTCATTTGACGCCGAGGTCATGCGCTTTAAAGGTATTAACAGCCTTGCGTTTGATATGCATGCGCCAGACTTTCTGGAGGCGATGGTGCCCTTCTCGTCGTTCGACGCGTGGCGCGCGCTGGAGCCTAAAGATAAAAACGACTTGCTCTCTGCCGGGTGGATTATCTATCAGAGCAACACCATTTTTATTGAAACCGACTTGGTCACGCCGGCCTGTATCGAAGTCATTCGTTCGCGGCAAGACAACAGTGTCGGCCCCGAGATGGCACGCTCGATGGCAGAGGCGATGACGGACGAGGGCTATCACACGCTGCTGGCAGTGCTCACCTGTGATGAGGTGCGGGCCAACCGGCAACTGGCGTTGTTTCCTGCGGACTTTCACCTCGTGAACGTCATGAATACCTATATCCATGGGCTGGACAGCGAATGGAAGCGGCGCATTGCGCGTATCGCCACGGCCTGTTGTACCGAGAATCACATCACCGATTACCTGGACTTGCTGGCGAACGCGACATCGATCCAGCCGATGTTTCTCGCGGCGGTCAATGCCCATGGCAAGGACGAGTGGAGCCACGGCTCGCAGTTTGCGGTGTTGGCGCGCGATGTCTATTGGCAGCTCTCCAAAGACGGAAAACAGGTGTTCAAGGAAACCGTCGAGTTGGTCGCGAAGAACTTCTTCCGGGCCGATCTCAATGCCTGGATCACCGTGATCGATCAACTCGCGCGGCCCTCACTCGATGGCGTGCGCGCGGTCGTGGTAGACAACGCAGTAGAGCTACAGCGCGGCGTCGAGTTTACGAACAACAATCGCGGCTTGATGAAGCTCTACGACAGCCTGGAATGGGAATGGACCAACGATGACCGCCAATAATTTTACCCTCGCGTGCGCAGGGCAGCGTGAGCCCATGGCCGGCGATGTGTTTTCGCTGGTCAATGCCTGTGAAAAGCTCGGCCTGGTCCGCACCCGTTGCCGACAGGGGCGGTGCGGCGCCTGCCAGGTGAGGTTTGTCTCTGGTGAGTACAGCGAGTGGGCACCCATGCTTGCACTCACGGAAAAGGAAAGAGGGCTCAACGCAATTTTGCCCTGTGTGCTGGTTCCGCTCTCGGACATTGAAGTTGAGGCCTGGTACCCATGAGCGAGACGATTTACGTAGAAAACCAACACTTCCAGATTCGCAGCGCCAGGCTCGAAGACGCGATCGCCATCCGCAAAATGGTGTTCAAGACCTTTGTGGAGTACGGCATCGCGGCCGACCCCGACGATGATGACCGCGACATCATGTGCTTTGGTGTGCCCAAGGCGAATGTCGTGGAGTTGGTCACGGTGTTTGGCGATGTGCCGGTGGGGTCGGCCATCCTCACGGGCGGCGACGATGGCCGGGTGAAACTCACCAAGTACTACCTGGACAAGGACTATCGCGGTTTTGGCGCCGGAGTGGCGATGCTCCAGGCGGCGGTCGCGACGGCACGGCAATTGGGGTTCAAGGAGATTTTCCTGAAAACCCGGGCACGCTACAAAGAGGCGGTTCAGTTGTACGAGTCAACCGGCTGGGTGAGGGGGGCGGACCAGCCGGGCCCTGGCCCGGAACGCGTCTACGCCATTCGTTTTTCCGAAAGCTGAGATCCATGCGCTGAGGCAGGCAGGCCGTCACCGGCCTGTTTGTCATTGAGGCACTAGCGCAGCATGTTGGAAACGCTCAGGTCCATTACCCGTTTGCCGATCATCTTGATCGCTTCTTCGACCCGGTCATCGAGGGCGCCGCCGTAGTTGATGCGGATGCAGTTTTCATACTTGCCGGAAGAGGAGAATATTTTTCCGGTGGCAATTTGTATGTTGTGTTGCATCAGGTAGTCGCTGAGTTCATAGGCCGACACGCCGTCCGGCAGCTCCATCCACAGGAAATACCCGCCTTGGGGCCGGCTGATCCGAATGCTCGGGTTGAAGTATTTGGAGATCCAACTGGTCATCAACTCGCGGTTGGCCTTGTAGTTGGCGCGCATTCGCCGCAGATGGATCTGGTACAGGCCCTTGCCCATGAACTCGGCAATGGCGCGTTGGTTCGCGGTGGCCGTGGCGCCGGAGCTGGTGTATTTGATATGCAGCACTTTGTCGTAGATTTTGCCGGGCACCACCCAGCCCACCCGCAGCCCCGGCGCGAGTGTTTTTGAGAAAGAGCCACAGAGGATGATCTGGCCCTCGGCGTCGAGGGACTTGATGGTTTTGGGGCGCGGGTACGGGTACGTAAGGTCGCCGTAGGTGTCATCTTCGATGATAAAAAAGCCGAAGGTCCTGGACAGTGCCACCAGGGTTTCCTTGCGCTCATCCGGCATGACATAACCCAGCGGGTTGTTGCAGTTCGGGTTGACCAGTACCGCGCGAATCGGCCAGCGCTGCGCGATCAGTTCCAGTGATTCCAGGCAGATGCCCGTTAGCGGATGGGTGGGCACTTCAATGACTTTGATGCCGCAGACCTTGAGGGTCTGTATCGCCCCGTGAAAGCTCGGTGACTCGACGACAACAATATCCCCCTGGCTGCAAATGGCCCGTATGGAACACATCAGGGCTTCCTGGCAGCCGGTGGTGATGATGATTTCTTCGGGGTCGACCAGGCAGCCGGAATCGATAATCAAGCGACTGACTTGCGTCCTTAATTCCAGGTTGCCTTTGATGTTTTCATAGTTGAGCCCGTCCTTTTGCCAGCGTTTGGCCTCGTGGCTCAGGCTTTTCATCAGGGGCTTCAAGGTCGGTGTGTCAACGTGGGGCATGCCTCTGCCCAGTTGCAGCACCCGTTCATCCGGGGTGCTGGTGGTCACCTTGTAGATTTCATCCCACTCCAGGATATCGAGGGGGTTTTTTTCGATGGCGCGCATGGTCGGCAACAGGTGCAGGTTTTGCCTGCGGGTGACGAAGTGGCCGGACTTGGGCGCGGGTGATGCCAGGCCTTCTTCTTCCAGCAGGCGATAGGCCTGCTGGACGGTGCCCAGGCTGACGCCGTGTTCTGCGCTCAACATGCGCACGGAGGGAAGGCGTTGCCCCGCCTGGTACATGCCCATTTCTATTCTGCTGCGCAGCAGACGGGCCAACTCTGAATACTTTGCCACTGATCCCTCACCGCTAACCTGTCCTGTGCGTAGTGGCATAGTCCTCCACCGCCCCGGTGGGTGGCAAGGGCGACGGCGGTGAGGGCGTGTCGTCAGTCTCGTTGCCAGCCACCTCCCAGCGCGGCCACTAAGCCGATACTCGCCTGCAACTGGCGCGTCTGCACGGCCTGTAAGGTCCGTTGCGCCTGCAAGGCGGCGGTCTGCGCCGTCACTACATCCAGGTAACTCACGGCGCCCGCCTGATAGCTGTTCATTGCCAATGCCTGGGTGTGCTGCGCCGCATCCGCCGCCGCCTGTTCATCCTCGGCTTGCTGCTGCAAGTCGCGCAGTTGGGCGAGGTTGTCCTCCACTTCGCGCAGGGCTTTCAACACGCGGCTGCGGTACTGCGCCGAGGCCTCTTCGAATTCGGCCTTGGCCTGGCGCTCATTGGCGCTCAAGCGTCCGCCATCGAAGATCGGCAGGTTGACCAGCGGCCCCAGCGCCCAATAGCGATTACTCGCCGACAGCAGGTTGCCGACGCCTTGCGTCTGCCCGCCGATCAACCCGTTCAAGCTGAAGTCCGGGTACCACGCCGCCTTGGCCACGCCGATGTTGGCGTTGGCCGCAAACACGCGCCGCTCGGCCGCCGCAATGTCCGGGCGACGTTGCAACAGGTGGCTCGGCAGCTGTGCAGGAATGCCCGGTAGTACGAGCAGCTGCGCACTCGGCGCCAGGCTGAAGGTGCTGGCCGCCACGCCCACGAGTTCGCCAATTGCATGTTCGGTCAGGTTGCGTTGCCCGCGCACGTCATCCCATTGCGCCTTGGCTTCAGCCAGCTGGTTTTGCGCGCGGGTCAGGTCCAGTTCGGAGGCGATCTGGCCCTCGTAGCGGCTGCGCGTCAGTTGCAGCGCCTGGCGATAATCCTCCAGTGAACCCTCGAGAATCCGCGCCTGCGCATCCAGCCCGTTGAGCTGCACATACAAGCTCGCCAATTGCTGTTGCAAGCTCAAGCGCGCCACTGCCAAGTCGTCGCCGGCCGCTTGCGCCTGGGCATCGCCCGCTGCGACCTGGTTGCGGACCTTGCCCCACAGGTCCAGGTCGTAGCTCAGGGAAAACCCTGCGGTGTTGCTGTTATAGACCGACGGCTGCGTGGTGCCACGCAGGGGCCGCGCGTCCGATTGGCGTTGGCGCAGCGGCTGCGCACTGGCATTGATTTGCGGGAACAACCCGGCATGCAGTTGGCTGGCGTACGCCTGGGAGGCATCGAAGTGCGCCAGCGCCGCCGCCAGGTCCGGGTTGGCCTTGAGCAGCTGCTGTTGCAGTTCACTCAGGCGCGGGTCGTTGTAGAGCGTCCACCATGCGGGCGCCAACTGGTCGGACGGCTGCGCGCTGTGCCACGGGCCGTCGCTGGTCTGTTCACGATAGCCGGCGGGCAGGTCAACGGTTGGCACTTGGTAGGTGGGCGCCATGGAGCAACCTTGCAGCGCCAGCAACAGCAGGGCCGCGAGGGGTTTAAGCCTTGGGCGCATGGGCACCTCCCGCGGTGTCGGCCAATTGCACCGGGTCACCTTCGCGCAGGGCGTCGGGCGGGTTGTCGATCACGCGATCGGCGGGCTTGAGGCCCTGGTCGATCACCAGGCGTTCGCCGAGGTCGAGGCCGATATGGATGGTTTGCAGGTGCACATGGTTGTGTCCGTCGAGTACGGCGACTTGCGTGCCCTGGGCGCGGAAGATCAAGGCGCTGGCGGGAATGCTCACGCCATGGGTGTCGGCTGGAATCGGCAAGGTCGCTTCGGCGTAGTCACCGGGCAGCAATTCGCCGTTGGGGTTGTCGGCGACGAACTGCGCGAGCAGGGTGCCGGAGCGTCGGTCGATGGCGGTGGAGTCGCCGATCAGGCGGGCCTTGAAGTGTTCACCAGGATGCTCAGGCACGGTCAATTCGGCTTCCAGGCCGGGGTGGATGACCGCCGCGTAGTTTTGCGGCACCGGCACGTACAGGCGCAACTGGTGGGTGTCGGCGAGGTTGAACAGCTCCGGGTCGCTGTCGGTGTCGGCCTTGATCAACTGGCCGATATCGGTGTTGCGCGCGGTGATGGTGCCGGCGAACGGTGCGCGGATCGTCTTGTAGCCTTCCAGCGCCGACAACCGCGCGTAGTCGGCAGCGGCGGCCTCGGCGTTGGCCTTCGCGGCGGCAGCGTTGGAGGTTTTTTCATCGGCCTCCTGGCGTGACACCGAGTGGCTGGCCAACAGGTTTTGCCAGCGCGTGGCGGTGGTTTCGGCCAGGCGCGCGTTGGCCTGTTCCTGGATCAGCCGGGCGTGGGTTTGCGCCAGTTGCTGGTCGAGGTCTGGGCTGTCGATTTCAGCGAGGATTTGCCCGGCTTTGACCTGGGTGCCGATGTCGGCTTTCCAGTCCTTCAAGTAGCCGCTGACCCGGGCATGGATCGGCGCCTTGCTCCAGGCTTCCAGGTGCGCGGGCAAGCGCAGGGTATCGCCAGCCGTGTTCCGTTGCGGTTGCAGCACCAGCACCTGCGGGACGGCGGCGGTCTCCGTCCAGGCGGTGACCGATTGTTCATGCAAGGTGCGGGCATGCAGGCCGTTGGCGACCAGCAGGGCGGCCAGGGTGAGGCCGCCGACACCCAGGAGCATCAGACGCTTGCGCGAGGGTTTGTGATCAGACGACATGTGGGGTTTCTCCGGCAACTGCGCGAGTAGGGTGGCGGCCGTGGACCAGGCTGAAGACCACGGGGACAAACAATAGGGTGGCGACGGTGGCGAAGATCAGGCCACCGATCACCGCCCGGCCGAGGGGGGCGTTTTGTTCTTCGGAAAGGGCCAGCGGCAGCATGCCGATGATCATCGCCAGGGCGGTCATGCACACCGGACGGAAGCGCGTGTAGCCGGCCTCCATCGCTGCCTTGAGCGCATCGCCATGCTCGGCCAGGCGTTCACGGCAGAAGCTCACCACCAGGATCGAGTTGGCGGTGGCCACGCCCATGCAGAGGATGGCGCCGGTGAGGGCCGGCACCGACAGCGAGGTGCCGCTGAGGAACAGCATCCACACGATGCCCGCGAGTGCGGCCGGCAGTGCGGTGATGATCACAAACGGGTCGGCCCACGACTGGAAGTTGACCACGATCAGCAGGTAGATCAGCACCACGGCGCCGAGCAGGCCCAGGCTCAAACCGCTGAAGGCTTCATGCAGGGCGTCGATCTGTCCATGCAGGCTGATGGTCGCGCCTTTGGGGCGCATCGCAGCGGTGTCATCCAGCACTTTTTGTACGTCGCGTGCCACGCCGCCGAGGTCGCGGCCTTGCACGTTGGCGTACAGGTCCAGGGTCGGCTCGATGTTGTAGTGGGTCACCACCGCTGGGCTTTGCACGCGGGAAATACTCGCCACGCCGCCGAGGATCTGCGACTGGCCGTCGGCGCCGGTCACCGGCAGGGCTTCCAGCGACGGCAGGCTGTCGAGACGGTATTGCGGCGTCGCCGCGACGATGGAGTACGACACGCCGTTGGCCGGGTTGAGCCAGAAGGTCGGCGCCGTCTGCGAGCTGCCCGCCAGGGATGCGACCATGCTGTTGGTCACGTCGCGCTCGGTGATGCCCAGGCCGTTGGCGCGCAGGCGGTCCACATTGACTTGCAGCGACGGGTAGCCGGTGGATTGCTGGATACGCAGGTCGGCGATGCCGGGTACGTGTTGCAGGCGGCGTTCCAGCTCCACTGCGTAGGCACGGTTTTCGGCATCGTTGCGCCCGGAGATTTTCACGTCCAGCGGGGCCGGGGCGCCGAAGTTGAGGATCTGGCTGCTGATGTCTGCGGGCAGGAACGCGAAGTGGCTGCCGGGGAAGCTTTGCGGCAGCGCTTCACGCAGTTTTTTCACGTAGTCGGCGGTGGGTGCATGGTCCTTTTTCAGGGTGACCTGGATATCGCCATCCTGCGGGCCGATGGTGCCGCTGCTGCTGTAGGCCATGTCGATGCCGCTGAGGGGAATGCCAATGTTGTCGACGATGGTGTCGAGTTCAGCGCTGGGGATCACCTCACGAATCCGCGCTTCGATGCGGTCGAAGGCGGCGGCGCTTTCTTCGATGCGCGTGCCCAAGGGCAAACGCACGTGAAGGGCCAGGGCGCCGGCGTCGGTGGCGGGGAAGAAATCCTGGCCCAGGCTCGGCAGCAGCAGGAACGACGCGAGCACGCAGGCGAGGAAACCGACGATAAAGCGCTTGCGCTTGCCCAGCGCCAACAGCAGCAGGCCGTGGTAGGTGTCGCGGATATTCGAGAAGTGGCGCTCGAAACCCTGCTGGAAATTCAGCACCGCTTGCAGCGCGGCATGCCGCGGTTTGGCGTGTTGCTCGCCCTCGTGGTGGTTGATGAATTCATCTTCCGGGTGATGCCCCGCGCCTTGCTCCGGCGTATGCGGCTTGAGCAGGAACATCGCCAGCGTCGGCACCAGCGTTCGCGAAAGGATGAACGAACTGGCCATGGCAAAGATCACCGCCAGCGCCATGGGGCGGAACAGGTACCCAGCGATGCCTTGCAGCATGAACATCGGCACGAACACGATGCAGATGCACAGCAGCGAGACGAACGCCGGGCCGACAATTTGCGCGGCGCCATCGAGGATTGCGGTTTTTACCGACTTGCCTTGTTCCAGGTGCCAGTTGATGTTTTCGATGGTCACGGTGGCGTCGTCCACCAAGATCCCCACCGCCAGCGCCAGCCCGCCGAGGGTCATCACGTTGAGGGTTTGCCCGCTGACGGCGAGCAGCGCGATGGCCGACAGCACGGCCAGGGGAATGGACGCGGCGATAATCAGCGTCGAACGCCAACTGCCGAGGAACAGCAGGATCATCGCACTGGTCAGCAGGGCGGCGATGATGCCTTCCTGGGCCACGCTGCCCACCGATTGCTTGACGAATACCGAGGCGTCGCCCAGCAGCGAGGTCTTCAGCGACGGCGGCAGGGTCTCGTCAATGCGCGGCAGCATCTGGCGGATGCCGTCGATGATCGACAGGGTGGAGATGCTGCCGTTTTTCAGCGCCGGCATCAGCACGGCGCGGTGGCCGTCGACGCGCACGATGTTGGTTTGCGGAGGCGAGCCGTCACGCACGTGTGCCACTTGGCCGATGGTGATCAGCGCGCCATCCACGGTCTTGATCGGCAGGTCGTTGAGCTCGTCGATCGCCTTGGGGCTGTTGTTGAGCAGGATCGTGTATTCGTTGGGGCCGAGTTTGGCGGTGCCCACCGGGATGATCTGGTTTTGCAGGGCCAGGGCGTTGCCCACGTCCTGGGCCGACAAGCCTTTGGCGGCGAGCGCCTGCGGGTCGAGGTCGAGGGTGATCTGGCGTTGCTTGCCGCCCATGGGCGTGGGCATGGCCAGGCCGGGCAGGGCGCTTAACGGCAGGCGGATATTGTTCTGCACCAGATCGCGGATCTTCGCTTCCGACAGGCTCGGGCTGGAGAACGCCAGTTGCAGGATCGGCACCGTGGAGGCGCTGTAGTTGAGGATCAGCGGCGGTGTGATGCCCGGCGGCATTTGCTTGAGCACGGTTTGTGACACGGCCGTCACTTGGGCATTGGCGGTGCGGATGTCGACGCCGGGCTGGAAGAAGATCTTGACGATGCCCATGCCAGGCAGCGATTGCGATTCGATATGTTCGATGTCGTTGACGGTGGTGCTCAGGGAGCGTTCATAGGTGTAGATCACCCGCCCGGCCATGGCATCCGGCGACAAGCCGTTGTACTGCCAGACCACGGCGACCACGGGGATGCCGATATCGGGAAACACATCCGTGGGGGTTCGCAGGGCCGCCATCGGCCCGATGATGCAGATGAATATGGCCAACACGATAAACGTGTACGGCTTGTGCAGTGCGGTCTTTACCAGCCCGAGCATGCGTGAACCTCCATTGGAGCAGGATTGCAAACCCCGGCAGTCTTGCCCGACCCACCTAACACGCACCTTTCAGCCAGGTGAAGGAACATTTAGGGAGGGCCTGAAGATCGTTTCATCTGTATTCATTTGTTCTACACAGGGTCGCTCTCCAAGCTTGTGCTCCATCGGACACGTCGTCCTTTTTTTGGAGCCCTGCCATGTCACTTAAACCTTTGTTGTTGATTCCCGCCCTCGGCGCCGTCTTGTTGTTGTCGGCGTGCGCCGGCCCGATCCCCAAGGCGGACCCGAGCGAGGCGTGGATTGGTTTGAAGGAAGAGGCGCCGAATGACCTGATGGCCGAGCGCCTGGATGGCAAGCGCGTGGACGACGGACGCTTTTTTGAAGTGCCGCCGGGCGCCCATCGATTGGACGTGACGCTATTCGAAGAGGAGCCAGGCGACGACAACCAGCAGGACTGCCAGGGCCGGGTCGAGTACAAGGATTTCAAGGCGGGTGAGCACTACACCCTGGTGGAGTCGAGCCTGGGCACCACCGTGCGCGCATCCCTGATGGATGCGCATGGCAAGGAAGTCGCGGCGACCCAGGACTTCAACTGCATGCCCGGCTAGGCGTGATGCACGGCGGCCTTGAGGGGCTTGGCCGGTTTGACGACGTGGGGGTGATGGTGGCGGCGCGTGATGCGCAACACCCCCCACAACATGGCGCCGGCTACTGCCAGCCAACCGCAGACCAACATGAAAATCGTTGTTGCAAGGCTCATACGGGCCTCCTTTCGCCCCGATGGGGCATACACAGTCTTCTCAATGGACAGTCTAGCTACCTGGCGGTTGCCTGCTATTGACCAATGGTCGAGTCTGTCCAACTTCTTTGCTCTATCCCAGGCCCTTTACTGACGCTTGAGGCTATACCCGCGTGGCGCGGCGCCCTATGATCAGGACCCTTACCGGCAGTTGATCAAGAGAGTAAAAAATTGCGGTTACGGTCGAACGTGAAAACATCCGTGTTGCTGGCCTGTGCCCTCGGGCTTGCGGCCTGTTCCGGCAGCCCCTCGAAACTGCCGGGCCTGCCGGAGCGGGTCGAGCTCAATGGCGTGCCGACCTTTCGCAGCGAGGCTTATCAAAGTGGCCCTGCGGCACTAGCCAGCATGCTGTCGCAACAAGGCATTGTCATGACACCGGGCTTGTTGGATAAGCCACTGCGCTTGCCCGGTGGCGAGGCGGACCTGGAGCGCAACATGCAGGTGCTGGCGCGTGAGTACGGGCTGATGGTGTATCCGCTGGATCCCCAGTTGACGGCGGTGCTGGCACAGGTTGCAGCCGGTTACCCGGTGATGGCGCGGATTGGCGGGAGCCTGTGGTCGGACGCACGGTACGTGGTCGTGGTGGGCTTCAATCAGCAGAAAAGCACGGTGCTGCTGCGCTCCGGAATGGACCGGCGCCTGTTGATGAGCTTCAGCGAGTTTGAATCGAAGTGGAAGAGCGCCGGGAGTTGGGCGATCCTCACCCAGCGGCCCAGCCAGTTGCCGGCCAAGGTCGATGCGCAGCGCTGGCGTGAGGCGGCGAATGCCACGGCCCAGGCCGGGCAGGAGCGGGCGGCGGCGCAGGCGCTTAAGGTGTTGGCGGAAACCAAGTAACAGGCAACACCCGAGATCTCATAGGCGAGCGGGCTTTGTGTGGGAGCGGGCTTGCTCGCGAATGCGGTGGGTCAGTTGAAATGCCTGTAACTGACACACCGTCTTCGCGAGCAAGCCCGCTCCCACACAAGCCCGCTCCCACACAAAGCAGCTCTCAGATTCTTTTAGCGGCGCACTTCAGCCGCATTCGGCCGATTCTTCAGGTTCTTGTCAGCCTTGTAGCGCAACGCGACATCCGGCACCGAACCACTCTTGCCCGTCTCGACCCAATTGCGAATCCGGCTTGCATCGGCGAAGTGGGTGAATTTGCCGAACGCATCGAGGATCACCAGCGACACCGGACGGTTACCCATGCTGGTCACCAGCACCAGGCAGTGGCCGGCCTGGTTGGTGAAGCCGGTCTTGGTCAGCTTGATGTCCCAGTTGGCACGGTTGATCAGGTGGTCGGTGTTGGAGAAGCCCAGGGTGTAGTTGGGTTTGCGGAACGAAACCGTCTTTTCCTTGGTGGTGCTCAACTGGCTGAGCAGCGGGTAATGGCGCGCGGCGGCCAGCAGCTTGCTGAGGTCACGGGCGGTGGACACGTTGTGGATCGACAGGCCGGTGGGCTCGACATAGTGGGTGCTGGTCATGCCCAGCGCCTTGGCCTTGGCGTTCATCGCCGCGATAAACGCCGGGTAGCCGCCCGGGTAGTGGTGGGCCAGGCTGGCAGCGGCGCGGTTTTCCGAGGACATCAGGGCGATCAGCAGCATTTCTTTACGCGGCATTTCGCTGCCGATCTTCACGCGGGAGAACACGCCTTTCATTTCCGGCGTGTCCTTGATGTTGATGTCGATGTATTCGTCCATGTTCTGCTTGGCTTCGAGCACCACCAGGCCAGTCATCAGTTTGCTCACCGAGGCGATAGGCACCACCACGTCGGGGTTGCTGGAGTAGATGACTTTGTTGGTCTGCAAGTCCACCAGCATGGCGCTGCCGGAGGCGATTTGCAGTTTGGACGTGTCACGCGGCGCCTGGGTGGTTTCGGCGGCGTGGGCGAAAGTGCCTGTAAAGACAAAAAATAGGCTGGCAATAGAGAGACGAATTTTCACGCGGATGAACTCGCTAAAAAGTAAGGAAATACCGTTGGCAAACGGGTTTTGTGACAAATGCCGTTACATTTTAGGAGTATGGATCAGAAAACGATAGAGAGCCTTTAAATAAAGGCTGTAAGACGATGATTGGTAGGGTTTGTACCGATTTTGTAGCGGTTGGGAGCGTGCAGTCAGGTGGCCGGTTCGCGCTGCATGCAATCGTACGTAGTTGAGCTTTAATGAACACACCCAAAAACGTCTGCAGTCGGGTGCCTGAAGTCATGGTTGGACGGCTCGACACTGCTCCACTCTGCGGATCCTTTTCACTGACAGCGGAGTTCCAGCAATGAGTAATAAACCGACGATTTTGCTTGTGCACGGGTTTTGGGGTGGTGCGGCGCACTGGAGCAAAGTGATTGTTGAGCTGAATCGCAAGGGTTATACGGCCATACGGGCGGTCGAGATGCCGCTGACCTCACTGGCCGACGATGCTGAACGTACGCGCAAAATGATTGCCCAGCAAAAAGGGCCAGTACTGCTGGTGGGGCATTCGTATGGGGGCGCGGTCATTACCGAAGCGGGCGACCAACCCAATGTCATCGGGTTGGTCTATATAGCGGCCTTCGCCCCGGATGCCGGGGAGAGCCCGGGCGAAATCACCCAGCGCAACCTGCCCCAGGGCGCAGCGAACCTTGAGCCTGACAGCGACGGGTACCTGTGGGTAAAACAGGATAAATACCCTGAGAGCTTCTGCCAGGATCTGCCTGCCGACGAGGCGTTGGTCATGGCGGTTACGCAAAAGGCACCGCTTGCCAGCACCTTTGGCGATACGATCACGGCGCCTGCCTGGAAGAAGAAGCCGTCCTGGTATCAAGTGTCCAGCGACGACCGGATGATCCATCCTGAAAACCAGCGGCTGATGGCGGCAAGGCTCAAACCCCGGGGCACGATTACCTTGGCGACCAGCCACGCTTCGCTGGCAACCAGGCCCGCCGAGGTGGCCGCGTTTATTGATGAGGCTGCGGTTGCTGCTTCGAGCGCCTGATCCTGGGGCATCGTGGCGGGTTTTCTGCCGGCAATAAAAAAGCCCTGCGTGAGTGCAGGGCTTTTTCATGGCTGCCGGTTATCAGCCGTGCAGTGTTTCGGCCGCGTACAGCGTGTTTTCCAGCAGGCAGGCACGGGTCATCGGGCCTACGCCGCCTGGGACCGGTGTGATCCAGCCGGCACGGGGCAGGGCGGTGTCGTACACCACGTCGCCCACCAGCTTGCCGTCTTCCTGGCGGTTGATGCCGACGTCGATGACGATGGCACCTTCCTTGATCCACTCACCTTTCACCAGGCCCGGCTTGCCGGCGGCAACCACCACCAGGTCAGCACGGCCGACGTGGCCGGCGAGGTCTTTGGTAAAGCGGTGGGTCACGGTGACGGTGCAACCCGCCAGCAGCAGTTCCATGGCCATCGGGCGCCCGACAATGTTGGACGCGCCGACCACCACGGCGTCGAGGCCGTACAGATCCACACCGGTGCTTTCCAGCAAGGTCATGATGCCTTTGGGCGTGCACGGGCGCAGCAGCGGAATGCGCTGGGCGAGGCGGCCGACGTTATAAGGGTGGAAACCGTCAACGTCCTTGTCCGGGCGGATGCGCTCCAGCAGCTTGGACGCGTCCAGGTGCTCGGGCAGCGGCAATTGCAACAGGATGCCGTCGATGGCCGGGTCGTCATTCAGGCTGTCGATCAGGTCGGTCAGGGCCTGTTGGGTGGTGTCGGAAGGCAAGTCGTAGGCCTTGGAAATAAAGCCGACCTCTTCACAGTCTTTACGCTTGTGCGAGACATAAACCTGAGAGGCAGGATCGCTGCCGACCAGGATCACCGCGAGGCCAGGCGTGCGCAAGCCTTGCTGGCTACGCTCGGTGACTCGTTTGGCGATCTGCTGGCGCAGGCTGGCGGCGATTGATTTGCCGTCGATAAGTTGTGCAGTCATTACGCGTGATTAACCATCGAGAGGGGGAAGAAATGTGTGCGCATTCTCGCATGCCACGGCGTGAGGGCAAAGGCGCTTGGTCTGCAAATTGCCCTAACCCCTTAAATAAAATGAATTTTTTTCAAAAAAGATTTGACGGCTTTCCGAGGCGTCTATACTATTCGTCGCACTTGTCGGGCACAGCCTAGCACTGGTTAAGAAGGTCGAGCAGAATAGCGTGTTTGTTCTGCAAGGCTGGAAGCACTTAGTTTGTAATCCTCCAAGAGTACAGATTAATAAGGCGCCCGTAGCTCAGCTGGATAGAGCATCCGCCTTCTAAGCGGATGGTCGCAGGTTCGAGTCCTGCCGGGTGCGCCATTAGGCAGCTTTGGCACAAGTAGCGTTAGATGGTGGGCGTAGCTCAGTTGGTAGAGCACGGGATTGTGACTCCCGTTGTCGAGGGTTCGATCCCCTTCGTCCACCCCATATTTTGAAAAGGCGCCAGATTAAACGTCTGGCGCCTTTGCTTTAAGAGCTTCAAGCGCGGATGTGGTGGAATTGGTAGACACACTGGATTTAGGTTCCAGCGCCGCGAGGCGTAAGAGTTCGAGTCTCTTCATCCGCACCAATTTCAAGGCGTCGCCCTGCCGCAAGGTGAGGTGAGGTTCAACAAAGAAGATGTTTGAGTTCTTTGTTAATGCAATATGGTGGGCGTAGCTCAGTTGGTAGAGCACGGGATTGTGACTCCCGTTGTCGAGGGTTCGATCCCCTTCGTCCACCCCATATTCGAAAGGCGCCAGATTTAACAGTCTGGCGCCTTTTTTGGTTTTAGCGGTGCAGATTTTCGGCGGCTGCAGGTTCTGGGTCGCAAGGCCAGGGCGCTTCATCGTATTTATGTGTCTCGATGATGCTGCGCTGTCTGCCAGCCCTGTTTGCAGGGTGGGCCGTCAGGGAAATGAATGGCGACCCCTTCTATATATAGAAGGGGCGGCGCAGAGCCCTGGCGTGATGGGATGTATTTGTCACCGGGGCGAGGTGCATCCGTGCCTTCGTACCGATAAATTGCCGGCTGTTTTCGGGCATATTTCCAGCAGGGTGACTTCTTGAGTTTGACCCTCTAGAATGCATGCCCTTGATTGGGGTCGGAAATGGCCGGCTAACGTCTGTGCAACGAGGAATATCCATGCAAGTTTCTGTTGAAAATACTACTGCTATCGAGCGCCGCCTGAGCATTACCGTGCCGGCAGAGCGTATTGAGACTGCGGTCAACAAGCGTCTGCAGCAGACTGCCCAGAAGGCCAAGATCGCTGGTTTCCGTCCAGGCAAAGTGCCGATGAGCGAAATCAAGCGTCGTTTTGGTGCTGATGCGCGCCAGGACGCTGTGGGTGACGTGATCCAGGCTTCCTTCTACGAAGCCGTAGAAGCGCAGAACCTGAAACCAGCTGGCTCGCCTTCCATCGAGCCTAAGTCCCTGGAAGCTGGCAAGGACCTGGAATACGTTGCCGTATTCGAAGTGTTCCCAGAGTTCGAAGTTGCCGGTTTCGATGGTATCGCCGTAGAGCGCCTGAGCGCTGACGTGGCTGATGCCGACCTGGACAACATGCTGGAAATCCTGCGCAAGCAGAACACCCGTTTTGAAGTGACCGATCGCGCCGCTCAGAACGAAGACCAACTGAACATCGATTTCGTTGGCAAGGTTGACGGCGAAGTATTCGCTGGCGGCTCCGCCAAGGGCACTCAGCTGGTGCTGGGCTCCAACCGCATGATCCCTGGCTTCGAAGACGGCCTGGTAGGCGCTAAAGCTGGCGAAGAGCGTGTTCTGAACCTGACTTTCCCTGCTGACTACCAGAACCTGGACCTGGCTGGCAAAGCCGCCGAGTTCACCGTGACCGTCAACAGCGTTTCCGAGCCTAAGCTGCCAGAGCTGAACGAAGAGTTCTTCGCTCAATTCGGCATCAAGGAAGCGACCCTGGAAGGTTTCCGCACCGAAGTTCGCAAGAACATGGAGCGCGAACTGCGCCAGGCGATCAAATCCAAGGTGAAGAACCAGGTGATGGACGGCCTGCTGGCCGCCAACCCGATCGAAGTGCCTAAGGCCCTGCTGTCCAACGAAGTGGATCGCCTGCGCGTTCAAGCGGTTCAGCAGTTCGGTGGCAACATCAAGCCTGACCAACTGCCGGCCGAGCTGTTCGAAGAACAAGCCAAGCGCCGCGTTGTGCTGGGTCTGGTCGTGGCGAAAGTGGTTGAGCAGTTCGACCTCAAGCCTGACGAAGACCGCGTTCGCGAAATGATCCAGGAAATGGCTTCGGCCTACCAGGAGCCTGAGCAGGTCGTGGCTTGGTACTACAAGAACGACCAGCAGCTGAACGAAGTACGTTCGGTTGTGCTGGAAGAACAAGTTGTGGATACTGTTCTGCAGAAGGCTAAGGTGACCGATAAAGCGGTCTCTTACGAAGAAGCAGTCAAACCGGCGGAAGCAGCACAAGCCGACTGATTGTCCAACTCGTTGGAAATACAACCATAAGCCAGCCTCGCGCTGGCTTATGCGTTTTCAAGACATGACTATTTGGGAGTAACTGCAGAGCATGTTCCGTAATTCCTATATTCAGCAGAACTCTGATATCCAGGCCGCTGGCGGCCTGGTCCCGATGGTTGTCGAGCAGTCTGCTCGTGGCGAGCGCGCCTATGACATCTACTCGCGTCTTCTCAAGGAGCGAGTGATTTTCCTGGTCGGCCCTGTAGAGGACTACATGGCCAACCTGATCTGTGCGCAACTGCTGTTCCTTGAAGCGGAAAACCCGGACAAGGACATCCATCTCTACATCAACTCCCCAGGCGGCTCGGTAACGGCGGGTATGTCGATCTACGACACCATGCAGTTCATCAAGCCAAACGTGTCGACCACCTGTATCGGCCAGGCCTGCAGCATGGGCGCATTCCTGCTGACCGCAGGTGCCGAGGGCAAGCGTTTCTGCCTGCCTAACTCGCGTGTGATGATTCACCAGCCACTGGGCGGTTTCCAGGGCCAGGCATCGGACATCGAGATTCACGCCAAGGAAATCCTCTTTATTCGTGAGCGTCTCAACACGCTGATGGCCAAGCACAGCGGTCGCACCTTGGAAGAGATCGAGCGTGACACCAACCGTGACAACTTCATGAGCGCCGAAGCCGCACGTGATTACGGGTTGATCGACGCTGTGATCGACAAGCGCCCCGCTTAATATAAGCCGCTCAAAATAGGGCTGGTCGGCATGTCCGACCACTTGCGGGCTTGAAAAAGCCCGCATAAGCCTTCATCTTGTGTTGCAAGCCTATCGGATTTGGATCGAACGAATGACTGACACCCGCAACGGCGAGGACAACGGCAAGCTGCTCTATTGCTCCTTCTGCGGCAAAAGCCAGCATGAAGTGCGCAAGTTGATTGCCGGCCCCTCGGTGTTTATCTGCGACGAGTGCGTCGACCTGTGCAATGACATCATCCGCGAGGAGGTGCAGGAAGCCCAGGCCGAGAGCAGTGCGCATAAATTGCCTTCGCCTAAAGAAATCAGCGGCATCCTTGATCAGTATGTGATTGGTCAAGAGCGTGCAAAGAAGGTTCTGGCCGTAGCGGTGTACAACCACTACAAGCGCTTGAACCAGCGTGACAAGAAAGGCGACGAAGTTGAACTCGGCAAGAGCAACATCTTGCTGATCGGTCCTACAGGTTCGGGTAAAACCCTGCTTGCAGAAACCCTCGCTCGCCTGCTGAACGTTCCGTTCACCATCGCCGACGCCACCACCCTCACCGAGGCTGGCTACGTGGGTGAAGATGTCGAGAACATCATTCAGAAACTGCTGCAGAAGTGCGACTACGACGTAGAGAAGGCCCAGATGGGTATTGTCTACATCGACGAAATCGACAAGATCTCGCGCAAGTCCGACAACCCGTCGATCACCCGGGACGTTTCCGGTGAAGGCGTGCAGCAAGCCCTGTTGAAACTGATCGAAGGCACGGTCGCTTCCGTACCGCCACAAGGCGGCCGCAAGCACCCGCAGCAGGAATTCCTGCAGGTTGATACGCGTAACATCCTGTTTATCTGTGGTGGCGCGTTCTCCGGCCTCGAAAAGGTCATCCAGCAGCGTTCTACCCGTGGCGGCATTGGTTTCGGTGCAGAAGTACGCAGCAAGGAAGAAGGCAAGAAGGTGGGCGAGTCCCTGCGTGAAGTCGAGCCTGACGATCTGGTCAAGTTCGGTCTGATCCCGGAGTTCGTTGGCCGTCTGCCGGTCCTGGCGACGTTGGACGAGCTGGATGAGGCTGCTTTGATTCAGATCCTCACCGAGCCGAAGAACGCCCTGACCAAGCAATACGCGAAGCTGTTCGAAATGGAAGGCGTGGACCTCGAGTTCCGTACCGACGCGCTCAAATCGGTGGCCAAGCGGGCACTGGAGCGCAAGACCGGTGCACGTGGCCTGCGTTCGATCCTCGAAGGCGTATTGCTCGACACCATGTACGAAATCCCCTCGCAGTCCGAGGTGAGTAAAGTGGTGATCGACGAAAGCGTCATAGAAGGCAAGTCCAAGCCACTGTATATCTACGAAAACAGTGAGCCGGCTGCCAAGGCTGCGCCTGACGCGTAAGCGTTTGGCGGTTGCTTTACAAACAAGGGGCCTCTAGGGGCTCCTTTGTTTTTTGTATCAGTTTTAGCTGTAGGACTTTTCCTGCGTTTAACTGCTGGCATTGAGCTTGTTTTTTTCGCAAGCAGCCCCCATCTTGGCTTCAAGCTTATTTTTCATCTGTCATAGAGGCGAAATCATGAAGACCACCATTGAATTGCCTCTCCTGCCGTTGCGTGATGTCGTCGTCTATCCGCACATGGTTATCCCGCTGTTCGTGGGGCGCGAGAAGTCTATCGAAGCCCTTGAGGCAGCGATGACGGGCGACAAGCAAATCCTGCTGTTGGCCCAGAAGAATCCTGCTGATGATGATCCAGGCGAAGACGCCCTGTATCGCGTTGGTACCATTGCCACTGTCCTGCAATTGCTCAAGCTGCCTGATGGCACCGTCAAGGTGCTGGTGGAAGGCGAGCAGCGCGGTGCGGTCGAGCGCTTCATGGAGGTGGATGGTCACCTGCGCGCGGAAGTGGCGCTGATCGACGAAGTCGAAGCCCCAGAGCGCGAGTCCGAAGTTTTTGTACGCAGCCTGCTCTCGCAGTTCGAGCAGTATGTGCAACTGGGCAAGAAAGTCCCGGCTGAAGTCCTGTCCTCCCTCAACAGCATTGATGAGCCAAGCCGCCTGGTCGATACCATGGCCGCGCACATGGCGCTGAAAATCGAGCAGAAGCAGGACATCCTCGAGATCATCGACCTGTCCACCCGTGTCGAACACGTGTTGGCGTTGCTGGATGCCGAAATTGACCTGTTGCAGGTTGAAAAGCGCATCCGTGGTCGTGTGAAGAAACAAATGGAGCGCAGCCAGCGCGAGTACTACCTGAATGAGCAGATGAAGGCCATTCAGAAAGAACTCGGCGACAGCGAGGACGGCCACAACGAAATCGAAGAGCTGAAAAAGCGCATCGATGCCGCAGGCCTGCCCAAGGACGCCCTGACCAAAGCCACTGCCGAGCTGAACAAGCTCAAGCAGATGTCGCCGATGTCGGCCGAAGCCACCGTGGTGCGCTCCTACATCGACTGGCTGGTGCAAGTGCCGTGGAAGGCGCAGACCAAAGTGCGCCTGGACCTGGCCCGCGCCGAAGATATTCTCGACGCCGACCACTATGGCCTCGAAGAAGTCAAAGAACGCATCCTCGAATACCTCGCCGTGCAAAAACGCGTGAAGAAGATTCGTGGTCCGGTGTTGTGCCTGGTTGGCCCACCGGGTGTGGGCAAAACCTCCCTGGCCGAGTCCATCGCCAACGCGACCAACCGCAAATTCGTGCGCATGGCCCTCGGCGGCGTGCGTGATGAAGCGGAAATCCGTGGCCATCGCCGTACTTACATCGGTTCGATGCCAGGAAGATTGATTCAAAAGATGACAAAGGTGGGTGTACGCAACCCGCTGTTCCTGCTCGATGAAATCGACAAAATGGGCAGCGACATGCGTGGCGACCCGGCGTCGGCCCTGCTGGAAGTGCTCGACCCCGAGCAGAACCACAATTTCAACGACCATTACCTGGAGGTCGACTACGACCTGTCCGACGTAATGTTCCTGTGCACCTCCAACTCCATGAACATCCCGCCAGCCTTGCTGGACCGGATGGAAGTGATTCGTCTGCCGGGCTACACCGAAGACGAGAAGATCAACATCGCCGTCAAGTACCTCGCGCCCAAGCAGATTTCGGCCAATGGCCTGAAGAAGGGCGAGATCGAATTTGAAGTCGGCACGATCCGCGACATCGTCCGCTACTACACTCGTGAAGCCGGTGTGCGTGGCCTGGAGCGCCAGATCGCGAAGATCTGCCGCAAGGCGGTCAAGGAACATGCGCTGGAAAAACGCTTCTCGGTGAAGGTCACGGCCGACGCCCTGGAGCACTTCCTTGGCGTGCGCAAATTCAGCTACGGCCTGGCCGAGCAGCAGGATCAAGTCGGTCAGGTCACTGGCCTGGCATGGACCCAGGTGGGCGGCGAGTTGCTGACCATCGAAGCTGCGGTGATCCCAGGCAAGGGCCAACTGATCAAGACCGGTTCATTGGGTGATGTGATGGTCGAATCCATCACCGCCGCGCAGACCGTGGTGCGCAGCCGCGCCAAGAGCCTGGGGATTCCCCTGGACTTCCACGAGAAGCACGACACCCATATCCACATGCCAGAAGGGGCGACCCCGAAGGATGGCCCTAGCGCTGGTGTAGGCATGTGCACGGCCCTGGTGTCGGCATTGACGGGTATTCCTGTGCGTGCGGATGTCGCCATGACCGGCGAAATTACCTTGCGCGGCCAGGTATTGGCGATCGGTGGCCTGAAAGAGAAATTGCTAGCGGCTCACCGTGGCGGTATCAAGACCGTGATCATTCCTGAAGAGAATGTTCGCGACTTGAAGGAAATTCCTGACAACATCAAGCAGGATCTGCAGATTAAACCGGTTAAATGGATTGACGAGGTCCTGCAAATTGCGCTGCAATACGCGCCGGAGCCCTTGCCGGATGTGGCTCCCGAGATAGTTGCAAAGGACGAAAAACGCGAGTCTGATTCCAAGGAAAGAATTAGCACGCATTAATGCGAATAAGCCTGGGGGCTTCCTTGACAGCTTTTTAGAGCCCTTGTTATAAAGCGGCTCTTATAAGTGTCTGTAGGCCATTCAGCACTGGTTTTTGCTTTCACCAAAAAACTTAGAATCATACTCAATAGATATATAAGGGGACTTAGAGTGAACAAGTCGGAACTGATTGATGCTATCGCTGCATCCGCTGATATCCCGAAAGCTGCTGCTGGCCGTGCGCTGGATGCAGTAATCGAATCCGTCACTGGCGCTCTGAAGGCCGGCGACTCCGTAGTACTGGTAGGCTTCGGTACTTTCTCTGTGACTGACCGCCCAGCTCGCACTGGCCGTAACCCACAGACTGGCAAAGCACTGCAAATCGCTGCTGCCAAGAAACCAGGTTTCAAAGCCGGTAAAGCCCTGAAAGAAGCGGTTAACTAAGCTTCGATCCAGCCTTTACCTACCCGGGTCGAACGCAGGTTCGACCTGGCAGCGGAGCGGCAGCAGACCCACGTATCCATTGGGTCGCCAAGCCGGGGGGCGGTTAAAGCCCCCGTCCGCTCCGCCAGTTGCGAGAAGGCGCATCCTTGGATGCGCCTTTCTTATATCCGTACTCTACCCACGCTCCACGGTTGCCAATTTTTGAAGTTCAACCGTTTCTGGGGGACGCATGCTGCAAAATATCAGGGACAATTCACAAGGCTGGATTGCCAAGACCATTATCGGGATCATCGTCGCGTTGATGGCGTTCACCGGTATCGAAGCCATTTTCCAGGCTTCCGGTAACAACAAGCAGGACGTGGCCAAGGTCAACGGTGAAGAGATTACTCAAACCGAATTGAGCCAGGCCGTCGATATGCAACGCCGTCAGCTGATGCAACAGCTGGGCAAGGATTTCGACGCTTCGCTGCTGGACGAAAAACTGCTGCGCGAAGCGGCCCTCAAGGGTTTGATCGATCGTAAGCTGTTGCTGCAAGGCGCTGCGGACTCCAAGTTCGGCTTCTCCGAAGCGGCACTGGACCAGACGATCCTGCTGACGCCTGAGTTCCAGGTGGACGGCAAGTTCAGCCCTGAGCGCTTCGACCAGGTGATCCGTCAGCTGGGCTACAGCCGTATGCAGTTCCGTCAGATGCTGACCCAGGAAATGCTGATCGGCCAGGTTCGCGCAGGTATTGCTGGCAGCGGTTTTGTCACCGATGCTGAAGTGCTGGCATTCGCCCGTCTGGAAAAACAGACCCGCGATTTCGCCACCGTCAACATCAAGGCCGACCCGGCTGCGGTGAAGCTCACCGACGACGAGGTCAAGGCTTACTACGACCAGCACGCCAAAGAGTTCATGACCCCGGACCAGGTGGTCATCGACTACCTGGAATTGAAGAAGTCTTCTTTCTTCGACCAGGTCACCGTCAAGGACGAAGAGCTGCAGGCTGCCTATCAGAAAGAAACCGCCAACCTCGCTGAACAGCGTCGTGCCGCGCACATCCTGATCGAAGTCAACGACAAGGTCACCGAGGCGCAAGCCAAGGCCAAGATCGAAGAGATCCAGGCGCGCCTGGCCAAGGGTGAGAAGTTCGAAGCCCTGGCCAAGGAGTTCTCCCAGGACCCAGGTTCTGCCAATAACGGCGGCGACCTTGGCTTTGCCGGCCCTGGCGTCTACGACCCGGACTTCGAAACCGCCCTGTACGCGTTGAACCAGGACCAGGTCTCGGCACCGGTTCGCTCGTCCTTCGGTTGGCACTTGATCAAGCTGTTGGGCGTTGAAGCACCCCAAGTGCCATCGTTTGCCAGCCTGAAAGACAAGCTGACCCGCGAGCTCAAGACCCAACAGGTCGAGCAGCGTTTTGTCGAAGCGACCAAGCAATTGGAAGATGCGGCATTCGAGGCCTCCGACCTGGCTCAGCCAGCGTCCGACTTGAAGCTGACCGTGCACACCTCCGCGCCGTTTGGCCGTGAAGGTGGCGAAGGTGTTGCGGCCAACCGTGCCGTGCTCACCGCCGCGTTCAGCCCGGAAGTGCTGGATGAGGGTGCCAACAGCACCGCCATTGAGCTGGACCCGGAAACCATCATCGTGCTGCGTGCCAAAGAGCATCTGAAGCCAACGCAACTGCCGCTGGAAAGCGTAGCAGCGGCGATTCGCGCACAGATGACCAAGGAACGTGCAAGCGCAGCTGCCAAGGCTCACGCTGACGAGTTGATCGCCAGCCTGCGTGAAGGCAAGACGCCATTGACCCAACCGGTCGATGGCCAGGCGTGGAAAGTGACTGAAGCGGCCAGCCGCAATCAGGAAGCGATCGACCCTGCCGTGCTGCAAGCCCTGTTCCGCATGCCCAAGCCTGCGGCCAAGGACAAGCCGACCTTCACCACCGTGACCCTGGCTGACGGTAGCCTGGTGATCGTACGCTTGAACGGCGTCAACGAAGCAGCTGCTCCAACGGACGAAGAAAAGGCGCAAATCCGCCGCTTCCTCGCTTCCCGCGTTGGCCAGCAAGATTTTGCTGCGTACCGCAAGCAGTTGGAAAGCCAGGCTGACATCAAGAAGTTCTGATGCCCGCTTGAACAAAAAGCCCCCGGCCTGAAAAGGCCGGGGGCTTTTTCATGGGCGTTTGCAAAGGGCCAGGACCATCAGCGCCACCACCGCCCACGGAAATGCAATCACCCCCCAGCCCTGCAGCAGCAGGCCGCCGACTAATCCCCCGCCCGCGATGCCCAGGTTCCACACCGTGACCAGCATCGACTGCGCGGCATCCGCCGAGTCGCCAGCGGCCTTGGCCAGTGCCGTTTGCAACAAGGCTGGCAGGCCACCGAAGGCCAGGCCCCATAAGGCCACGGCGAGGTAGATCACGCTCGGCGACGTGAGCCAGAACGCCAACGCCAGGGCGATCAACCCAAACAGCGCGCAACTGATCAGCACCAGCTTGCGCAGCCAGCGATCGATCAACACGCCCGTCATCCAGATGCTCAACAGCGCGGCGAGACCGAAGACCAGCAGCACGCGGTCGATATCCCCCGCAAGCCCGGCGGGAACCAACAGCGGGGCGATGTAGGTATAGAGAATGTTGTGGGCCAGTACGTAGGTAAATGTCACCCACAGCACCGGACGAATCCCTGGCAAGGTCAGTACCTGACGCAGCCCCAGGCGCTTGCCGGTGGCTTGACCGGCAAAATCCGGCAGTTGCCAGCGCGCCCAGATCAGCAACACCAGCGTCAGCCCGGTCATGATCGCAAAGCTCAGGCGCCAGCCTACGACGGTTCCCAGCAAGGTGCCTGCCGGGACGCCGAGGGATAACGCCAGCGGCGCCCCCAGCATCGCCACGGCAATCGCTCGGCCTTGCAGGTGCGGCGTGACCATCCGGCTCGCATAACCTGCCAGCAGCGCCCAGAGAAGTCCGGCGAAGACCCCGGCGAAAAAGCGCGCCACCAGGGTCAGCCCGTAATGGCTGGAGAACGCGGTGATGCTGTTGACCAAGGCAAAGCCACCGATGGCCACCAGCAGCAACGGGCGCCGGCGCCAGCCGCGGGTCCACAACGTCAGCGGGATGGCGGCGAGCAACGAACCCAGGGCGTACAGCGTGACCAATTGGCCGACGAGGGCGGGTGACACTCCCAGGCCTTCGCCCATTTGTGGCAGAAGCCCGGCGGGCATGGCTTCGGTGAGGATGGTGATAAACCCGGCGAACGCCAGTGCCAATAAACCGCCTAGCGGTAGCGTATCGCCTTGGGTTGTCGTTGCAGGTTCGGTAAGTGCTGTCATGACGCTGTATCCCTGAAAAAAGCCAAGGCGCCAGAGTAGGGGGCTGTGGGCGGCGGAAAAACAGGCTAAGGTTCCGAACTTATCGGACAGGGGTGTCCGCAATGGAGGGGCGCATCATGGACAGTCTGGGCAGTCTTTCAGTATTCGTGCAGGTGGCGGAGGCCCGCAGCTTCACCGCTGCCGGGCGCGTGCTGGGTATTTCTTCCTCGGCGGTAGGCAAAAGCATTGCACGCATGGAAGAGCGTCTCGGCGTGCGCCTGTTCCACCGCAGCACGCGCAGCATCACCTTGACCGCCGAGGGCGCGCTGTTCCTTGAGCGCTCGCGGCGCATCCTGGCCGAGGTCGAGGCCGCCGAGCGCGAGCTGACCGAGGCCAGCGCCACACCTCGGGGCAAACTGCGCATCAGCGTGCCGCAAGTGCGCGGCCTGTTGATGCCGGTGCTCAGCGACTTTATGCGCGCCTACCCGGAGATCGAGTTGGATGTGGATTTTTCCGACCGCATGGTGGACGTGATCGAAGAAGGTTTCGACGCGGTGATTCGCACCGGCAAGCCGGAAGATTCGCGTTTGATGGCGCGACATTTGGGGCATTACCAGTTGGTGCTGGTCGGCACGCCGGCGTATTTCCAGCAACACGGTACCCCACAACGGCCCCGGGACTTGAGCGATCACGCGTGCCTGCGGCACAAATTCTGCGCCACCGGCAAACTCGAGGCCTGGCCGCTGCGCCTCGAACCCGGCGAGACAGAGCCGACCTTGCGTACGCCATTGGCCAGTACCACCATCGAATCCCTCAACCACGTGGTGCACGAAGGGCTGGGCATCGCCTGCCTGCCCGATTACATGGTCAGCCAGGCCGTGGGGGCAGGGCGCTTGCAACGGGTGCTGGACGACTACCTGGAGCACCGTGGCAGTTTCTGGATGCTGTGGCCCTCCAGTCGCCATGCCTCCGCCAAATTGCGCGTGTTTATTGATCATATGTGTGCAGGGCTTTTTCCTGCAGGCCCCGGCGAGTAGGCCTGTGACGTTTTACCGACAGGAATCCGCGCGCCAAGGCGTCGTTCTGTTGCACAATACCGCCCGGACCGTTTTTCTCAGGATTTTCAATGTTGACATCATTTCACTTGCGCAGCCTTGGGCTGGCGCTGGTGCTGGCGGGCGCCGCGGGCTGCTCGTCACCCAAGACCGCTATCTATGAACATGAGAATTTCGACGACTCCGGTACGTTTTCCCGTGATTACCCAGTGACGGACGTGGCCGCGTGCGAAGCCGCGCGGCGTGCGTTGCTGAGCCAGGGCTACATCATCACCAGCAGCGATCCGAAGCTGGTGGTGGGTAACAAGAGTTTCCAGCAGACCGGCGAGACCCATCTGCAGATTAGCTTCAACGTGGTGTGTGCCGATGATGGCAAGGGCACCAACCACTCGACGATGTTTGCCAACGCCTTGCAGGACCGCTACGCCCTGAAGAAGGTCAACAACTCCGCAAGCCTGGGGGTGGGTGTACTGGGTTCGGTGTCGATGCCGATCGGTTCTACCGATGACTCGATGGTGAAAGTCGCGAGCGAGACCGTCTCGGCGCCGAAGTTCTACGAGCGTTACTTTGCGCTGGTGGACGTGTTCCTGCCGCAAGAAGTGAAGAAGGCCGAGCATATTCCCGAGCAGCCGAAAGCTGACCTGGGTGTGCCGGAGCCGAAGGCCGCGGCGGTTGCCGAGAAGGTCGAGGCGCCGAAAGAAGAACCTGCCGTTTCAGAGCCGCTTGCGCCGCCTGTCGAGCCTGCGCCGATTGCGCCGCAGCAAGAGCCTGCCGCTGCACCGGCGACCAGCAATCCGACACTACCGGCACCGACAGAAGCGATTCCGCCCCTGCCGACACCGGCGCAGTAAATCAGACCGTTACGGGGTTGGCCTTGTCGACGTTGATCCCGTAGCGCCTGATCGCCTCACTGACGTTATCGCGACCGATCACGCCGTCATCCGCCAGCGCCTTGAGCGCCGCCAGTGCGATGAAGTGGCGGTCCACCTCGAAAAACGCACGCAAGGTTTCCCGCGTATCCGATTGCCCAAAGCCATCGGTGCCCAACGCAACAAAGCGACGGCTGGGGACGAACGGGCGAATCTGATCGGCAAACAATTTCATGTAGTCGGTCGCCACCACCACCGGCCCGGTTTGACCGGCCAGGCACTGTTCGACATAGCTCACCCGGGGCGCGCTTTGCGGGTGTAACAGGTTCCAGCGTTCCACCTCATGCCCGTCGCGGCGCAGTTCGGTGAGGCTGGGTGCGCTCCACACAGTGCTGTGCACGGAGAAGTCCTTCTCGAGTAACTCAGCCGCTGCAATCACTTCCCGCAGGATCGAGCCGCTGCCCATCAGTTGTACCTGCGCTTGCGCGTGTTGGGTGAGCGGGTAAATGCCCTTGAGAATGCCTTCCTCCACACCGTCCGGCATCGCCGGGTGCGGGTAGTTTTCATTGAGTAGGGTGATGTAGTAGTAAACGTCCTCCTGCTCGACATACATGCGCCGCATACCCTCGCGAATAATTACCGCGAGCTCGTAGGCAAAGGTTGGGTCGTAGGACACGCAGCACGGAATCACCGACGACAGGATATGGCTATGGCCATCGTCATGCTGCAAGCCTTCGCCCATCAGCGTAGTGCGCCCGGCCGTGGCCCCCAGCAGGAAACCCCGCGCCCGCGCATCGCCGGCTGCCCAGGCCAGGTCGCCGACCCGCTGGAAGCCGAACATCGAATAGAAGATATAGAACGGAACCGTCATCAAACCGTGGTTGCTGTAGGACGTACTGGCGGCAATCCACGAGGAAATGGCACCGGATTCGTTCAGGCCTTCCTGCATGATCTGTCCGTCCTTGCTCTCCTTGTAGTAGCTCAGTTGCCCTGCGTCCTGTGGGGTATAGAGCTGGCCTACGGCGGAATGGATGCCGATCTGACGAAACAGGCTTTCCATGCCGAAGGTACGTGACTCATCCGGCACGATGGGCACGATCAGTTTGCCCAGGTGCGGGTCCTTGAGCAGGGTGCCGAGGATACGCACGAAGGCCATGGTGGTGGAGATACCGCGCGCGCCCGTGTCCTTGAGTTGGGTGGCGAAGGTGGCCAGTTCGGGAATCTGCAAGGGGGCGACGGCGCTGTGACGCGCCGGCACGTAGCCGCCCAGAGCCTGGCGGCGCGCCGCAAAGTAACGGGCTTCTTCGCTGTCGGCGGCGGGCTTGAGGTAGGGAATATCGGCGAGTTGCTCGTCAGCGACTTCCAGGCCAAAGCGATCGCGGAAGGCTCGTACCGCATCAGCGCCCATCTTCTTCAACTGATGATTGATGTTCTGGCCTTCACCCGCCTCACCCATGCCAAAGCCCTTGACGGTTTTCGCCAGGATTACCGTGGGTTGGCCGGTGCGACGCAGGGCGGCGGCGTAGGCGTTGTAGACCTTGTCCGGGTCATGCCCGCCTCGTGAGAGTTTCCAGATGTCGTCGTCGGACATGTCTGCAACCAGTGCCAGCAGCTCCGGGTATTTGCCGAAGAAATGTTCGCGCACATAGGCGCCGTTCTGGGACTTGTAGTTTTGATAGTCGCCGTCCACGCATTCCATCATGCGTTGGCGCAGCAGCCCGCTCTGGTCTTGCTCCAGCAGGGCATCCCAACCGCCACCCCAGATGACTTTGATCACGTTCCAGACGGCGGCGCGGTACAGGCTTTCGAATTCCTGGATCACTTTGGCGTTGCCGCGTACCGGGCCGTCCAGGCGTTGCAGGTTGCAGTTGACGACGAAGATCAGGTTGTCGAGCTTCTCCCGCCCGGCCATGGAAATGGCCGCCAGGGATTCCGGCTGGTCCATCTCGCCATCGCCCAGGAACGCCCAGACTTTGCGGCCCTGGTGCTGCTTGAGGCCGCGCAACTCCAGGTAACGCATGAAGCGCGCCTGGTACGCTGCGGTGATCGGCCCGAGGCCCATGGACACCGTAGGAAATTGCCAGAAATCCGGCATCAGTCGTGGATGTGGATAGGAAGAAATACCCTCGCCACCGGCCTCGCGACGGAAGTTGTCCAGTTGCGCCTCGCTGATGCGGCCTTCGAGATAGGCACGGCCATAGATGCCTGGTGAGGAGTGGCCCTGGATGTACACCAGGTCGCCGTCAAAAGTGTCGGTTCGGCCACGGAAGAAGTGGTCGAAACCTACGTCATACAGCACGGCGGCTGACGCATAGGTAGCGATATGCCCACCGACACCGGAATGTTTGCCCGCCCGCAACACCATGGCCATGGCGTTCCAGCGGATGTAGGCATTGGTGCGACGCTCGATGGCCAGGTTACCGGGGTAGGGCAGTTGGCGGTCCACCGCAATGGTGTTGACGTAGGGGGTGGTGACTCGCCCGTAGAAATCACCATGGCGCGCAACGTCGAAGTCCAGCAACTGATCGATCAGGTAATGGGCGCGCGTGCGGCCTTCGGTGGACAACACCGATTCGATGGACTCCAGCCACTCGCGGGTTTCCTGTGGGTCGTCGTCGTGTCTGACTGCGTTGTTCGGGGACATGTGAGGCTCCAAGGTAGGCGGATTTCAGGTGGCGGGCCCCTTGTGGGAGTGTCGCCAATGTAGTTGCAATTGCAACTACATGGCCGAATCTAGCGCGGGATGAGCTACTATTGCAACCTTCTTGAAATTCCCCGGATGGTGTTGCATGTCGTCGAAAGAGCCGGATGTATGGTTCCGTTTTGTCAGGGCCCACAGGACCGTCATCCGTGAAATCGAACGGCGCCTGGCCGTTGCCGGATTGCCGGCCTATGCTTGGTACGACGCCTTGTGGGGCCTGGAAAGCGGCCCCGAGGGCACCCGCCGCATGCACGAACTGGCGGATGTGCTGGCCATCGAGCGCTACAACCTCACGCGGCTGGTGGACCGCCTGGAAAAAGACGGGTTGGTGGTCCGTTCGCGCTCTGACGGCGATGGCCGTGGGTCATTCGCCACCATCACGGAGGCGGGCAAGGTGTTGCGCAAGAAAATGTGGAAGATCTACGAAAGCACGGTGGATGAGTTGTTCCTGTCGCAAATTGAACCGGAGCAGCGCGAGCTGTTTGCCGATACCCTGGAGCGCACAGCCACGTTGGCAGTTCGCAGCCGCAGCAAGATCTGAAGAACCTTGAAGTCCACTTCATGCCAGTGGATACCGGGCCATCGCCGTTTTTACCTGCTGTGAATCGATACGCCCCTCATCGGCCAACGCCCTGAGCGCCGCCACCACAATCCAATAGCGGCTCGGCGCCGAAGCCTGCACCGTTCCCGCCCCCAGCGGTATAAACCGGGCATCCACATACCCCGCCAACTGATCAACGATCGGCTGCGGGTAACCGGTGACCGCGATCACCGGCACTTCACTCCCCGGCAGGCAACTGCGCAAGTGGCAACTGCGCCGGGGCACTGTGGGATGCAGGCGGTTCCAGCGTTCAGCGGCCGCTGCTTCACGGGCCAGTCGCGTGTAGCTGGGGCAACTCCACAGTTGTGCGCGGATATTCCAATCTTGCTTGAGCAAGCGCGCGGCGTGGACGACCTCTTCAAGCGCCCGGCCGGCGCCGAGCAAGCGCACATCCCCGGTATGGCCGCGCTGTAGCGGATACATGCCCTTGAGGGCGTCCTCACGGTCTTGCTCGCTCAAGGTCCGTGCACCGTCTCGATCATGCAACGCCAGGTAATAGAACCCAGGTTTGCCGTCGACATACAGTGCGTACAGCCCCGCCAGCACAATCGCCCGAGTTTCGGCGCCCGAAGCCGGGTCGTATGGCAGGCAGTGCGGGTTGGTGGCGAGCCACAACGGCAGGGACGGCTGCGCGCCCTTGGGCCAGGCGGAAGGATGGTTCTCGATGTCATTGCACAGAATGCCACGCTGGGCCGTCTCCCCGGACAGCGCACACAATTGCGCCGACGACGCGGCGCTGTGCAGGTACAGCAGCGGTTTTTCCGCGGTATTGCGCGCGAACCAGCTGGGCCAGCTGCCTACCCGCCGCGAGCGGGACTGAGCGCGAATCACCCAGGCCTGCCTGCTTGATTCCAGGGTGTTGGCCATGGTCATCACCGTGTAGAGCGGCGAATTGTGCGAATGCGCGGCGCTATTCAGCGCAGCGATGCAAAGTTGTGCGGCGTGGGCAGTAGAGGCGGGCATGGGTGGGTTCCCTGAAGACGGATGCCCGTACCCTAATGGAGTTTTGTATTTGATTGCAATTGCAACTAAAAATCCAAGTGCTAAATCGATGTAACGCTGCTACGTTTAATCTTGGAGTGCAGGAACGTCATGACGCTGACTTTTTTTCGTCACAACGGCACTTTAGGCTGGTGATGCAGGTCATTTACCTGCAACCGCTTTTAATTAAACAAGGAGCCCACTATGGACGACTACCAGGAAGAACTGCTTGAGTTCAGCGCGATCGAGTTGGACCCGCTGGAACCCGCAGACGATGCTACCGAGCTGTAACCCCGACTTCAGGCGGAATGCCGCTGACTGCGGCGAAATTCCCCTGGGGTCTGGTTGTTCCATCGCCTGAACGCCCGTTGAAACGCCTGGGCCGAGGCAAAACCGAGCAAGTAGGCGATTTCGCCAAACGCCAACTCCGTGTCGCGAATGTAGGTCATGGCCAGGTCGCGGCGGGTGTCGTTGAGAATCGCGCGGAACTGAGTGCCTTCTTCGGCCAGTTTGCGGCGCAGCGTCCAGGTCGGCAGCTTCAAGCGTGCCGCCACTTCTTCCAGGTCGGGTTCCCGGCCGCCATTGAGCATCGGCCCGAGCAACCGGGTAATGCGCTCGCGCAGGCTGCGGGTGCGGGTCAACTGCTCCAATTCCCGTTCACACAGTTGCAACAACAAGTGCCAGGTACTGGGGCAATGCTGTGGATTGCGCAGGGCCAGGGTCTGTTGATTCAGGCGCAGTTGGTTGGATTCGGCGCCAAACTGGATCGGACCCTCGCCCAGCACGCTGTAGGCGTCGGCGTAGTCCGGCGCGGCAAACTCGATTTCGATACGTTGCGCCTGCACGGGCTGTTGGGCCAGGCCCGACAATTGGTGCAGCCAGCCGGCGATGATCGAATCCACCACAAAGCGGTTGTAGGCGTTGTAGGGGCTGATGGAATAGAACCGCAGCCAGGCGCCCTCGGCATCCTCATGAAAGCTCGACTGCCCACGATAATTGGACCCGTACAGCGCTTCGAAGCGCGTGAGCGTGCGCGCCGCTTCCCGCACGTTGGGCGCCTGGGCGGCGGTGACCCCGGCGAGCCCGGCCTGGCTCAAGCGGCTGAGCTGGCCCATGCGCAGGCCCAGGCCCGGCTCACCCGTGAGCTGGATGGCCGCATGGCCCAGGCGCATGTAACGCGGGATGGATAAGCGTGCACCCGCTTCGGCGAGGCGCGCCGGGTCCAGGCCGTATTGCAGCAGCAGCGGTTGTGGGTCCAGGCCGTGGCTTTGAATGGCATCGGCCAAGGTGTGCACAAAGCCCACCGACAGATCCCCCAGGCGTACCGGCTTCACAGCCAGACATTCAACAAACGTGCGCCACGGGCTTCACCGTCGGCGCTGATCTGCCCGTTGTTGCTGAGAAAACTGTGGCCGGCGGTACCCAGGTCCCAGAACTGCCCGCGCAGGAACACGCTCATGCCGGCGGTCGCCTGGCTGATGGGCTGCTGACTGATCAACGTGAGACGGCGCCAGGCCTCGCCTTCACTGAGCTCTTCGGGCTTGAGGCTGATCTCCGGCGGGGTGGACACGCTTTTAAAGCCGCGCCACGGCCGGTCCCAGGTATCGCGACCGAGCACAAAGGCCGGCACCGCGATCAGTTGCGCGCCTTGTTCGTTGAGTTTGCGGTAGTTGTCTGGGTACCAGCTGTCACTGCCCACCAGCACGCCGAGGCGCCCGGCCGGGGTATCGACCACGCTGACGACATTCTCATCGCCGGGCGTGATAAAGCCGCGTTCATCGTAGATCGGATAGAGCTGGCGCTGCGGCTGGCCCACCGGCAAACCCTCGGCGTTGAACACCAGGCTGGCGTTGTACAGCGCGCCATGACCGACGTGTAATTGCCCCTGGCTGACGCTGGGGTTGGGCAGGGCGATGGAGCCGGCCACCAAGGTGACGCCAAATTCTTTGGCCAAACCACCAAACAGCAGCTGATAGTCCCGAGCCATGCCAGACGCTTTCATACGCAGGTAGGCGTCGTCCATGCGGTTGTCACCCGTGGCGCTGAGCCACGCACGGGCAAACAGCAGCGGGTTGCTGGCCGACAGCCAGTTCATCGCGTCCTTGGCGTGCAGGGCCTGGTACACCTCGTTTTTTTCGCCGGTGAGCATCAGCCAGGTGCCGATATGTTCCGGCAGCACGACGATGGTTTTCTCATTGATGAGCCCCTGTTCCCGCGCCTTTTGCAGGTACGCCGCGAGTTTCAGGTGCAGGCGTTCCAGGCTTTGATAGTCGGCGGGGAACAGCTCCGGCTGGATGCCCAGCACGTTGCCACGTTCGGCAGGTTCGCCTTCGTTGACGGCCAAGGTGATGCGCAGGTCTGACAGGTAATGCGCCACAGGGCGCTCCTGGGTCCAGACCAGATACGCGGCGACGGCGGCAACCAAGGCCAGGGTGACGGTGAACGCTAGAAGTTTACGCATGGGGCAACAGACAACAGACCGTGTGCAGGGTTCGCCGACTAGGTTAGGGCCCATGGCACGGCTTGCCAAGGGGCGCTGCGCATTTGGATCAATAACTTGTCAGTTTCGGTCATTGAGCCGTAGTCCAGCGAATCATAGGCTGTGGGACATAAACCGATGGCACACCGTTCGAGTGCGCCACGTCCCGTGATGATCCGTTGTGGAGCTGTACCATGACCGCTGCTGCCTACCCGCACCTGCTGGCCCCGTTGGACCTGGGTTTTACCACCTTGCGCAACCGCACCCTGATGGGCTCGATGCACACCGGCCTGGAAGAAAAGCCCGGCGGTTTCGAACGCATGGCGGCCTACTTTGCCGAGCGCGCCCGTGGCGGCGTGGGCCTGATGGTCACCGGGGGCATTGGCCCGAACGATGAAGGCGGGGTGTATGCCGGTGCGGCCAAGCTGACCACCGACGACGAAGCGCAAAAACACAAGATCGTGACCCAGGCCGTGCACGACGCGGGCGGCAAGATCTGCATGCAGATCCTCCACGCCGGCCGGTATGCCTACAGCCCCAAGCAAGTGGCGCCGAGTGCGATCCAGGCACCGATCAACCCGTTCAAGCCCAAGGAACTGGACGAAGAGGGCATCGAGAAGCAGATCCAGGATTTCGTCACCTGCTCGCTGCTGGCCCAGGTCGCCGAGTACGACGGCGTGGAAATCATGGGTTCCGAAGGCTACTTCATTAACCAGTTCCTCGCCGCCCACACCAACCACCGTACCGACCGCTGGGGCGGCAGCTACGAGAACCGCATGCGCCTGGCCGTGGAAATCGTGCGCCGCGTGCGTGAGGCCGTCGGCCCGAATTTCATCATCATTTTCCGCCTGTCGATGCTCGACCTGGTGGAAGGTGGCAGTACCTGGGAAGAAATCGTGCAACTGGCCAAGGCCATCGAGCAGGCCGGTGCGACGATTATCAACACCGGTATCGGCTGGCACGAAGCACGTATCCCGACCATCGCCACCAAGGTGCCGCGTGGCGCGTTCAGCAAAGTCACGGCCAAGTTGCGCGGTGCGGTGCAGATCCCGCTGATCACCACCAACCGCATCAACACCCCGGAAATCGCCGAGCAAATCCTCGCCGAAGGCGATGCCGATATGGTCTCCATGGCGCGGCCGTTCCTCGCCGACCCGGAGTTCGTCAACAAGGCCGCAGCCGGGCGCGCCGATGAGATCAACACCTGCATCGGCTGCAACCAGGCCTGCCTGGACCACACCTTTGGCGGCAAGCTGACTACCTGCCTGGTCAACCCACGGGCGTGCTACGAGACCGAGCTGAACTACCTGCCGGTCAAGCAGATCAAGAAAATCGCCGTGGTCGGTGCCGGCCCCGCCGGTTTGGCCGCTGCGACGGTAGCCGCCGAGCGCGGCCATCAAGTGACCCTGTTCGATTCCGCCAGCGAGATCGGCGGCCAGTTCAATATCGCCAAGCGCGTGCCGGGCAAGGAAGAGTTTTTCGAAACCCTGCGCTACTTCAAGCGCAAATTGCAGACCACCCATGTCGAGCTGTGCCTCAACACCCGCGTGGATGTCGAGCAACTCAAGGCGGGCGGCTATGACGAGATCATCCTCGCCACCGGCATTGCGCCACGCACCCCGGCGATCCCGGGCGTTGAAAACGCCAAGGTGCTGAGCTACCTGGACGTGATCCTGGAGCGCAAGCCGGTGGGCAAGCGCGTGGCGGTGATCGGTGCCGGTGGTATCGGCTTTGATGTGTCGGAGTTCCTCGTCCATCAAGGCGTGTCCACCAGCCTCGACCGTGACGCGTTCTGGAAGGAGTGGGGCATCGACACCCAGCTGCAAGCCCGTGGCGGTGTGGCCGGGATCAAGCCGCAGGTGCATGCGCCGGCGCGTGAGGTGTTCCTGCTGCAACGCAAGGCCTCCAAGGTTGGTGACGGCCTGGGCAAGACCACCGGCTGGATTCATCGCACCGGCCTGAAGAATAAACAGGTGCAGATGCTCAACAGTGTCGAGTACCTGAAAATCGACGACGAAGGTCTGCATATCCGCATCGGCGCCGAGGGTGAGCCCCAGGTGCTGGCGGTAGACAACATCGTCATCTGCGCCGGGCAGGATCCGCTGCGCGAGTTGCAGGACGGCTTGGTCGCCGCTGGCCAGAACGTGCACCTGATTGGCGGCGCCGACGTGGCGGCCGAGCTGGACGCCAAGCGCGCCATCAACCAGGGCTCGCGACTGGCCGCCGAGCTGTAAGGCGACATAGACTACGGGCCCTTTGCGCACAGAGATGCACCCGATGGGCCCGTACGACTGGCTTCCCCACGCCCCCCTCGAACCCTTGCACCTGGACTGGCTGCAAGGCGTCGAGTTGGCTGTGCTGCGCCTGGACCGCATCGATCCGCTGATCAGCGGCAACAAGTGGTTCAAGCTCAGCGGGCACCTGGCGCAAGCACAAGACGCCAAGGGCATCATCAGTCTCGGCGGCGCCTGGTCCAACCATCTACACGCGCTGGCGGCGGCGGGGAAACGCTTTGGTTTCGCCACCATCGGCCTGTTGCGTGGACATCCCCAAGACACCCCCACCGTTCTCGACCTGAAAGCGCTCGGCATGCAGCTGCATTGGCTGGGTTATGGCGGCTATCGCGCGCGCCATGAGCCGGGTTTCTGGTTGCCGTGGCTTGAGCAATATCCCGATCTGCACCCCGTGCCCGAAGGCGGCGGCGGGCTCGCGGGTGCGCAGGGTTGCGCGGTGCTGGTCACGCAGGCGCGTGCGCAGTTGCCCGTGCTGGGCTGGGCCGATTACGACGGCTGGTGGTTGGCGGCGGGCACCGGCACCACCTTGGCCGGGCTGGTGCTGGCTGAGGCGGGCGCCCACACGGTGTACGGCGCCATGGCGGTGCCGGACGACCACGGTGTGGCGCAGAACGTTGGGGCGCTCGTGCAGGGCGGTTATGAGCTGTTGGACGCCAGCCGGGGCGGTTTCGCCAAAGTCGATCCAGAGCTGTTGGCGTTTATCGAGCACACCGAAAAAACCTGCGGCCTGCCGCTGGAACCGCTCTACACCGGCAAAGCGCTGTTGGCCTTGAAACAACAGATCGAGGCCGGGCGTTTCGCCCCCGGCACTCGCCTGATCTTCATCCACACCGGCGGCCTGCAAGGCCGCCGCGGCTTCAAGGGTTAGCGCGCTTGCCTGGCATCATGCGCAACGCGGTGTTGTCGCGCAGGATGTAGTGGTGGCCAATCCCCGCCAACGCATGCAGCCCGATCAACCAATACCCGGCCTTGCCAAACCACACGTGCCAGCCTTCAATCTCCTTGGCCAGCGCCTTGTTCTCGGCGATCAGCGGCGGCAATTCCATGCCATAGAACATCACCGAGTGACCCTCGGCACTGACGATCAGCCAGCCGGCAATCGGCATGCCGATCATCAACGCATACAACGCGAAGTGCATCAGCGTTGCCAACAGGCTTTGCCATTGTGGCGGCGCCGGGACGATCTTCGGCGCCACGCCCAGGCTGCGGGCAAACAGGCGTAGCCACACCAGCACAAACACCGTGAGGCCGAGCATGAAGTGCATCTCGACAATCAACGTGCGTGCGCCGCTGCCTTTGGGAAACTGGCCGCGCAATTCAATGCAGGCGTAGACCACCGCCAGCAGCACCACCATCAACCAATGCAGCGCAATCGACATGGTGCTGTAACGCGTATCGGAATTTTTCCACGGCATTGCTGGTTTCCTCACTCATCAGGGCAAACCTCCATTCTTTGGTGATGGAGTCCTTTAACTGTATGCCGCTTTTGAGCGCTCTGCCTGGCACATATGCCCTTGTCTTGACCTCCGTCAGTCGCTTTGTGGCATTTCCCCACGCGCCAACCGCGCGTTGATATCCGCGATCACCCCCGGCAGGTCGTTGATCGTGTCGATCAGGTAGTGCGGGCGCGAGCCTTTGAACATTTTTTCGATGCGCGCGCGCTCGCTGGCCAGGGTGGCGCCATCCAGGCCACGGAATTGTGCGTAGCTCAGGCCCAGCGCGTTACCAGAGCAGGTCAGCGCCACGGTCCACATGCCGGCACGGCGGCCTTCGAGGATGCCCGGCACGGTGTCGTCGACCTTCACGCACGCCGCCACATCGTCAATGCCCAGGGCGATCACGTTGGCCAGGGCCTGGGCGGGCCAGGGGCGGCCGTTGGGCACTTCGTCAGTGGCGACCACGTGGTCGGCGACGTAGCCATTGGTTGCGGCCAGGGCGACGACCTTGTCCATCACTTGCTTGGGGTAGCCGGAGCAGGAGCCGATCTTCAGGCCCAGGCCACGCAGGGCGGCGATGGTGTCGAGGGCGCCGGGGATCAGCGCCGAGTGTTCGGCGATTTTCTCGATCTGCAACGGCATGAAGCGCAGGTAGAGCGCGGTCACGTCGTCGTCCGTCGGCGTACGGCCAAACACCTGGCGATAGCGTTCGGCGACCTGCGGCTGGTTGCACAGGGTGCGGATATGGTCCCACTTGCCCATGCCCATCGGGCCACGGGCTTCGTCGATGGACACTTGCACGTCGAACTCGGCAAACGCCTCGACAAAAATCTGCGTGGGCGCGAACGAGCCGAAATCGACCACGGTACCGGCCCAGTCGAGGATCACGGCTTGCAGGGTGTTGGGGTTTTGATAGTTCATGCTGGCGATCCGATAGAAGAAAGAGTAATGCCCATGGCGTGCAGCGCCTCGCCGATGGCGGCGACGGCGGCGTGCATCTCGGCGGCGTCAACGTGGCCGATGCAGCCGACGCGGAAGGTGTCCACCTGGGTCAACTTGCCCGGGTAGAGGATGAAACCCTTGGCCTTGACCCGCTCGTAGAAGTCCTTGAACTGGTAGCGCGGGTCTTGCGGCGCGTGGAAGGTGACGATGATCGGGGCCTGGATCGCGGCCGGCAGGAAACTGCGCAGGCCCAGTTCGGCCATGCCCTCCAGCAGCGTCTGGCAGTTGCGTGCATAGCGTTGCTGGCGTGCGGGCAGGCCGCCTTCTTCTGCATATTGCAGCAGCGCTTCGTGCAGGGCGGCGACCACATGGGTCGGCGGGGTGAAGCGCCATTGGCCGGTCTTGGCCAGGTAGGCGTGCTGCTCGAACAGGTCCATCGCCAGGGAGTGGCAGTTGCCTTGGGCGGCGGCCAATGCCTGTTTGTCGGCGAAGACAAACCCCATGCCAGGCACGCCTTCCAGGCATTTGCCGGACGCGGCGACCAGCGCGTCGAAAGGCACTGCGCGGGCATCGATGGGCAGGGCGCCGAAGGAGCTCATGGCATCGATGATCAGGCGCTTGCCGTGGTGTTTCACCACCTGAGCGATCTCGGCCAGGGGGTTGAGGATGCCGGTGCTGGTTTCGCAGTGGATCAACGCGACGTGGCTGATCGCCGGGTCGGCGTGCAGCAGGCGGTCCACATCGGCGGCGGTGGTGGGGTGGTCTTCGGCGGTTTCAAAGGTGCTGAAGTCGCGGCCGAGCACTTCGCAAATTTTCGCCAGGCGCTGGCCGTAGGCGCCGTTGATCAGCACCAGCACCTTGCCATGGCGTGGCACCAGGGTGCCGATGGCGGCTTCGACGGCGAAGGTGCCGCTGCCTTGCAAGGGCACGCAGTGGTGGCTGGCGGCGCCGTCGATGATCGCCAGCAGTTGCTCGCAGACGCTGGCGGTCAGTTGGTTGAAGCGTTCATCCCACGAGCCCCAATCCATCATCATTGCCTGGCGGGTGCGGGCGGACGTGGTCAGGGGGCCTGGGGTGAGCAGGATAGGCGCGGTCATTGCAGGTCCTCGTCAAGCGTTCGGTTCAAGCTACGGCGCCTAAATTGCAGTTTGGCTTGTCATCAATCAAATTGTTTGTTGTTATGCGAGCTATCAGTGAGGCCGATAGCTATGAACCTATTCCAACTGCGTGCATTCGATGCCGTGGCCCGTGAGGGCAGTTTCACCCGGGCGGCGGCGCGGCTGTTTATCAGCCAGCCGGCGGTGACCGGGCATATCAAGGCGCTGGAGGAGCACTACCAGATCCCCTTGCTACGGCGTACCGCGCGACGAGTGGAGGTGACCGAGGAAGGCGCACGGCTGGCGGCCATCACCCGGGCCATCTTCGGCTTGGTGGACGAGGCGCAGACAATGCTGGAAGCCAATCGCCAATTACTCACCGGGCGCCTGGAAGTGGCGGCCGACGGCCCGCACCTGGTGATGCCGATGATCGCCAGCCTGCGCGCGCGTTACCCCGGCATCACCGTCAACCTGCGCCTGGGCAATGCCCAGGAAACCCTGGCGGCGTTGCTGTCGGAGCATGCGGATGTGGCGGTTCTTACCGGGGTGGAGCCGCGCAATGGCCTGCATCTGCAGGCGCTGGGCGAGTCACGCATCTGCGCGCTGGTACCCGTCAACCATGCCTGGGCCACGCAGGCGGCGGGCATTCGCCTGGAGCAATTGCATGAGCAGATCATGGTGCTGCGCGAGCCCAGCTCCATCACTCGGCGCACCTTTGATGATGCCTGCCAGGCGGCGGCGGTGGCGCCCAAGGTGTTGCTGGAACTGGACAGCCGCGAGGCGGTGACCGAAGCCGTCGCCGCTGAATTGGGGGTGGGCGTGGTGTCATCCATGGAGGTCAGCCCGGACCCGCGCGTCAAGGCGATTGCCTTGCAAGGCGCCGGGTTGGTCAACCGGCATATGCTCGGCTGCCTGGAACGGCGTCGCTCGTTGCGCCTGATCCAGGCGTTTTTCGAGTTGGCGCCCTGACGGTTTTTTGGTGGAACGTTGCGTTTTTGCCCTATAAACTCTGCCCCCAAAGCGCCGGCCAGTAGACGTCTCGGCGCCATGGATATTAGAGAGTGAGTCATGGGCGCACAGTGGAAAGTCAAACATAAAGAAGCGGCATCCAATGCCAAGGGCAAGATCTTCGGCAAGCTGGTGAAAGAAATCACCATCGCCGCCCGCAACGGTGCCGACACCGCCACCAACGCCCACCTGCGACTGGTGGTGGAACAGGCCAAAAAGGCCTCGATGCCCAAGGAAACCCTGGACCGCGCCATCAAGAAAGGCGCAGGCCTGCTGGGTGAAACCGTGCAGTACCACCGCGTGACCTACGAAGGTTTCGCGCCGCACCAGGTGCCGTTGATCGTCGAGTGCGTCACCGACAACATCAACCGCACCGTGGCGGAAATCCGCGTGGCGTTCCGCAAGGGCCAACTGGGCGCTTCCGGCTCCGTGGCCTGGGACTTCAACCACGTCGGCCTGATCGAAGCCTCGCCAGATACCCCGGACGCTGATCCCGAGATGGCCGCCATCGAAGCCGGCGCCCAGGATTTCGAAGACGGCGAAGAAGCAGGCACCACCTTGTTCATCACCGAGACCACCGACCTGGATGCCGTGCAGAAAGCGCTGCCGGAGCAGGGTTTCACCGTGCTGTCGGCCAAGCTGGGCTACATCGCGAAGAACCCGGTGAGCGGTTTGACCGATGAGCAGATGGCTGAAGTCGAGGCGTTCCTGGAAGGCCTGGACAACCACGACGACGTGCAGGATATGTTCGTCGGCCTGGCTGGCTGATTTCTAACTGAATCAACACAGTCCAACATGTGGGAGCTGGCTTGCCTGCGATAGCGGTCTATCAGCTGCTGATATGCAAACTGACCCACCGCTATCGCAGGCAAGCCAGCTCCCACAGTTGTATTGGGTTTTGTCAGGCAGATTTGAGCAGGGCTTCGATTTCTTCGAAGCCAGGACGCGCCAGCACATCCGACTGACAGCAACGCTCGCGCAGTGCCACCAGCTCTTCACTCACCCCCGCCTCAACCCGCTCCAGCAATTCCCCCAGCAACACCCCAAACGCGCGCACTTCAATACGCTGCAATGCCCTGGTTTCCAAGGTGTCCGCCGTGGCATGGAACGACGCCGCGCCAAAATCCCCGAGCAGGCAATCGCCGGCCTCATTCCACAGAATGTTGTGGCCGTACAGGTCGCCATGAGTGATGCCATGGCGGTGCAGGTGCGCGGCCACTGACGCAATGCACCGCGCCATGCGCAAGGCCACGTCCAGGCTGAACAGCGTGCCCGGCGCGTAGACGTCGCGGGTACACGACGCCAGGCTCGGCAGGGCGGCGAGGTTGCGGTAGCTGGGGGCGATCAGGTCCATCACCAGCGCGGCCTGATCATCGGGGTGGCCGACGACACGGCCTTCCACCTTGATCAGGTTGGGGTGTAGCCCGGCGGCGATGCACGCCTGCATTTCGTGCAGCGGCGAGCCGTCGCTGGTGATGGTGCCTTTGTAGAGTTTTACCGCGACGGATTGCCCCGAGGGCTTCCACAGGGCCTTGTGGATCACCCCCGAGGCGCCTTCTCCAAGTACTTCGGCCAATTCCAGCTCGGACCAGGGAATGTCTGGCGTGCTGTCATCGTCAGACAGCTGCACCGCCATTTCCACCGGGTTCCCCGCATACGCCAGCCAGGTCAGGCTTGGCAGCGCCAGCAGCCACTCGGGCAGGCGGGTGAAACGGTTGGAGGCGATGCGCAGCAGTTCAAGGTTATGGCAGTTGGCCAGGCTTTCCGGCAATTGCGTCAGGTGATTGCCGGCCAGCATCAGCTTTTGCAGCAAGGGCCGCTCGCCCAGTTCAACGGGCAACTGGCTGATCTGGTTGTCGGTGAGGATCAGCCAGCGCAACCGTGGCGGTAGCGCGGCGGCGGGCACGCGGGTGATCTGGTTGGCCTTGAAGCCGACCATGCTCAGCGTGGCGCACTGGCCCAGGCATTCGGGCAGTTCGGTGAAGGCGTTATCGGAGCAGAACAGCACGCGCAGGTGCGGCAGGCGGTGCAGGTCGTCGGGCAGTCGACTCAGGGCGTTGCCGCTGAGGTTGAGGATTTCCAGGGAGTCGGCCAGCTCGAAGATTTCCCGGGGGAACTCGGTCAGCCCGCAGGACAGGTCCAGACGCGTGATACCGGCCAATTGGCCGGCCTTGAGTTGGGCGAGGGTATGCATGAATGGCGCGATCTCTGGGCAACGGGGCGTAAATGGTGCTCATGATAGCGGTTGCGCGCGGCTCTTTTGCAATTGTCCGAGGCGACTTGCGGTGCGCGCAAGGTCGATGGCCTGGCCGTGCAAGGCTTGTTCAAGGGGCTGTTCGCCGATCAGGATCAGGTGCTTGTCCCTGTCGTAGAGCACGTCCACCAGGTTGATAAAGCGCTGTTGTACGGCAATCGGGCAATCCGCCAGCGCGGGCAGGCCGTCGATGATCCAGTGGTCGAAGTCGTGGCACAGCAGCAGGTAGTCCATCACCGCCGTGAGCTGCTCGCACAGGTCGTTGAAGGTGAAGGCGATGGTGCGCCCCTGAAGCCTGCGGCATTGTAACTGGCGGTTGCCGACGATCAGGGGCAGCGCCGGGCAATCCGCGGCAGGCAGGCCGAGCGCTTCCCGTTGGCTCGCGGTGCCTGGCCACAGGTAGTGCCCGGCGGTGAAACGTTGCGTGCTGTGGGCTTGGGGCAGGCTGCGGAAGTCCTCGGGCGAGCTGACTTCCAACACGTCCATGCGCGCGGCGATCAGGTCGATCACCGGCTTGAACCGTTGGTGGTACAGCGGGTTGGGCAGCAGGCCAGCGGGCGGGTAGTTGGAGGTGACCAGCACCCACACACCGCGCTGAAACAGCGCCTTGAACAGCCGGCTGATCAGCATGGCATCGCCGATGTCATGCACGTGGAACTCGTCGAAACACAGCACCTGGCAACCGGCCAGCAGCTCATCCAGGGTCACCGCCAGGGCATCGTCCTGTGCACGGTGCTTGAACATGCCCCGGTGCAACCGCGCAAAGAAATCGTGGAAGTGCACACGCTGCTTTTCGGCCATCGGCAGCGCCTGGAAAAAACCGTCCAGCAGCCAGCTTTTGCCGCGCCCCACCGGACCGTGCAGGTACAGGCTGCGGGTCGGCTGGCGTGCCAGCAGGTGCCGGGATTCGCGGGCCAGGGCACTGATGGCGCGGGTTTGCCCGGCGCTGAGGGTATAGCCCTGTTGTGCGGCTTTTTGCGCAAAGAACGTGGTGATAGGCGAGGCGTCGTGGGGCACGGTTTTTTTACCGAGCAAGCGACGGATCAGTGAAAGCGCGGCCAATGGGAATCACTCTGTCTACCGGTGGTCGCCTACTTTAGGGTTGTCTTCGCGTTTTGACCAATACAGAAGGGGGCCTCGCGTTATCTCGAAAAAGCATGACACGTCTGCGTTGCCCGGTGAGCTGGCAGTTTCCCCCTGACTGACTAGGCTCATACACAGCAGTCACCCCTGTACAAGGATTTGGGGCAGTGAAGGGACGAGCAGTATTGGCAGTCATAAGCGCGATGCTCTGCACCACGGCGTACGCTGCGCAGCTTCAGGTCGAAGTGCGCATCGACGTGCAGCGGGGTTGCCAGTTGGTGGGTATCACCCGCGAGGCGGGCATCGAGCAACTGGGCGTGTTGGATTTTGGCAGCGGCCCGCGTCTGGACGACCCGGCCGGGCCCTTGAGTGCGGCCTTGATCAGCCAACGCCAGCCGCGCCTGGAGTGCAACCCCGACACGCCCTATCAGATGCGCGTTGACGGCGGCCTGCATGGTGGCACCGGCGAAGTGCGTTACCTGAGCGCCGTTGCCCCTTCGAGCAAACCCATTCCCTATCGCATTTATGCCGACGCCGCACGGCGCGTCCCATTGTCGGTGGACGTGCCGCTCAGCGGTCGGGTGCCGGATTCCGGCAGCGTCGATTTGCCCCTCTACGGTCGTATTGAACCGCTCAAGGATATTCCCGTCGTTGGGCGTTATTCCGACCTGCTCAAGGTCACGGTCACATGGTGAGTCGCGGCTTGGCCCTTGTGGCAATGGGTGGCTTGTTGCTGCTGGCGGATGACGCGCAGGCGGCGGTCACCGGGCAGATCCACGCGCGTCTGGTGATTACCGCCAGTTGCGAAGTGAGCAAAGGCGCCGACACCACCCCGGTGACCCCGGACAGTGGCTCGGCCGTGCTGGATTTCGGCAGCCATGGGCCGACCTGGGACAACCGCTTGACCAGCGGTGTAACCGATGGCGAGAAGGCGCCGCTGGCCGTGTCCTGCAATCCGTCGCTGGTGAGCAGCTTCACGGTGACCATCGACGGCGGCGTCAACGGTGATGGCACTACCCGGCGCCTGAGCAATGGGCGCCAGACCATTCCCTATCGTTTGTCGGCTGATGCATTGGGGCGCAGCGCCTACAGCATCGGCCAGCAACGCAATTTCGTCGTGACCCGGGGCACCCAAGTACCGATTCCGGTATTCGGCTCGGTGGTGGCGAATACCAGGGCCCTACCGGCCGGCATTTATACAGACACCCTGACGGTGACTCTGGATTGGTAAACCATGAGGATGAAGATCATGCATGCACGTGTATCCAAGGTTGTTTTTCCATTACTGGCACTGGCGTGGGTGTCGGGGTCACAGGCGGCCACGGTGGCCGGGACGATTGGCGCGACCCTGGTGCTGACCAGCAGCTGCCAGGTCAACGGCGCGGCGGCCACCGGGGGGATGAGCTTCGGCGCATTGACCTTCGGCGCCTCTAACAGCTTGTTTACCGAGTCTTCGGGCCAGGTCCTGGGCGGCGGCGGTGGCGCGTTGTCGATCCTGTGCTCGGCCGGCACCTCGCCGACACTGACCGTAGCTGGTGGCGCCAATGACGGCAAGTCCACCGGCGGCACCCGCGCATTGTTCGACGGCGTTGCCAACTACGTGCCTTACGATCTTTATACCGACAGCGGCCACTCGAACCTGGTGGCCATCGGCGGGGTCATCCCTCTCGCCGCCAGTACGGGTGTGGCCCAGGCCGTGAATATCTACGGTAAAGCCACCGGCAAGGCGGGGCTGCCGGCGGGCACGTATACCGATACGATCAATGTGACCCTGACGTTTTAACTGCCATGAAATGGGCGGGATGGGTCGCGCTGTGCATCGGTTGGGGGATGCCGGTGTCGCTGTTGGCCGTGACCAGCCAGTCGTTCCAGGTCAGTGCGACGATCACTCCGGGGTGCCTGGTGGTCAGCGGTGGCAGTAATTACGGCAGCCTGGCGTTCGGCAGTTATTCGGCGCTGGCGACCAGCACCGCGTCGGTGGCGCTGGCCAACTCGGTCGTCTTGCAGTGCACGCCAGGGGTGGCGTTGAGCATGACGGTCGATGGCGGTTTGTATAACAGCGGCGGGCGGCGGATGCAGCTCAACAGCGGCACGGCGAAGGTGGCGTATCAGCTGTTTCGTGATGCGGCGCTGAGCCAGAGCCTGGGCATCAGCCAGAGCGTCAGCGTGGCCTATGCCAACGCGAACAACATCACCTTGCCGATTTACGGCCGGGTGCAGCTACCGGGCAATACGCCTGGGGGGACGTACAGCGACACGCTGCAGGTGCAGCTGACGTGGTAAGGCGAATGGCATAAGGAGTGGGATCTATGTATGCAGCTTCCCGGCAATGGTGGGTAGCGGGTTTGTTCGGTGTGTTGGGGGTGGCGGGGCAGGTGCAGGCGGCCAGTTCGGTGCTGATCTGGCCGATTGACCCGGTGCTGGAGGCCGATCAACAGGCCAGTGCGTTGTGGTTGGAAAATCGCGGTACAGAGACGGCCAACCTGCAGATCCGCGTATTTGCCTGGACGCAGAGCGGGTTTGACGAGCAATACCAGAACCAGCGCGATGTGATCGGCAGCCCGCCGGTGGCGAAGATCGCGCCGGGGCAAAAGCAGTTGGTGCGCTTGACCCGCACCAAGGAAGTGCCGCCAGGCCAGGAGCTGGCGTATCGCATCATCATCGATGAGATCCCCTCTGCGGAGCCCGTAGTGACTGCGGCGGACGGCAAGACTGCAGCGGCGGTGCGCTTTCAGATGCGCTATTCGGTGCCGTTGTTCGCTTACGGCCCAGGCCTTTGGAGCAAGGTTGATGGCGCCCGCGACCGTGACCCTAAAACGGCCGGCAAACCGGATCTGAGTTGGAGGAAGATCAGCGTCGCTGGCCGCAACTATGTGGAGATGCATAACCAGGGCGCCGTGCATGCGCGCCTGACGGATGCCAGCTTCAAGCAGGGTGGCCAGTCACGCCCGCTGGTTGAGGGCCTGATGGGCTACGTGTTGCCGGGGGCGACCATGCGCTGGCAAGTGCCGGACGGCTTGCCGGCCGACCAGCCATTACAGCTGCGGGTCAACGGCGGCACCCAAGTGGAGAGCCTGGCGCCGGGTCGGTAGAGCAGGCGCGACAGGGCAGGGAATAGCCCCGGGTTTTAACGGATGGAGATGTCCATTGATGGACACAAAGCCTTGGTGAGCCAGGTTTGGGCTCGTTGTCTATGGCGGTCGGTATGGGTAGTGGGCGGCGTGTCGGGCCTGGTGTTTGCACCGCTGGGCCTGGCTGCGCCGTTGCCGCCGCCGCCCAGCAGTATGGAGGCTGTCGCCGATGCACAGTTGTTCCTGGAACTGGTGGTCAACCAGCAGGATACCGGCCGTGTGGTTGCCGTCAGCCAGCGTGCGGGTGGGCTGTTTCTGCCGGCGAGCGTGTTGCAGGAGATCGGCATGAAGCTGCCGGGCGAAGTGCCGGTGGAGGTCGACCTGGATAAGGTGCCAGGCCTGCACAGCGACTACGACAGCCAGGCCCAGCGCCTGCTGCTCAACGTGCCGGCGAGCTGGTTGCCGGCGCAGTTTATCGGCAATCGCAACAACTACCCGCGCACCCAGGCGATGACGAGCTTTGGCGCCTTGCTCAATTACGATGCCTACCTCAACGACACCGATGACAGCAGCACCTACCTGGGCATCTTCAACGAAGTGCGCCTGTTCGATACCTGGGGCACGCTGTCCAACACCGGCCAATACCGCACGACCATCGGCCGCGAGCCCCAGGACAGCACGTTCAATAATGGCTACCGGCGCTATGACACCACCTGGCGTTTCTCCGACGATGAGCGCCTGCTGACCTACGAGGCGGGCGACGTGATCAGCGGTGCCTTGCCCTGGAGCAACTCGGTGCGCCTGGGCGGGGTGCAGCTGTCCCGCGACTTCGGCGTGCGCCCGGACCTGGTGACCTACCCGTTGCCGCAGTTCGCCGGGGAAGCGGCGGTGCCGTCGTCGGTCGACCTGTTTATCAACGGCTACAAATCCAGCAGCGCCGACCTGCAGCCTGGGCCTTACACCTTGACCAACGTGCCGTTTATCAACGGTGCCGGCGAAGCCGTGGTGGTCACCACCGATGCCCTCGGACGGCAGGTGTCCACCACGGTGCCGTTCTATGTCACCAGCTCGTTGCTACAAAAAGGCCTGGCGGATTTTTCCCTGTCGGCCGGTAATCTGCGCCGCGACTACACCGTGCGCGACTTCGGCTACGGCCCCGGCGTGGCCAGCGGCACCTTCCGCTACGGGTTGTCGGATGCGTTGACCGTGGAAAGCCATGCCGAAGCGTCCAATGACCTGACCCTCGGCGGCGTGGGTGGCAACCTGCGCCTGGGCAACTTCGGCGTGCTCAACACCGCCATCAGCCAAAGCCAGTTCGACGGCGGTTCGGGCCAGCAACTGAGCCTGGGCTATCAATACAGCAGCCAGCATTACAGCCTGTCCTACCAGCGGGTCGAGCGCCGTGACCAATACGCCGACCTGACCCTGATCGACACCCCGTACGCCAGCCTCAGCAAGCGCAGCGAGCAGGTGACGCTGAGCCTGAACATGAATGACTTTGGCAGCCTCGGCGTGGGCTATTTCGATGTGCAGGCGGCGGACGATTCGCGCACCCGCCTGCTGAACCTGACGTGGAGCAAATCGCTGTGGCGCAACACCAGCTTCTACCTGTCGGCCAACCGCGAGATCGGTGACAGCAACTGGGCCGTGCAAGGGCAACTGATCATCCCGTTCGACGTCTACGGCAGCCTCAGCCTGGGCAGCGAGCGCAGCAACAGCGGGCAGGTGCAACAACGGGTGAATTACAGCCGCGCCGTGCCGGCCGGTGGCGGGGTGGGTTTCAACCTGGGCTATGCCAGCGGCGATGCGCCGACCTATCGCCAGGCCGACCTGACCTGGCGCTTGCAGTCCGTGCAGTTGCAGGCCGGCGTGTATGGCACGCGTGACGCACAAACGCGCTGGGCCGACGCGGCCGGGTCGCTGGTGTGGATGGACAAGGAGTTCTTTGTCGCCAACCAGGTCAACGATGCCTTTGTGGTGGTAAGCACTGGCGGGTTTGCCGGGGTGCCCGTGCGCTACGAGAACCAGGTGGTCGGCGAGACCGATCGCAATGGGCATTTGTTGGTGCCGTGGAGCAGCGCCTACTACCGCGCAAAATATGAGATCGACCCGTTGAACTTCCCCACCAACGTGCAAGTGGCCAACGTTGAACAACGGGTGGCGGTGCGCCGGGGCAGTGGTTACCTGTTGGAGTTTCCGGTGCGCCGGGTGGTGGCGGCCAGCATCACCCTGGTGGATGGCCAGCATCAGGACTTGCCCCTCGGCAGCCAGGTGCGGCATGAACAAAGCGCGGGGTTGGCGGTGGTCGGCTGGGACGGTTTGGTCTACCTGGAGAACCTCGCGGCGCATAACACGCTGCAAGTCACCCTCAGTGGCGGGCAAAGCTGCCAGGCCACCTTCGACCTGGACATCACGCAGGCGCAGGTGCCTCTGATCGGGCCGCTGGTGTGTCAATGAATTAAGGAGCATGCGTGTGCGGGGCAAGGAATGGTTGTGGAGTCTGTGGGTGGCGGTGAGCCTGGGTGTGTCGACGCAGGTGCACGCCGCGTGCAGCGCGGTTGCCACTTCGCCGGCCAGCTTTGGCCCGGTGAGTTCGATGTCGGTGCTTGCCACGGCGCAGCTCAGTTCCACCACCAACGCCGGCCTGAGTTGCACCCCGCTGTTGCTGTCGATACTCGGCAGTGGCGACCAATTCACCGCAAAGATCACGGGGTCGACTCAGGGCGGCCTGCTGGGGCCGACCGGTGATGTGATCCCCTATACGATCTATGGCAACAACTCCACGACGTATCCCATTACGCGAGGCACCACGTTCGACTTTGGCGGCAGTAGCGGTATCGCCCAGAGCTACGGGTTGGTGTTCGGCCCAGGCACCAAGACCTTGCCGCTGTATCTGCGCAGTGTCGCCGGCAGCAACGTGGCGGCCGGCCTGTACAGCGAAACCCTGAGCATTCTGTGGACCTGGAACTACTGTTCAAGCATCAACCTGCTCGGCATTTGCCTGGGCCGCGACAGTGGCACTGGCACGCAGGCGCTGACGGTCAGCATGCTGGTGACCAACGACTGCCTGATCACCACGCCGGCTATCGCCTTCGGCAGTGCCCCGGTGGTCAGTGGGTTTGCCACCGTCAACGGCCAGGCCAGCGTCAATTGCACCAAGGGCAGCGCCTACACCGTCGGCCTCAGCGATGGGCAGCAGCCGGTCAGCGTCGGCGGGCGCCGCCGGATGATTTCCGGCAGCAACTATTTGGCCTACGACATCTTTGTCAGCGCTGGCACCACCCGTTGGGGCAGCGTCGGCGCGGCGCGGCGGGCCAGTGCCACGGCGGACATCAACCCCGGCAACGGCCTGGGTACCGGCAGCCAGGGCTTTAACTACAACGCCAAAATCTACACCGACCAGGCCACGCCGCCCGGGGGCACCTACCTGGATAACGTGGTGCTGGATGTCGGCTTCTAGAGCTTTTGCAGCGCGGGCGCCGGCTGATTCACGGGGCTGACCATCGCATAGTTGTAGCCGCCGCCGGACCAGTAATCGGCCTGCAAGCCATCGGCACTGCGGCTGCCACGGGGCAGGAAACCGTTGTCCGGGCCCGGTGGGCGAATGTAGAAACTGACCCGCCGCCCTTGTTGATCCTCATACAACACCATCGCCGCCGCGCCCTGGTCGGTGCTCAGCAAGCGCCCGCTGACCGGCGCGTAGCCCGCTGCACTCAAGTCCGGCAGGCGGCTGGCCTGGCTGAAATAGCGATCCAGCCAGGCTTGCATGCTGCCGCCGTCTTGGACGTGATAGTCGGCGGGCAGCACACCGTCCTGGGCAAACAGGCGGTAGGCCTGCATGGCATCGGCCATCGGCACCAGGGCCGGTTGCGTCGCTTCGCGCGCCTGCCAACCGCCAATGCCGCCGAGGCTGACGGCGATCAACAGCACTGCCGCTGTAGCGAAATGCCGGCGGGATTGGTGCTTGAGGCGTTGGCGAATCTGCGCCGGGTCCAACTCTGGGTTGGCCGGCTGTTGCAGGGCGCCGCCGAGTGCGGCGCGCAGCAACTGCGCATCCTGCTGCCAGGCATGGACCTGGGCGGCAACGTCGGGGTGGGCGGCCAGATAGGTGTCGAGCACACGGCGATCGCTGTCCAGAAGCTGGTGATCGACGTAGGCATGCAAATCGCGTTCGCTGGGGGGCAGGCTGATCATTTGAGTATCCGCAGGGAAGGGCTGGCAATTTCGCCATCACTGAGTTGACGCAAGGCTTGGCGCGCGCGGGACAGGCGCGACATCACGGTGCCGATGGGCACCTCAAGGATGTCGGCGACTTCCTTGTAGCTCAAGCCTTCGACCGACACCCACAGCAGCAGGGCGCGCTGTTCGGGGTTGAGGCGGTCGAAGGCTTGCAGGGTGGATTGTGCGATGACCGTGCGTTCCACCGACGGCTGCGCGTCGTCGCGGCCGCTGAAAAACTCAAGCATGCGCGCGTAGCGACGGCTGCGGCGGTGGGCGTCGAGGAACTGGCGGTAGAGGATCGAAAACAGCCAGGCACGCAAATCGCCTTCGCTGCGCTTGTCGGCCCAGCGGGTGATGGCCCGTTCCAGGGTGGACTGCACCAGGTCGTCGGCGCTGCTGGCGTTACGGGTCAGGGACACGGCAAAGCGCCGTAGCCTGGGGATGAGTTCACGTAACGCTTCGTCGAGTTCATGCATGGGAGTCGGGTTGGTCACTACGCTGGGACTAGAGAGACGTCCGGCGTTGGCGGTTATTCCAGCTCCGGGGAAATAAATCATAGGCGGGGGAATAGAGCGGGTCGGCGTTCGTCTTAATGCTCCGACCTTATGTTCCACCCCCTAAGGCCTCTGGCCCTGGAGCTCCTTCATGGTAGATCACTCTTCACCGCCCCGTCCTGCGCTGAGTACCGCGAGCCTGATCGCACGCCTGGCCGGTATTGGTGCCGTGGTTACGCTGGTAGCCGGGGCATTTGCCTACGTCAACGGCACGCTCGACCCACAGCGCTTGCGGCCAAAAACCTTGGTCAATGCCTTGGAAACCAATAACGGTGTACACCCGGGTTTCCGGCGCAATCATGCCAAGGGCGTGTGTGTCGCCGGGTATTTCGAGAGCAGTGCACAAGCCCGCGCGTACTCCAGCGCCCAGGTGTTCAGCGCGGCTAAAACCCCGGTGGTCGGCCGTTTTGCGTTGCCCAGCGGTAACCCCTATGCGCCGGACAGCAGCGTGCCGATCCGCAGTTTTGCCGTGCAGTTCAGCCAGGCCAACGGCCAGCAATGGCGCACGGGGATGAACAGCATGCCAGTGTTCCCTGTGGGTACGCCTGAGGCGTTTTACGCGATGCTCAAGGCAGGGGCGCCGGACCCGGCTACTGGCAAGCCGAATCCTTCAAGCATGCCTGCGTTTTTTGCCGCGCACCCGGAGACGGCGGCGTTCCTGGCGTGGGTCAAGACCGCCAAGCCGTCGGCCAGTTACGCGACAGAAACCTACAACGGAATTAATGCGTTTTATCTGGTGGGTGCCGATGGCAAGCGCCAGGCGGTGCGCTGGGAGGTGGTGCCGCAGCGTCAGGATGCAGCAGGTGACACTGCGCCGGCCGGTGCCGATTTTCTCGAAAAGGACCTGGTGCAACGCCTGGCTGCAGGGCCGCTGCGTTGGCAGTTGAACATGACCCTGGCCAACCCCGGTGACCCACTGGACGACGCGAGCAAGACCTGGCCGGGCGAGCATAAGGTGCTGAACGCAGGGACGTTGGTGTTGCAGAGCAGCCAGCCGCAGGCGGAGGGCGATTGCCGCGACATCAACTTTGATCCGCTGATTCTGCCCAGCGGCATCGAAGCCTCCAATGACCCGCTGCTGGCCGCACGTTCAGCGGCATATGCCAGTTCCTACCTGCGTCGTGCCGGTGAAGTCAGTGCGCTGCACAGCGCCCCTCAGGAGTCGAAGCCATGAATGCCCAACCGCGTTTTTTTGCACCCTTGGCGCGTCTGCTGCACTGGCTGATGGCGCTGATGATCATCGCCATGCTGTTTATCGGGGCCGGGTTGGCGGCATCGGTGTCGGAGCGCCATGCGTGGTTGATCCATCTGCACAAGCCTTTGGGGATTGCGATCCTGGCGTTGGTGATTGTGCGGCTGGTGGTGCGTTTTTCCACGCGCCAGCCGCCGTTGCCCGCCGACTTGCCGCTGTGGCAAGTGCTGGCAGCCAAGGCGTCGCACTTGGTGTTGTACGGGTTGATGCTGGTGTTGCCGCTGCTGGGCTGGGCGATGATTTCAGCGGCGGGCGATCCGGTGATGCTCAGCAGCTCGGTGCAGTTGCCCGCGCTGGTGGCGGCGAATGCGCCGTTGTTCGCGGTGTTGCGCAAGGCCCACGGGTTTCTCGCCTATCTGTTGTTCCTGACGGTGCTGTTGCACCTGGCGGCGGCGTTGTTCCATGGGTTGATTCGCCGTGATGGCGTATTGCAAAGCATGACGGGGACCAAGGACTGATCTGGGTTGAGCGGGCGTGCTCGCTCAACCCATCCAAAATCAGCGCAACACGCCGACGATATCGGCGACGGTGCTCAGCACGTCCTTGCCCAATTGCATCGAGCGTTTGCCCGACCAGCCGGTGTGGGGGTTGGGCGCGTCGTCGTTGTCCTTGAAGGGCATTTCCAGGGTCAGCGACAGGCAGTCGTACTGTTCACCAACGGCATTGCAGGCCAGGGTCATGTTGGCCTCACCCGGCAAGTCGCGGGTGTATCCGTGGGTGGTCTGGAAGTCGCGGGTGAGGGCGCTCAGGTGGCTGCGGAAGTGTTTTTCCAGTGCTTCGATACGTGGCGTGTAGCCTGGGTTGCCTTCGCAGCCGGCGGTGAAGACGTAGGGGATTTCTTCGTCGCCATGGATGTCGAGGAACAGGTCGACGCCGTATTTCTCCATCTGTTGCTGGACGAACAGCACTTCCGGGCTGATCTCCTGGCTGGCGCTCTGCCAGGCACGGTTGAGGTCCTGGCCCATGGCGTTGGTGCGCAAGTGGCCATGGAACGCGCCATCCGGGTTCATGTTGGGTACCAGGTAAAGGTCGGCGACTTTCAGCAGTTTTTTCAGTTCGCTGTCACCGTCCTGTTGCAGGCGCTCGATGATGCCTTCCATAAACCATTCGGCCATGTGCTCACCGGGATGCTGCTGGGCAATGATCCAGATATTGCGTCGGCCTTCGCCGCCTTTGCCACGGCGCAGTAACTGAATGTCACGGCCCTCGACGCTTTTACCGGTGGCCAGCAACTGGGTGCCGGCGCGGCTCAAGGCTTGGCCGATCAGCCAGTCGTGGCGTTCGCGGCTGTAGGGCTCGAAATAGGCAATCCACGCATGTTTTTCGCGGGTTTCGAGGCTGATGTGCAGGAGCTCGCCGTCAAAGCGCGTGGGCACGCGGAACCAGTTGATATGGTCATAGGAGGCGACGGCGTTGTAACCGCTCCAGGCGTGTTTATAGGACGACTGGCTCGCGTTGCTCAGGCGGAAGGTGTGGGTGTGGCCCACATGCATGCCTTCGGCCTTGAAGTGAAACCACTGGAAATGTGCGCTGCGGGTGTCGGGTTTGATGGCGAGCAGCAACTGATAGGCATCGCTGGCGTCAAGCACCTGGATATTGCCACTGTCGAAGTCGGTACTGATCCTGATGGAGGTCAAGGCCACGGTCATAGTCTGGTTGCCTGAATATGAGTGTTGTGGCGGATATCTTACACAGGAGCCAGGCAAAATCTTGATGCAAAATTGTTGCAGAGAGGAGGGGGCGTCGTCCTTGACGCGCCAGCAGCTTAGAATCTATGAGATTGATTCTCAAGCGCTAATTCGCAAAGATCCGACCTAGAGCGTTCGTTCGGCTTTCTTTTGGCGATGGTCTTTTGCTACCATGCGCGCCATCAAGCAACACACAGTCTTCATTAGCCTGAAGCCATGCCAGGGAAACTGGCAAAAAAAAGACCCGGCCAAAGAGCCGGGTCAAAAACCGTGATTAGCCTGATGAGGAGATATTCCAAGAGTCCGACCTAAGGTCCCTTGGTCTATCGACTGATCTCGCGATCAGTTAGGTCCAATAATAATCATTATCATTTGCAAGTCAAATGTTTTTATCGTCGGGATAGAAATATTTTTCCTTTGCGCCTGTTAAACGTTTGCCTGGGCCTGCGGCGCACGCAACGATCGCTCCACCATCGCCTTCGCCATATCAATCAAATACACCACTGAAAACGCCAGGTCGCGGTTGTTGCCTTGGTGGCTGCTCGCCGATTCATAGGCGGTGGCTGCGGCGCTGCGCAACAGGTCCGAGGCGTGGATCAATGCATCCTCGTGGCTGATGCCGGGTTTGATGCTGAAGAAGCTGTCGTCCGCGCCGGGTATCGACACCTCTTCTTTCAAGTAATAGTCCAGCGCGCGCTGGGCGGCGCCACTGCTGCGCATGTCGAGAATATCTGCGGTTTCGGGTAAGTCGGGCAGAGAATTCGGGCTTGTGTTCATAAGGGGCGGTACTCCGGTTGGGTGTCGAAAACCTTATGTCCGATGATAGTACGTATCGTATTTATGTCGTTTTATGGATTACTACAAACTGTTTATTGCCCGGGAAAATACCTCACGTATTGTCAGGCCCCATGGATAAATGGATAGCGTTGGTCAAAGCCAACATGAAACACCCCAAGGTCACGCAGACCGAGTTGGCCGAGCGCTTGGGCATGACCCAGGGCGGGGTCGGCCACTGGCTGGCCAAACGACGCGTGCCGAGCGTGGCGGACATGAACAGGGTGCTGGCGGAGCTGGGCCTGGGCTACCTGGAGGTCTCGTTGCAGATTCGCGAACGGTCCGCCGAGGAACCCGGCGCGACGAACCACTACAACCCGTATTTCCGCTACCCGGTCAGCGATTGGAGCGGCCTGTGCGAAGCCCGTGAAGAACGTGCCACCTATGGCACGCCACGCTTCGAGCTGACGGATTACCACGCCCAAGGCGAAGCGTTCTGGCTGCCGGTCACGGGCGATGCCATGACCGCGCCCAGTGGCCTGAGCATCAGCGCGGGGATGATGATCCTGGTGGACCCGGCCATCACCGCCGAACCGGGCAAGCTGGTGGTTGCCCGATGGGCCGACAGCCCACAGGCAACCTTTCGCCAGTTGATGAAAGAGAGCGGCCAGCTGTACCTGGTGCCGCTCAATCCGACGTACCCGAAGCTGCTGCTCACCGACGATTGCCGCATCCTCGGCGTGGTGGTGCAGGCCACGGCGAAGTTCTAGCCCGCCGTGTCGAGTTCCACCAGCGCGCAACCTTCAGCAACCATTTCGCCTTCCTGGCAGAACAGTGCCTTGACCACGCCCGCCTGGGGCGCACGTATGCTGTGCTCCATTTTCATCGCCTCCAGCACCACCAGTTGCGTGCCGGCGTCCACGGTTTGGCCGACCTCGACCAGCACCCGCACGATGCTGCCGTTCATCGGCGCCGTGAGGCCACCCTGGTGAGACTGGTTGGCCTCCACCGCCGCAATCGGATCGAACAGGCTGACCGCGTGCACCTCGCCCTCCCAACGCAGGTACAAGGTATCGCCGCTGCGCACCGCCAGATGCGCGCGACGCACGCCCTGGTGCTCGATCCACAATTGTTCGTCGCGCAACGTCGCCGTTTCTGCCGCCAGCGTCACCAGCCGGTCCTGGCCATTGCAGCGCAAATGCAGGGACACCTCGGCAGGCAGCCCGGCACGAAAACCACGGGTGTCAGCCCACGGCCCATCGCCCACCGGCAAGCTCTGCATAAAGGCCGCACCGGCCGCCTGCCAGAACCCATCGCTCAACGCACCCGGCTCTGGCAGCAGTTCATCCTGATAACGCGGGATAAACCCCGTATCCAATTCAGCCGCCGCAAACGCCGGATGGCCGACGATGCGCCGCAAAAAGCCCAGGTTGGTCTTGAGCCCGCCGACGGCAAACTCATCAAGCATGCTCAGCAAGCGCAGGCGCGCCTGTTCACGGTCTTCGCCCCAGGCAATCAGCTTGCCGAGCATCGGGTCGTAGAAGGGCGACACGCTATCGCCTTGGGCGACGCCGCTGTCCACCCTACGCCCAGGACCTGCTGTCGATTCGCGGTACAGCGCCAGGTGCCCGGTCGCTGGCAGGAAATCATTGGCCGGGTCTTCGGCATACAAGCGCACTTCAATCGCATGGCCGACCAGCGGCACCTGCGCTTGCGTGATGGGCAGCGCTTCGCCCTGGGCGACACGAATCTGCCAGGCCACCAGGTCGAGGCCGGTAATTGCCTCGGTCACCGGATGCTCCACTTGCAGGCGCGTGTTCATCTCCATAAAGAAGAATTCGCCGCGCGCATCCAGCAAGAATTCCACGGTGCCGGCGCCGACATAACCGATGGCCTGGGCCGCGCGCACGGCGGCTTCGCCCATGGCCTTGCGCTGTTCAACGCTCAACCCCGGCGCCGGTGCTTCTTCGACGACCTTTTGATGGCGGCGCTGGATCGAGCAGTCGCGCTCATTGAGGTACAGGCAGTGGCCGTGTCTGTCGGCAAACACCTGGATTTCCACATGGCGCGGCTTGAGCAGGTATTTCTCCACCAGCATCTGCCCATTGCCGAATGAGGACAGCGCCTCACGCTGGGCAGAGGCGAGGGCCTCGGCAAGCTGGCTGACCTCCTCGACCACCTTCATGCCCTTGCCGCCGCCGCCCGCCGTAGCCTTGAGCAACACCGGATAACCGATGCGAGCGCAGGCGTCGCGGAATGTTTCCAGGTCCTGGGCTTCGCCGTGGTAACCCGGTACCAACGGCACGCCGGCAGTTTCCATCAGCGCCTTGGCCGCGGATTTGCTGCCCATGGCGTCAATGGCCGAGGCGGGCGGGCCGAGGAAGATCAAGCCGGCCGCCTCAATCGCGCGGGCAAACCCGGCGTTTTCCGACAAAAAACCATAACCTGGATGAATCGCCTGGGCGCCGCTCGCATGGGCGGCGGCGATCAACTTGTCGATTTGCAGGTAACTCTCGGTGGCCTTGCTGCCGCCCAGGTCAACGCGGATATCCGCCTCGCGGCTATGGCGCGCGTCGCGGTCCGTGGCGCTGTGCACGGCCACGGTGGTCAGGCCCATGGCCTTGGCGGTGCGCATCACCCGGCAGGCAATTTCACCGCGATTGGCCACCAGTACGGTGGTGAGTGTGCTCATGAACGCGGCTCCTGGGACTGCCAGCTCGGCGTACGTTTTTGCAGGAACGCACGCAGGCCTTCCTGGCCTTCGGCGCTGACGCGAATCCGGGCGATGGCATTTTCGCAATAGCGGCGCAACGCCGGTGTGAGGGCGCCGTTACCGACTTCGCGCAGCAAATCCTTGCTGGAACGCATCGCTGCCGGGCTGTTTTGCAACAGGTTGGCGACCCACAGTTCGACCTGCAGATCCAACTCGCTGATCGGATAGCTCTCTGCCAGCAAGCCGATCTCCCGCGCCCGCTGGCCGCCGAAACGCTCGGCGGTCAGGGTGTAACGCCGCGCCGCGCGTTCACCGATGGCCTGCACCACGAATGGGCTGATCACGGCCGGGGCCAAGCCAATGCGCACTTCCGACAGACAGAACTGCGCATCATCGGCGCCGATCGCCATGTCGCAGCAGCTGATCAGGCCCAGCGCGCCACCGTAGGCTGCGCCTTGCACCACCGCCAGGGTAGGGATTTTCAACTTGGCCAGGTTGTACATCAGCTCCGCCAGTTCGCGGGCGTCGTCCAGGTTGGTGTGGTAATCCAGCTCGGCCGACTGCTGCATCCAGGCCAGGTCGGCGCCCGCGCTGAAGTGTTTGCCGCGCCCGCGCAACACGAGAAAACGCAGGGAGGGATCGCCCTGCACCTGGTCGAGGGCGATGATCAGTTCGCGGATCATCTCGGCATTGAACGCGTTGTTCTTGGCTTCACGACTGAGCCACAGCGTGGCAAAGCCACGGCTGTCGGTGATCAGTTCGAGGGTGTTGAAATCGCTCATGGGGTACAGCTCCATTTACATGCGGAACACGCCGAAGCGGCTCGGCTCGATGGGGGCATTCAACGCGGCAGAGAGGGCCAGGGCCAGCACGTCACGGGTTTGCAGCGGGTCGATGACCCCGTCGTCCCATAGGCGCGCGCTGGAGTAGTAGGGGTGGCCCTGGGTTTCGTATTGGTCGAGGATCGGCTGCTTGATCGCGGCTTCTTCCTCGGCACTGAATCCCACGCCTGCGCGTTCGGCCTGCTCGCGCTTGACCTGCACCAGCACGCCAGCGGCCTGTTCGGCGCCCATCACGCCGATGCGCGCATTCGGCCACATCCACAAGAACCGTGGGTCATAGGCGCGGCCGCACATGCCATAGTTACCGGCGCCAAAGCTGCCGCCGATGATCACCGTGAACTTCGGCACCTTGGCGCAGGCCACGGCTGTGACCAGTTTGGCGCCGTGCTTGGCGATGCCGCCGGCTTCGTATTTCTGCCCGACCATGAAGCCGGTGATGTTCTGCAAAAACAGCAGGGGAATGCCGCGCTGGCACGCCAGCTCGATAAAGTGCGCGCCTTTTTGCGCGGCTTCGGCGAACAGGATGCCGTTGTTGGCGAGGATCGCAACCGGGTAGCCGTGCAGGTGCGCAAAACCGCACACCAGCGTGGTGCCGAACAGCGCCTTGAACTCATCGAACACCGAACCATCCACCAGCCGCGCGATCACTTCGCGCACATCGAACGGTTGTTTGGCATCGGCCGGGATCACGCCGTACAACTCTTCGCCGCTGTACAACGGCGCCACGGGCGGGCGTTGCAGCAACTGGCCCTGCTTGCGCCAGTTGAGGTTGGCGACGCTGCGCCGCGCCAATGCCAACGCGTGTTCATCGCTGTCGGCATAGTGGTCGGCCACACCGGAGATCTTGCAGTGCACATCGGCGCCACCAAGGTCTTCGGCGCTGACGACTTCGCCGGTGGCGGCCTTCACCAGCGGCGGTCCGGCGAGGAAGATGGTGGCTTGCTGGCGCACCATGATCGCTTCGTCGGCCATGGCCGGTACATAGGCGCCGCCGGCGGTGCACGAGCCCATCACCACGGCAATTTGCGGGATGCCCTGGGCGCTCATGTTGGCCTGGTTGAAGAAGATCCGCCCGAAGTGCTCGCGGTCGGGGAATACCTCGTCCTGGCGCGGCAGGTTGGCGCCGCCGGAATCCACCAGGTAGATGCACGGCAGGCGGTTCTGCTCGGCGATGGTCTGGGCGCGCAGGTGTTTTTTTACCGTGAGCGGGTAGTAGGAACCGCCTTTCACCGTGGCATCGTTGGCGACAATCATGCACTCGACGCCCTCCACGCGGCCGATCCCGGCAATCACCCCGGCGGCGGGCACGTCTTCGCCATACACCTGATGGGCGGCGAGTTGGCTCAGTTCGAGGAACGGCGAACCCGGGTCGAGCAGGCGGTTGATGCGCTCACGGGGCAGCAGTTTGCCGCGTGAGGTGTGGCGTTCCTGGGCTTTCGCGCCGCCGCCTTGTTGCACATGGGCGAGCAGGGTGTGCAGGGCATCGACTTGTTGGCGCATCGCCGCGCTATTGGCGGCAAATTCCGCCGAACGCGGGTTGAGCTGGGTATGCAAGGTGGCCATGGCGCGCTCCCTCAGCGGGTTTCGTTGAAGAGTTCGCGACCGATCAGCATCCGGCGAATCTCACTGGTGCCGGCGCCGATTTCATACAGCTTGGCGTCGCGCAGCAGGCGGCCGGCGGGGAATTCATTGATGTAGCCATTGCCGCCGAGGATCTGGATCGCGTCGAGGGCCATTTGCGTGGCGCGCTCGGCGCTGTAGAGGATCACGCCGGCGGCGTCCTTGCGCGTGGTCTCGCCGCGCTCGCACGCCTGGGCCACCGCGTAGAGGTAGGCGCGGCTGGCGTTGAGTTGGGTGTACATGTCGGCGACTTTGCCCTGGATCAGCTGGAATTCGCCGATGCTTTGGCCGAACTGCTTGCGGTCGTGGATGTAGGGCACGATCAGGTCCATGCAGGCTTGCATGATCCCGGTGGGGCCGCCGGAAAGGACCACGCGCTCGTAGTCCAGGCCGCTCATCAGCACTTTCACGCCGCCGTTGAGCGCGCCGAGGATGTTTTCTTCCGGTACTTCGACGTCATCGAAAAACAGTTCGCAGGTGTTGGACCCGCGCATGCCCAGCTTGTCGAATTTGCTGCTGCGGCTGAAGCCTTTCCAGTCCCGTTCGACGATGAACGCGGTGATGCCGTGGGCACCCTTTTCCAGGTCGGTCTTGGCGTAGATCACGTAGGTGCTGGCGTCGGGGCCGTTGGTGATCCAGGTCTTGCTGCCGTTGAGCACGTAGTGGTCGCCGCGTTTGTCGGCGCGCAGCTTCATCGAGACCACGTCGGAGCCGGCATTCGGCTCGCTCATGGCGAGGGCGCCGACGTGTTCGCCGCTGAGCAGTTGGGGCAGGTACTTGAGTTTTTGCGCGTGGTTGCCGTTGCGGTTGATCTGGTTCACACACAGGTTGGAGTGGGCGCCGTAGGACAACGCCACCGAGGCAGAACCGCGGCTGATCTCTTCCATCGCCACCACGTGGGCCAGGTAACCCAGGCCCGCGCCGCCGTATTCTTCCGGCACGGTAATGCCGAGCAGGCCCATGTCGCCGAACTTGCGCCACAGGTCGGCGGGGAACAGGTTGTCGCTGTCGATTTGCGCGGCGCGGGGTGCGATTTCCTTGGCTACAAAGGACTGCACCTGATCGCGCAGCATGTCGATGGTTTCGCCGAGGGCGAAGTTCAGGGACGGGTAACTCATGGACAGGCACCTTAATGTGAGCTTTGTTTTTGTGTGGGCTGAACGTCGGGGGAGGGCGCTCACCTTTACGTTAACGTAAGCTTGCGTTACGGCGCTGTCAATCGTAGTTTACGTTTACGTCAACCTACAAAAAAGACAACAGGGGTCGTTATGGAACAACCGAATCAGAGCTACAGCCGTGGCGCTCAGGACAAGACCTTGCTGGCCATGACGATTGGCCAGGCGTTCGATCACACCGTTGCGCAATTCCCTGATGGCGAAGCCCTGGTGGTGCGCCATCAGCAGCGCCGCTACACCTGGCGACAACTGGCCGAGACCGTTGACCTGCACGCCCGCGCCTTCCTTGCCCTGGGCATGCAAACCGGTGATCGCCTGGGCATCTGGGCCCCCAACTGTGCCGAGTGGTGCATCAGCCAGATCGCCAGTGCCAAGCTGGGCGTGATTCTGGTCAACATCAACCCGGCCTATCGCAGCAGCGAATTGGACTATGTGCTCAAGCAGTCCGGTTGCCAGTGGCTGGTGTGCGCGGGGGCGTTCAAGACCTCCGATTATCACGCGATGGTGCAGGCGCTGAAGCCGGACTTGCGCGGCCTCATCAGCCTCGACCCCAGCCCGCCGCCGGGCTTCATGCCCTGGTCGCAACTGGCGGCCCTCGGCGCCGGCGTCCCGCCCGAGCAACTGCACAACCGCCAGGCCAGCCTGCATTTCGATCAGCCCGTCAATATCCAGTACACCTCCGGCACCACCGGCTTTCCCAAGGGCGCCACCCTCAGCCACCACAACATTCTCAATAACGGTTACATGGTCGGCGAAAGCCTCGGCCTGACCGCGCAGGACCGCCTGGTGATCCCGGTGCCGCTGTATCACTGCTTCGGCATGGTTATGGGCAACCTCGGCTGCATCACCCATGGCACCACGATGATCTACCCGAATGATGGCTTCGACCCGTTGCTGACCCTCACCACGGTCGCTGAAGAACGCGCCACCGGCCTTTACGGCGTGCCTACCATGTTCATCGCCGTGCTCGATCACCCGCGTCGCGGCGAGTTCGACCTGGCCAGCCTGCGCACCGGCATCATGGCCGGCGCCACGTGCCCTATCGAAGTGATGCGCCGGGTGATCAGCGAGTTGCATATGGGCGAAGTACAGATCGCCTACGGCATGACCGAAACCAGCCCGGTGTCGTTGCAGACCGGCGCCAATGACGACCTGGAGCGCCGCGTCACCACGGTCGGGCGCACTCAGCCACAGTTGGAAAACAAGATCATCGACGTTGATGGCAACACGGTTGCGCGCGGTGAGATCGGTGAGCTGTGTACCCGTGGCTACAGCGTAATGCTCGGCTACTGGAACAACCCCGAAGGCACCCGCGAAGCCATCGACGACGCGGGCTGGATGCACACCGGTGACCTGGCGAGCATGGACGCCCACGGCTACGTGTGCATTGCCGGGCGTAACAAGGACATGATTATTCGCGGCGGCGAGAACGTTTATCCGCGTGAGCTGGAAGAGTTTTTCTTTACCCATCCGGCGGTGGCGGACGTGCAGGTCATTGGTATTCCGGATGAGCGTTATGGCGAAGAGATCGTGGCCTGGATCAAGTTTCACCCGGGCCATGTGGCTAATGCCCTTGAGTTGCAAACCTGGTGCAAGGGGCGCATCGCACACTTCAAGACGCCCAGGCATTTCAGGTTTGTGGAGGAGTTTCCGATGACGGTGACGGGCAAGATCCAGAAATTCCGCATGCGCGAGATTTCGATGGAGGAGTTGCAAACCCACTCTCAATAACACCTCAGGTTTATGGGGGAGCTGGCTTGCCTGCGATAGCGGTACATCCGCCACACATGCAGTGACTGACACACTGCTATCGCAGGCAAGCCAGCTCCCACACAAGCAACTTTCACATTTTGAATCGCGCTGTGTCAGGCAAATGGCTGAATCGCAGAAAGCACAAAGGGGACCCGAGGGTCCCCTTTAATTTGTCGTTGCGTGCTCTTTTTTTATTATTGAGGGGCGGTCTATTGTTGTTTTTGGCAACCGTTACCCTTTACCGCTGTTTTTGGCGACCCCCATCCGGGGTCAAGAGCAAACGTATTTTTTTGAACGCTGATCTGCTTCTTCGCACGCGATCCAACCAGTGGGTAGCTACCTGAGGTAGTTTTATTTTTCTCTACTGGTCGCGGGTTTCGGCATTGCCGTTCCCTGCGAAGCACATCTTCTCCAAAAAAATCTGTTAGCTGCGTCTCTGCCGTGTTGTTTTTGTTATGTCAGAGTCGTTTCGTCTTATTTTTATTAGGTTTGGCGCTTTTTATTCTTGTTATGCCATAGAGATAGCAGAAGCCGTGCCAACTTTTAAAAGTCCTTTAAAATCAATGGTTTGATTTTTGTATAGGTAATTGCCTACGGCAAATGAGACAAAATATGTTCCCGTGTTACTCGATGTGTAGGCAGGCGGTAACACATTGTCACGGCTATGCTACTCAACCGGCGTTACGTGCCTTGGCCACACGCGAGCCTGTTGGCCGACCGAGCACGCGGCTGATTTGTTCGCCCGCGCGGATCAAGGCCTCCAAGTCGACACCGGTCTCGATACCCAGGCCGTTGAGCAGGTACAGCACATCTTCGGTCGCCACGTTACCGCTGGCGCCTTTGGCGTAAGGGCAGCCGCCGAGGCCCGCGATAGAGCTGTCGAACACGTTGATCCCCTCCAACAGGCTGGCGTAGATATTCGCCACGGCCTGGCCGTAGGTGTCGTGGAAGTGCCCTGCGAGCTTGTCCCGTGGCACCTGCGCACCGACCACCTCGAACAGCCGCCGTGTAGCGCCCGCCGTGCCGGTGCCGATGGTGTCGCCCAGGGACACCTCGTAGCAGCCCATCGCATACAGCTCCCGCGCCACCGCCGCCACCTGCTCCGGGGCGATCTGGCCTTCGTACGGGCAACCCAGCACACAGGACACATACCCGCGCACACTGATCCCGTGTTGTTTCGCCGCCGCCATGATCGGCGCAAAGCGTTCCAGGCTTTCGCTGATGGAGCAGTTGATATTGCGCTGGGAAAACGCCTCGGACGCCGCCGCAAACACTGCCACTTCCTTGACCCCGGCGGCCAATGCATCCTCAAAACCGCGCAGGTTCGGCGCTAGTGCGCCATAGGTCACGCCCGGCTTGCGCTGGATCTGCGCAAACACCTCGGCCGACCCGGCCATCTGCGGCACCCATTTGGGTGAGACAAAACTGCCGACTTCGATATAACTCAAGCCGGCCGCACTGAGGGCGTCCACCAACTGGACCTTGTCGGCCACGCTGATGGGCTGGGCTTCGTTCTGCAAACCGTCGCGTGGGCCGACTTCCACCAGGCGCACATGGGAGGGGAGGGACATGGCAGCTACCTTCTGATCAATGGCCAACCTGGCTCATGGTGTGGGCCAGGGCCTGGGTGCAGCGCTCTTCGGCGGTGTCCAGTTCCAGCTTCATTTGTTCGATGTCCAGCAGTTGCTGTTCCAGCTGCTCACGGCGCTCGGCGATTTTGCTGAGCATGCTGTTGAGCTGGATGTGGTTGCCGCTGGTAGGGTCGTAGAGTTCGATCAACTCGCGGCATTCGGCCAGGGAAAAACCGATGCGCTTGCCCCGCAGGATCAATTTGAGGCTGACCTTGTCCCGCGCCGAGTAGATGCGCTCCTGGCCCCGGCGTTCCGGGGCCAGCAGGCCTTGTTCTTCGTAGAAGCGAATGGCGCGGGTGGTGATATCGAGCTCGCGGGCGAGGTCGGAGATGCTGTAGGTGGTGCTCATGCTAGTGCCCGAGAAGATGTCTTGGGCGCTAAGCTAATGGCTGGTTGACGTTAACGTCAAGCTTGCTTGCCATCCAACTTCTTCTCATGCGCCGTCACCTGCTGGCACAACTCAATCATCTGCTCACGCATCCACCGGTTCGCCGGGTCCTGGTCGGTGCTTTCGTGCCAGTACAGGTGGGTTTCCACCGGCGGCACATCGTTGACCGGCAGGTTGAACCAATGCAGTTCATGGCGGCGGGCAAAACGCTCGGGCACGGTCATCACCATGTCGGTCTGCTGCAACACTTGCGAGGCCATCAGGTAGTGCTGGGAGCGCAGGGCGATCTTGCGTTGCAGGCCCATCTTGCCCAGCGCCAGGTCCACATGGCCCAAGCCGTTGCGGCGGCTGGAGATATGAATGTGGGTCAGCCCCAGGTAGTCATCCAGCGTCAGTTTGTCCTTGCCCGCCAGTGGATGGCCCTTGCGCATGGCGCACACGTAGCGGTCTTCCATCAGCTTGACGTGGCGCACCTGCGGGTCGGTGTTGAGCGGCGCATCCACGGCAAAGTCCAGGCGCCCGGCGGCCAGTTCCTTGGTGGTTTCACGGCGCTTGGACAGGAAACTCTCGATCACCACCGTCGGCGCCAGGCGGCGCAGGCGCTGGAACAGCGCCGGCAATATCACCGCTTCCGTGAGGTCGGTCATGCTGATGCGGTAGGTCTTGGCCGCCTGCTGTGGGTTGAAGATGCGGCTTTCCTGCACCGACACCCGCAGCAACGACAGCGCATTACGCACCGGGCCGATGATGTTCTGCGCCATCGGCGTGGGCACCATGCCTTGGGCGGTGCGCACGAACAGCGGGTCGTTGAAGGTTTCGCGCAGCCGCGCCAGCGCGTTGGACACCGCCGGCTGGGTAATGCCGACAATCTGCCCGGCGCGGGTCAGGTTGGCTTCGGTGTAGATGGCGTCGAAGACGATAAACAGGTTGAGGTCGACCTTGCTCAGATTCATATGCATTGCGCTCTTATTGTTAGATGCCGATAGGCCGATCATATATCGGTGATGAATGTTAATACACGCCGAGAATAGGCTAGGTAAATTATCAGCGCTGTTCTAGCATCAATTTCATGACCTAAACAACCTCTCAGAGAAGGGAGCTGCTCATGGATTTCGCCTATTCGCCCAAGGTTCAGGAACTGCGTGAACGCGTCACCGCGTTTATGGACACATACGTCTACCCGGCCGAGCCGGTGTTCGAACGCCAGGTCAACGAAGGTGATCGCTGGCAGCCCACCGCGATCATGGAAGAGCTGAAGGCCAAGGCCAAAGCCGAAGGCTTGTGGAACCTGTTCCTGCCGGAATCCGAACTGGGTGCCGGCCTGACCAACCTCGAATACGCGCCATTGGCAGAAATCATGGGCCGCTCGCTGCTCGGCCCGGAGCCGTTCAACTGCTCCGCCCCCGACACCGGCAATATGGAAGTGTTGGTGCGCTACGCCAACGCCGAGCAGAAACAGCGTTGGCTTGAGCCGCTGCTGCGCGGTGAGATCCGCTCCGCGTTCGCCATGACCGAACCGGACGTCGCGTCCTCCGACGCCACCAACATGGCGGCCCGCGCCGAGCGTCAGGGCGACGAGTGGGTGATCAACGGCAAGAAATGGTGGACCTCCGGCGCCTGCGACCCGCGCTGCAAGATCCTGATCTTCATGGGCCTGAGCAACCCCGACGCTCCGCGCCACCAGCAGCACTCGATGATCCTCGTGCCGGTGGATGCCCCCGGGGTAAAAATCGTCCGTCCGCTACCGGTATTCGGCTACGACGACGCGCCCCACGGCCATGCCGAAGTGTTGTTTGACAACGTACGTGTGCCGTACGAAAGCGTCCTGCTCGGCGAAGGCCGCGGCTTCGAAATCGCCCAAGGCCGCCTGGGCCCAGGCCGCATCCACCACTGCATGCGCTCCATCGGCATGGCCGAGCGTGCGCTGGAACTGATGTGCAAACGCGCCGTCAGCCGTACTGCGTTCGGCAAGCCGCTGGCGCGTCTGGGCGGCAATATCGACAAGATCGCCGACTCGCGCATGGAGATCGACATGGCGCGCCTGCTGACCCTGAAAGCGGCGTACATGATGGACACCGTGGGTAACAAAGTGGCGAAAAGCGAAATCGCCCAGATCAAGGTCGTGGCGCCGAACGTGGCGTTGAAGGTGATCGACCGCGCGATCCAGATCCACGGCGGCGCCGGGGTTTCCAACGACTTCCCGCTGGCCTACATGTACGCCATGCAACGCACCCTGCGCCTGGCCGATGGCCCGGATGAAGTGCACCGGGCGGCGATTGGCAAGTTTGAGATTGGCAAGTATGTGCCTCGGGAGTTGATGCGTAGCGGGCAGTAACACCGCGTCGCCTGCATCGCGGGCAAGCCCGCTCCCACATTTTGAATGTGTTCACAAATCAAAGTGTGGGAGCGGGCTTGCCCGCGATGAGGCCAGTCGCCACAACCCAACCCCCAAGCCTCAGTACACCCAAACCTCCACCCGCCGATTCTTGATCCTACCCTCATCCGCCGTATTCGCCGCCACCGGCATCTGCGCACCAAACCCGCGAATATCCTTCAGCACAACGCCGCTCTTGACCAACTCCCGCCGCACCGCCATGCCGCGCAATTTCGACAGCAACGCCGCCCGCTGCGAGTCATCCTTGGCATCGCCAAACCCCACCAGCGTGACCTGCCGGTCGAGCTTGTCGTGGCCTTTCAGATACGCCACCACCCGTTGCAAATCCTGGCGGGCCTTGTTGTCGAGGCTGGCACTGCCTTCTTCGAAGCGGAAATTCACGGTCAAGCGCTGGGCCTCGCGGGCGATGGCCTGGTAATCCTCAGGCATCGACGAGCGCGCCTGCACGCTCATCGCCTGCACCTGCTGCGCAATAAACCCGCTGGCCGCGACAATCGCCTGGCCCTTGCTGCTCTGGGTAAAGTCCACCAGCGCCTTGGCCCACGGGTTGTGGCTGGACGGCGGCAGGTAGAAAAACAACCGCCGCGACAGCGGGTAATCTTCGGTGGCAATCAAGCTGTTCAACGGCAGCATCGGCTGCGAATCACCGTCGACAATCGCCACCGCCTTGGCCTGGCGCACGTAGAGCAGGCCGATAAAACCAATGCCTTGCGGGTCCTGGCTGACCGCATCTGACAACGCTTCGCTGGACTCGAAGCGTTTGGCCGTCGCCGCCAACGGTTTGCCGCGCAGGCGCAGCACCAGTTCCTTGAAGGTGTCGTAGGTACCGGACTGGTCGTCGCGCGCATATAAATGAATGTCCCCGCCGACACCGCCCAGGGCTTCCCAGGTGCTGATCTCGCCATTGAAGATCTGCGCCAGTTGTTCGGTGTTCAGGGTGGTCAACGGGTTTTGCGGGTTGAGGATGATGGCGAGGCCATCGATGGCGATCACTTGTTCGGCGTTGGGGCTTTTCAGGTCGCCGAGGGGTTCGAGGTCTACCAGTTCACTGTCTTTGATCGGGCGGGAGGACGCCGCCAGGTCGGCAGAGGATTTTTTCAACGCGGTGAAACCGGTGCTGGAACCATGGGCGGCGACTTCGATGCTGACGATCTTGCCCTGGCGCGTCTTTCCGACCACGCGCTGTTCGTTGGCGCCTTGTGCCGGTTCGCTGTGTACCGCCTGCAAACCCTGATGCTCCAGCAGCCCCTTGACCAGCGCCGGCCCGAGCGCCGCGCCAATGGTGTTGGAACCCTGGATGCGCAATGCGGGGCCTTGATCGGGAGCGGGCAGGGAGGCAGCAACGGCGGACAGGGGAAACAGGACCAGCAGGAACAGAACGCGCAGCCTCATGCCGGCACCTTCTCAAGCCAAAGGGAGTGCCGCGAGAATAAGTCAGTAAGGTTTCAGCAATATGACTGACACTCAACAGATCAAAATGTGGGAGCGGGCTTGCTCGCGAATACGGTGGTTCAGTCAAAAATTAGTTGCCTGACACTCCGCATTCGCGAGCAAGCCCGCTCCCACACAAGCCCGCTCCCACATTTAGAATGAGTACAGCCTGCGGTCAGCTCAGCTCAAGCCAGATCGGCGCATGGTCCGAAGGCTTTTCCAACCCCCGCAATTCATAATCCACCCCCGCATCCTTGACCCGTGGCAGCAAGCCATTGGACGCCAAAATCACGTCAATTCGCAGCCCACGCTTGGGCTCGTCCTCAAACCCACGGCTGCGGTAGTCAAACCAGCTGAAACGGTCGGCCACGTCCGGGTTCAGGTGGCGGAAGCTGTCCACCAGGCCCCAGTTTTTCAAGCGTGCCATCCACTCGCGCTCTTCCGGCAGGAAGCTGCACTTGCCGGTTTTCAGCCACCGCTTGGCGTTGTCGGCGCCGATGCCGATGTCGATGTCTTCCGGGGAGATGTTGATGTCGCCCATCACCACCAGCGGCTGGTCATTGCTGAACTGGCTTTCCAACAGCTGTTGCAGGTCTTCGTAGAAGCGCTTCTTCGCCGGGAACTTGGTCGGATGGTCGCGGCTTTCACCCTGTGGGAAATAGCCGTTCATGATGGTGATCGGGTTGCCGTTTTCGTCGGCGAACGTGCCCCAGATAAAGCGACGCTGGGCATCTTCTTCATCGCTGGCGAAGCCTTTGTGCAGGCTCAACGCCGGTTGGCGCGAGAGCAGGGCGACGCCGTAGTGGCCTTTTTGGCCGTGGTAGTACACGTGATAGCCAAGAGCCTGCACTTCGGCCAGGGGGAACTGGTCGTCGTGGACCTTGGTTTCTTGCAGGCCGATCACGTCCGGTTGGTGCTTCTCGATCAGTGCCGCCAGCTGATGAGGGCGGGCGCGCAGCCCGTTGATATTGAAGGAGACGATTTTCATGGTCGGCAGTCCAGTCTTGGCAAAAGGGCGATGCTAGCCGACAAGTCGGACGGGGGCCAGCGTGGCGGTAGGGCAGTTGCACTGCTAATGTCTGGGAACGACTGGAGTCGCGTAGGTTCGTACCCATAAGAACGCCATCCTTTTCAGTGGCGCCCAGGGAGATCAACTGTATGCCGGACACGTCCACTGCCCCCGCCGAAATCCGCCTGCTCAACAGCGGCTATTCCCGCGAGGCTCGCTCCCTGTTGTACCAGGCCTATCGGCATGAGCCGACGTTTGCCTACATCTTCGAGGCCGAACGCCCAGGTTACGAACAGCGCGTGCGCGCCACTGTGCGTGAACTGGTCAAGCAGCATTTTTTCCAGAAGCTGCCCGCCATCGGCCTGTTCGTCAACGACCGCCTGATCGGCATCGCCCTGATCGCGCCGCCGCAACGCCGCCTGGGGATTACCGAGAGCTGGGCCTGGCAACTGCGCATGTGGCTGAGCACCGGCGTACGCGGTACCCGGCGTTACCTGGACTACCATCACGCGGTGCTGGCGTGCCTGCCCGGCGAGGCGGTGCACATGCTGCCGCTGCTGGGCATTCACCCGCAGTTCCAGGGCAAACACTACGGCGAGCAACTGCTGGAGGCCGTGCACAACTGGTGTGCCGAAGACCCGCATTCGTCCGGCGTGGTGCTGGACACGGGGAATTCTCGCTATCTGGAATTCTATAAACGCCAGGGCTACGAGGAGATTGGTGAAGTCGCCGTAGGACCCATCCTGGAACATGTGTTTTTCCACGCCAATCCACAGCGGTTACATGCTGCAACGCCTTGATCCAGAATTATTCAGATAAATCCGGGTTCAAAGAAGCTCCCCGGCTCGTGTAGCATCCCCGCCTATGAAGTTTCCAGGAAGATTTACCAGCGGCTTGATTCTGCTGTTCACAAGCTGCGGCGCCTTGGCGCAAAGCGAACTGGACGTGCGCATCAAACCCTCAAACGACGCGTTGAAAGCCAACATCGAAGGCTATATCGGCGGGGTGGGCGATCGTGATGAAGAAGCGTTGCTGCGGTTCAGCCGTGGCGCCGAGGAGCAGGCGCGTAAAGCGGCCCAGGCCTTGGGCTTCTATCAGCCACAGATCGAGAGTGACGTGAAGGGCGGCAAGAACCCGCGCCTGATCCTCACCATCGACCCCGGCGAGCCGGTACATTTGCGCAACGTGACCATTCGGGTGGACGGCCAGGCCGCCAACCTCAAGGCGTTTCGCGTGCCCACCAGCGACGACCTCAAATCCGGTGCTGTGCTCAACCACGGCCATTACGAAGACGCCAAGCGTCTGATCCAGAACCAGGCCTCACGCTACGGCTTTTTCAGCGGGCGCTTTACCAGCCAGAAACTGGCAGTGGACCCGCAGGCAGGCGTGGCCGATATCGAACTGATCTACGACAGCGGCCCGCGCTATACCTTGGGCCAGGTCAACTTCAAGGGCGACACGCCGTTTGATGACGAACTGCTGCAACGCATGGTGCCGTTCAAAAGTGGCGCCCCCTACGACTCCGAACTGATCGCCGAACTCAACCAGAACCTGCAAGCCAGCGGCTTTTTCGAAGGTGTGCGCGTGGACGCCGCGCCCGCCGCCTCAACCAATGATGTGATCCCGGTGGCTGTGCAGCTGGAAACCCGCAAGCCGCGCACCATGGGCCTGGGCCTGGGCTACTCGACCGACGTCGGCCCGCGTGGCAAGGCCAACTGGACCCGGCACTGGGTCAACCCCCAGGGCCACAGTTATGGCTGGGAAGCCGAACTGTCGGCGCCGCGCCAGAACGTCGGCCTGTGGTACGACGTGCCGCTGGACCCACCGCTCACCGACAAACTGCGCTTCGCCGGTGGTTACCAGAACGAAGAATTGGCCAACACCGACACTCTGAGTAAATTGCTCACCCTCGGCCCCGAATGGCACAGCAAGTTGCCCAGCGGCTGGACCCGGGTGATCTCGCTCAAATACCAGCGCGAAGAATACCGCCTGGGCAATGACTCCGGCCTGAGTAACCTGGTGATGCCGGGCATCAGTTATTCCTACCTGCGCAGCGACAACCGCATCGACCCGCATAACGGCTACCGCCTGCAATTTGATTCCAAGGTGGCCAAAGAGGGCCTGGGCTCCGACACCAACCTGCTTTACGGCACGGCCATGGTCAAAGGCCTGACCACCTTGTGGGACAACCATCGCTTCCTCGCCCGTGCGCAGGTGGGCGGCAGTGCCACCAATGGCTACAAATCGGTGCCGCCGTCGCTGCGTTTCTTTGCCGGTGGCGACCAGAGCGTGCGCGGCTACGAGTACCAGACCCTGTCGCCCGAGAACGACCGGGGCGACCGCATTGGTGGCCGCTACATGGTGGCCCTCAGTGCGGAGTATCAATATTCCATCGCCGAGAAATGGCGGATCGCAACGTTTATCGACCAGGGCAACTCGTTTAATACCCTGGAAATGCCCAGCTTGAAGACCGGCGTGGGCGTCGGTATCCGCTGGGTTTCGCCGGTGGGGCCGATCCGCCTCGACCTGGCGCATGCCCTCGAAGAACCGGGCGGCATTCGACTGCACTTTTCCATGGGGCCTGAGTTGTGATGCGTGGTGTGAAAATAGCGGGGCTGGCCGTGGTGGCGATCCTCGCCGGGCTGTTGCTGGCCCTGTGGGCGGTACTCGGCACCCAGGCGGGCAGCCGCTGGGCCTTGGGCCGTGTGCCGGGCTTGAGCGTGGAGAATTTCCAGGGGCATTTGGGTGGGCGTTGGAGCGCCGATCACCTGCTGTGGCAACGGGACAGCAGCCGCGTCGAGCTGAAGGCGCCGACATTGGATTGGTCGCCCGCGTGCCTGTTGCGCATGACCTTATGTGTCAACCAACTGGACGTGGAGCAGGTCAGCCTGCAATTTCCACCCAGCACCGAGGAGAGCAGTGGGCCGATCCAATTGCCCGAGTTGAAACTGCCCGTGGCGATCCAATTGGGCGACGTTCGCGTCGGTAGCCTGCTGTTCAACGGCAGCGAAGAACTCAAGGGCCTGCAACTGGCCGCGCACTGGACTGCCGCGGGCATGCAGATCGATTCAGTGCACCTGCAACGCGACGATTTGGTCCTGGACCTGGCGGGCCTGCTGCAACCCACTGGCGACTGGCCACTGAGCGCCACCGGTAACCTGAGCCTGCCTTACGCACCCGACGGCGCGCCCTGGACTGTCGCGCTGAAAGTCGATGGCGACCTGCTCAAGACCCTCAAGCTCGACGCCGACAGCAGCGGCTACCTGCCGGCCAAGCTCAGCGGCGAGCTGCAACCCTTGGCGGACAACCTCCCGGCCCAGCTGCACATCACCGCCGATGGCTTCAAAGCCAGCGCCGACCTGCCCGACACCCTGCAACTCAATCAACTGGACCTCACGGCCAAAGGCGACCTGAAAAGCGGTTACCAACTGTTGGGCAAGGCCGTGCTGCCTGCGGAAAAAGGCCCGGTGGACTTGCTGCTGCAAGGCCGTGTCGACGCCAAGGGCGCACAGATCGCCGGCCTTGACCTCACGGCCGGCGACAAGCAAAGCCTCAAGCTCAGCGCCCAACTGGATTGGCAGCAAGGTTTCAGTGCCGACGCCAAGATCGATTGGCTGGACTTTCCCTGGCACCGTCTGTACCCGCTGATCGACGAGCCGCAAGTCACGCTGCGTACCTTCAATGGTGAGATTTCGTACAAAGACGGCAACTACCTGGGCAACCTCAAGGCCGACCTCGACGGCCCGGCCGGCAAGTTCAACGTGGTCACGCCGTTCAGTGGCGACCTCAAGCAAATCTTCCTGCCCGAACTGAAGCTCACTGCCGGCCAGGGCAAGGCCGAAGGCCACCTGAACGTGCAGTTCGCCGACGGCATCGCCTGGGATACCGCGCTGGACCTGTCGGCGCTGAACCCGGCGTACTGGGTCGCGGAACTGCCCGGCACCCTTGCAGGGCCGCTGCGCAGCAAGGGCGAATTCAAGAACGAACAGCTCAAGCTGAACGCCGACCTCGACCTCAAGGGCCGTCTGCGCGGGCAAACCGCCGTGCTCGCGGCCAAGGCCGAAGGTGCCGGTGAACAATGGACCCTGGCCAACCTCGACATCCGCCTGGGCGACAACCGCATCAACGGCAGTGGCAGCCTGCAACAACGCCTGGCCGGGCAGATCGACATCAAGCTGGCGCGCCTGGCCCAGTTGTGGCCGCAACTGCGCGGGCAAATCAATGGGCGCCTCGACGTCGCCGGCAGCCTCAAGGCGCCGCAAGGCAAGCTCGGCCTCAAGGGCCAGCAACTGGCGTTTGCCGACAATCGTCTGCAAAGCCTGAACCTCGACGCCACGCTGGACAGCGCCCAGCGCGCGAAGATCGACCTCAAGGGCAGCGGCATTCAAGCCGGTGACACCCAGGTCGGTACCCTGACCGCCAGCGCCCAGGGCGACATCAAGAACCAGAAGGTCCAACTGGACCTCGCCGGTCCGCTGCTCAAGCTGGCCCTGGCGTTGGACGGCAATCTCGACAAAGGCAACTGGCGCGGGCGCCTGGCCAGTGGTGATGTGCAGGCCGGTGGCCAGGACTGGAAGCTGCAAGCCCCGGCGAAAATCGACTACATGGCCGACGGCAAGCTGACCTTCGCTGCGCACTGCTGGGTGTCCGGCCCCGCCAGCCTGTGCGGTGAAGACCAGCGCCTGATGCCCGAGCCGAAGCTGCGTTACCACCTCAAGCAATTTCCCATCGACAGCCTGGCGGCGTTTCTGCCCAAGGACTTCGCGTGGCAAGGCAAGCTCAACGCCGACCTGCAACTTGACCTGCCCAACAGCGGCCCCAAAGGCGTGGTCGCCGTGGATGCCAGCGGTGGCACCTTGCGCGTCAAGGACAAGGACCACTGGCTGGACTTCCCCTACGACACCTTGAAGCTGGAAACCACCCTCAACCCCAAGCGCATCGACACCCAACTGAACTTCCGTGGCGGCAAGCTCGGCGAGCTGACGGTGCAGGCGCAGATCAACCCGCTGCCGAAGAACAAGCCGATTACCGGCAATTTCAGCCTGGTCGGCCTCGACCTCGCCGTGGCGCGGCCGTTTGTGCCGATGGTGGAAACCCTCAGCGGCAAGCTCAACGGCAACGGGCGTATCACCGGTGGCCTGCTGGCACCTCAGGTCAACGGCAACATCAACCTGGTGGGCGGCGAGGTCTCCGGGCCTGAACTGCCCATCAGCCTTGAAGGCCTCAACGTGCAGGCGCTGATTGCCGGTGAGAGCGTGCAGCTCAATGGCGCCTGGCGCAGCGGCAAGGCCGGGCAGGGCAGTCTCAAGGGCCAGATCGACTGGGGCCGCGCCCTGGCGGTGGACCTCAGCCTGCAAGGCGCGCAACTGCCGGTGACGGTGGAACCCTATGCCGTGCTGGAAGTGGCACCCGACCTGAAAATCAGCCTCAAGGACGACAAACTGGCCATTGCCGGCAAGGTGCAGATCCCGCGTGGTGATATCACCGTGCGTGAGCTGCCGCCGTCCACCGTGAAGGTTTCCGATGACACGGTGATCGTTGGCAGACAGACCGAAGAAGGCAAGCCGGCGATGGCCATGGCGATGGACATTGATGTGGTGGTGGGCGAGGACAAGCTCAACTTCTCGGGCTTTGGCCTCACCGCCAAGGTGCAGGGCCATGTGCATATCGGCGACAACCTCGACACCCGTGGCGAGCTGTGGCTCAACGACGGCCGCTACCGCGCCTACGGCCAGAAACTCGACGTGCGCCGCGCGCGCCTGTTGTTCGCCGGGCCCTTGGACCAGCCGTACCTGGACATCGAAGCGATCCGCAAGACCGACGACATCATCGCCGGTATCCGCCTGAGCGGCAGCGCCGAGCAACCCACCACACAAATCTTCTCCGAACCGGCCATGAGCCAGGAGCAGGCGTTGTCCTACCTGGTGCTGGGGCGTCCGCTGACCACCACCGGCGAAGACAACAATATGCTTGCCCAAGCCGCACTGGGCCTGGGCTTGATGGGCAGCGCCGGGGTCACCTCGGACCTGGCGAAGAACCTGGGTATCCAGGACTTTGAACTCGACACCCAAGGCAGCGGTACGACCACGGCGGTGGTGGCCAGCGGCAAGATCACCGAGAAGCTCAGCCTGCGTTACGGGGTGGGGGTGTTTGAACCGGCGAGCACGATTGCGCTGCGGTATCTGTTGAGCAAGAAGGTGTATCTGGAAGTGGCGAGTGGTGTGGCCAGTTCCCTGGACATCTTCTACAAACGCGACTTCTAAGCCTTATGCAGTAAGAAAAAATGTGGGAGCTGGCTTGCCTGCGATAGCGATCTACCAGTCACTTAATCGGTGACTGATACACCGCTATCGCAGGCAAGCCAGCTCCCACAGTTGTTCAGTGGTGGCTTTGGGGTTGTGGCAGGCAGGTCAAGTTCACCCGCTCATAATTCAACGCCTTGTTGCGTTCTCCCAACGCATACGATGCCCGGCACTGCTGCTCACCCCACTTGATCACCAGCGTGCCCGTATCCTGCTCAACCAAGGCCAGCGCCTTGCCGTTGGGATCGGAAATCGCCATCTGCTTGCCCGCCGTGTCTTCCAGCGAAGCACCAAACGGAATCGGCTTGTGCTGTGCATCGAACAGTGCGAACTGCACACGTCGCCCGGTCTTGCTGACATACCGCGCCAACACCACGGCACCGCGTCGCGGCACCACTTGCTGGGTGGCGTTGTCGATCTCGATGTCGACCCCCAGGTCGCGGGTGTCGAGGCTGATCCAGTTGACCCGATAGGGTTGCGCATTGGGCACTACCGCATAGCCATTGCTGCCGGTCTTGGCCCCGGAAAAACTGCCGATCTTCACCCCGGTCACCCCTTCGACTTGTGCCAGCGCAAAGGTCTCGCCCACGGTTTGTCCCAGGTTGATCCCGCCGCCGTGACCCACCACCGAGCCGGCCACATTAAGGCTCTGCGAGTTGTAGCCACGGCCCTGGCTGTAACTGGCGCTGACATCCATCACCGAAGTGCGGGTGCTGAGGTTGGCCGAGCCCGTGCTGCCACCGCTGCTGCTGTTGCCGCCTTGCAGCGAGTAATAGGTGTCGCTGTCGTCGGTCAGGTAGCCGTTGACGCCCACTTGGGTGGTGTCGTTGTTTTTCTGTGTGCTGGAGGAGACAAACGCCCGCGGCGCGCGCGGGGTCGAGCCGAGCGGGAACGACAACGACAGGTTGACCAGGGTGTCATTGTTCGACGGCCCGGTGTTACCCACATCCTTGGTGTAGGTGGCACCAACGTTGTAGCTCACCTGGCCCCAATAGTTGCTGTAGCCCGCCGACAGGCTTTGCGAACCGCCACGGCTCCAGTAGCGCTGGTCGCTGGCATTCACATAGACGCTGCCCAATTGCTGGTTGCGGCCCAGGCTCTGGTTGACGGTGAGGTCGGTGCGGGTTTTCGAGTTGCCGGTGCGCCGTTGGCCGTCGCTGCTCAGTTCCTCGACGTGTTCGGTGAGGGTGCGATAGCCCTCGGTGGAGTAACGGTAGGCGGCGAGGGTAAAGCTGGTGTCGGTGCCGGTAAACGTCTTGGCATACAAGGCACGCAGGCTGTTACCCGTGACGGCCTGGCCGAAGGTGCGGCTGGCGGAGTGGGTCATGTCCAGCGACACGGCGCCGATCGGCGTGTTGCGCCCGACACCCACGGACATCGCCTGGAAGTCCTGGCTGGCCTGCACCCCGACGATGCCGGACAAGTTGCTGCTGATGCCGTAGGCCAGGGTGCTGCTGACAAACTGCGGCGACTGTTGCCCGTCGCTGTTGCTGTTGTATTGGCCTGCCGACAGGCTGTATTTGAGTTGGCCTTCGCGCACCATGATCGGCAGGCTGGAAAACGCCTGCACCGTGACCCGGCGGCTGCCATCGGCTTCGATCACGGTGATTTCAAGGTCGCCGTTGGAACCGCTGGGGTAGATGTCGCTGATCTCGAACGGGCCTGGCGGCACGTTGGCGGTGTAGAGGATGTAGTTGTTCTGGCGGATCTCCACGGTGGCGCTGGTTTGCGCGATACCGCGGATGATCGGCGCATAGCCGCGCTCGCTGTCGGCGCGCATGCCGTCGTCGGAGCCCAGCTTGACCCCGCGATAACGCACGCTGTCGAACAGGTCGGCGTCGGAGAAAATATCCCCGGCGCTGAACTGGCCCTTCAACGCGGTCACGTCGTGTTGCACGTAGCTGCGGTTGCTCTTGAACGTGCTCGGGCGGTCGGTGCTGCTGTTGAAGTTCGACTCGTTGCGCAAGCGCCAGCCGCCCAGGTTGATGCCATTGCGCAGGCCGAGGTTGTTGGACAGGGTGTTTTGCCCCTCGGTGCTGTTGCGGTTGCTGCTCAACTGGTAGTTGATAAACGCCGCCGACACGCCGGCATCCCACAGCGCCGGGTCCACGTAGCCACGGCGGCCGCGCTCCATGGCGATCTGCGGCACACTCACCAGCAGACGCAGGCGCGGCACGTCGTAGCGCATGCTGGCGCCGGGGATCAGGGCGGGCAGGTCGAGACAGGCATTTGGGTCATCACCGACGAGTTTGCCGCTGGCCTGTAGCTTGGCGATATCGACACCCAGCTGTTGCACCATGTCCAGGGTCAGGCAGGCCTCGATCCTGCCGTTGCCGGGGTTGCGGCGGAAGTCGATATCGCGACGGCCCACCAGGGTTTCGTTGCCATACAAGTCCACCCGGTAGTTACCGGGTAGGACGTTGCTACTGGCCAGCAGCGATTGCAGATCGACCGAGGAGGCCGCGCCTTGCAGAAAGGAAGTATTGAACTGTTCATCGCCTTCGGCCTGGCACGCGGTGCTGAAACCCAGGGCAACCAGCAGCGGCGACCATCCATTGCGCTTGATTAAAAACATGCAGGAACCCTATATCACCTCCGATACGAACTAACGGAGCGAAGAGAAATACAGTGAAAGTGCGTTTGCCAGAATGGCAGACGGGTTATGGCGATTCTTTATTCAACGTGGCGCGGCTGTCGGCGCTGCTTGAAAGTTGTGCGGTATAGCGGTCTTGCGCGCCATAGTCATTAATGCTGCTGAACAATAACGTTGGTGAACTGTCCCGGCTAAGTTGCTTGAGGTTGAACTCTTTTTGTTCGCCGGGGGCGATCATCATCGAATCAAAAGGGTGTTCTTTGACACCGCCGGCTTGCAGGGTGATTTCGGCAATCGACACGTGATACAGCCCCGGGTTGGTCACCACCAGCACCGGCTTGCCGGCACGTTCGGCCAGGCTCCACATCAGCTCGGTCGGTGCCAGGTAGGCCTCGTTCTTCATGCCCGCCGGGCGGAAGAACACTTTGATGCGCTGGCGCACGGCAAGCTGCAAGGTGTTCTGCACTTTCGACGCCTGAGGGATTTCCTGCACGTTGAGCCACACCACCGATTCACGGTCGGCGGGCATGCCTGCGCCTTCGTAGATGACCCGCAACAGTTGTTGCTCCAGGCCGTTGACCCGCGCCAGGGGCGGGGTGACGGCAAACGGTGCGTTCGGGGTGTTGTCGGTGTCGACCCATGACTGGATCAGCACCGCGTCGCCGTTGTTGCGCACGGTGCTACCGGCTTCCTTGTGGCTGCCGTCAAAGATCAGGCGTGTGCTGCTCAATGAAATGCCAGCGGTGGCCTGGCTGGCCGCGAGCAGGCCCAACAGGCCCATGCAGAGGGACAGGGAGTGACGTTTAAACATGATGACTACCGCGCTGTTTGATGAAAGTGCAGGGCCGCAAGGCCCTGCACTGCGCCTGGGGTTCGCGCGGTTTATTCGTATTGCAGGGTGAACGGCAGGGTGGCGTCGCCACGACCGGCCACAGCCGTTGCCGCATCAGCGGTGGTGACGTAGGCGGCCGAGAATTTCAGCGTGGTGTTGCTGTCTTGCAGGGTGTTTTCGATCTTCGCGGTGGCCGGCGTGCTCAGGTCGATAAGTGCGCCATTGGCGTCGAGCAGGGCGATACCGACGTTCTTGGCGGCGCCCAGGCCGTCGATCAGTTTCAGTACCTTGGTACCGGTCACAACGCCCGTGCCTGCGCCTTTGTTTGGTTCGAACAACATCGCCACTTTGGTGCCGGCGTTGCAGCTGATCTTCATGTCGAAGTTCTCGGCGCTCAGGGTGCCGCTGCCTTGCGGTGCGGTGGCGGTGCCCATGTCTTTGATCGACACTTCGCCCATGTTGACCGAGATGGTTTTGTTCAGGCCGACGCCTTCAACGGAGCAGGCATCGTTGTTGATGGAACCGGTGAAGTTGATGGTGCCGCTACCGGCTTTGGTGGGGGTGCCAGGTTCGGCGGCGAACGCATGGCCAGCGGCGAAGATCGACAGGGCCATCAGTGTCCGAGAAAGCTGTTTCATGTTGTTTTTCCATACAGGGAGTTGAAACAACACGATATAGCGCGGGTGTTTAGTTGGACATAAGACGATCCTTAGAAGCTAAAGTGTTTGACTAAGTGCTAGTTGAACAAGTTGCGCTCTATGCAATAAGCCAATAAGTCCCGGTCGCTGCTAACTTCCAACTTGCGCATCGCTGCCACTTTCTGGGTGCTGATGGTCTTGGCACTTCGGTTCAAGTTTCGCGCGATCTCGTTGACACTTTGCCCGCCCACGAATAACCGCAGGATTTCATGTTCCTTGGGCGACAACCGGGTAAAGCGTTCATTCAAGTCCGCGCCAGACTCGATCACTGATGTGGGCGCCGGCCCGCTGTTGCGAATCGGGTTGCCCCGGGCAATCGCCTTGAGCGCTGCCTGGATCTCGTCGTGCAATTGGTGCTTCTGGATCACCGCCAGCACACCGAGTTCTTGCAGGCGCGTCAGGATCAACGGGTTCGAAATCATGGTCAGCACCAGCACACGCACGTGGGGGAAGTGCCGCGTCAGGTACTCCACCAGTTTCAGTCCGTCACCGTAGGGCGAATCGCCGGGCATATTGAAGTCGGTGATCACCAGGTCCACGCGAGTGGACTCCAACAGGCTGATCAACGCGCTGGAGCACACGGCCTCGCCGACCACGCGAAAGCGCTCGTTGCGCTCGATCAGCTCCCTGACCCCGACCAGCACGATGGGGTGATCGTCTGCGATGACTACGTTGAGGATTTCCATGGGTGTTTATCCAGAGTGAAATGATTCGAGGGCATCAAGCAAAGCATTGAGCTGCGCGAGGTTCTGCCGGACTTCAAGGGCCAGGGCAGGGGTGATGGCCATGCCGGTCAAGCGGCACTCCAACGCGACAAACGCGGTGGCCATGCCAGCAGCCTGCACCGCGCCCAGGGCGCCAGCCATGCTGTGCAGGTGCTGGGCCACGGCGTTGGCATCGTTCAGGTTCAGCGCCGCCAGGGTGGTGTGGACGTCCTGGCGCAGCGTGCTGACAAACAACTCACGCATTTTCGGCGATAGCTGTGGCAGTTCGACGGGCGCTGGCAGGGCGATCTGGCAATGTTGCTCCAGCTGCGCGCGCAAGGTGGCCAGGTTCAGTGGCTTGACCATCCAGGCGTTCATGCCGACGGCCGCGCAGCGCTCGCCTTCTTCGCGCAGGGCGTTGGCGGTGATGCCGATAATCGGCAGCGTGGCGTCTTGCTGGCGCAGGGCTTCGGTCAATTGGTAGCCGTTCATCACGGGCATGTTGACGTCGGTGAGGACCAGGTCGAACCGCTCCGGCAGCCATTGGGCCAGGGCCTGTTCGCCATTGGCGGTCAGCGTCACCGCGCAGCCCAGGGCTTCCAGTTGTTCCTGGATGATCGCCGCGTTGATCGCGTTGTCTTCGGCCACCAGCACGTGCAGGTTGAGGTCGTGGTGCTTGGCCGACGGCGCGGGGCGGCTGGGGCTGGCACCTTGCTGCGCCAAATCAATCGCCCAGGCAATTGCACGGATGTCATGGGCGTCGACGGCCCAATCTGCCCCGGCGCGTTGCGCGGGGTTCGGCCCGCCGGGCTCGGCGATGACCCGTGGTCCCGGCCAGGGTGGGCTGTTGGCGGCGGGCAGCAGGTCCACCAGCAACGCCGCGTCGGGCGCGGGTTCCGCCGTCACGAGGCGGCTGTCGAGGCCGAGGCGGTTGAGCCAGCCCGTGACGTGCTGCGCCAGCTCGGCGACCGGCGCGCGTACGTAGACGGCGGGTGCACCTGCGCTGAACACGGGGCAGTCAGCCAAGTCGCCCGGCACCCCTGCCAACGTGAGTTGCAGGGTAAAGCTGCTGCCCAGCCCGGGCTCGCTGACCAGGTTCAACTGGCCGTGCATCAACTCACACAACCATTTGCAGATTGCCAGGCCCAACCCGGCGCCGGCCTGGCTGGTGGCATCGTTGACCTGATAGAACGGGTCGAACAGTTGTTGCTGTTGTTCCTGGGAAATACCGACGCCCGAGTCACTCACTTGCCACTGCAGGTCCACCTGACCGTCCCCCTGTTCCGCCACCCGCACGCGCAGCACCACGCGGCCGTAATCGGTGAACTTGATCGCATTGCTCAGCAGGTTGTTGAGGATCTGGCGAATGCGCAGCGGGTCGCCGCGCAGGCGGTTGGGCAGCGTTGGGTCGATGCAGGCATACAGTTGCAGCCCCTTGGCTTGGGCGAAGGCGCTGTAGGTGCGCACGCTGTCTTCGATCAGCTCCAGCGGGCAGAAGTCCTGGTGTTCAAGGGTCATCTGTCCGGCCTCGATCTTCGATACATCCAGCACATCGCTGATCAGTTGAAACAGGGTGGCCGAGGAGCGCTGGATGGTGTGCAGGTAATCCTGCTGGCGCGGGGCGAGTGGGGTGAGGCCGAGTAATTCCAGGGTGCCCAGCACGCCATACAGTGGGGTGCGGATTTCGTGGCTCATGGTCGCCAGGAAGCGGCTTTTGGCCTGGTTCGCCGAGTCGGCAGCGTGGCGCGCGTCTTCCAGGGCGGCGGCGTCTTCGACATGCCGGGTCACATCGTGCAGCGCACACAGCCAGGCATCCTGGCCCTGGTAACGGGTGGGCACAAAGGCCACGTGCAGGTGGCGGCCGTCGATCTCCAAGTGCGCCTGGCCAGGTTGGGTGGGTGGCTGTTGCTCGAGCAACTCGATCAATTGGCGGGTGTCGTGCCACTGTTGAGCGCGTTGGTTCTCCAGGAGTACGCGGTGATCGTCGCGGCGGATCACGCACAGCCCGGTGGGCGCGGTGTCGATCACCGCGCGGCCGAACGCTTCGCTCTCGGCGATGCTGGCGTGTGCTTGATGGGCGGGCAGCACCACCGCTGCGGTGTACCAGCGATTGACCACGCGACTGCAACCCAGCGCCGCCAGCACCAGGGCCACCAGGCACAGCAAGGGCCACAGCGCGAAGTCGAGGAAGCTCGCCATACTGATGACGTAGATCGCGGTCCAGTGCTGCGCGCTGGCGCTGGTCAGCTTGAACACCAGGCCGTCGCGGGTGAAGTTGACGCCTTCATGCAGCACCTGGCCAGGCTTGAGGGTGCCCGTCAGCACCGCGCCGGCGGGGGTGATCAAGGTGAACTCATCGTAGGTCGTCCACTGCATCAACCGCTCGATATTGTTGATTTGCGCCAGTTTCAGCAGCGAGGCCACGATCACCCGGGAATTGGCGCCCTCGATGTCCAGGGCGGTCGAAGCCAGGTTGATATCGACGTAAGCCAGGAGGGTGGGCGCACCGTTGTCATCCGCGTAGGGTTGCCACTGCACCTGATGCGCTGGCGCGTTTTGCCCGTTCGGGCGCGTGTTCAACGGGGCCATGGCCTCGACCAGCGCGCCGATCGCGATCTGCCCCGCGCCGCGCAAGCGCCCGGCGGCGGGCACGGTCACGTCGTAGTTGTCCGGGCCATTGAGCAGGATCACCTGGGGCGACTGGTAGTGCGACGCCGCCCAGAACGCGCTGTAGTAGGCGGAAAGGTAGGTGCCGAGGGCGAAGACCTTGGGGTATTGGTCGGCGCCGATCTTGTCCGGGTTGATCTTCAGGCTGTAGGGCAGGGAGAACGGCAGCCCGCGTCCTTCAAAGATATTCGGCCCTGCCTCGGGCAGCGGCTTTTGGATAAACGGCGGCAGCATGGTCGAGGGGTCCAGCTTGTCCTGGACACTTTCCCGCGAGATGTTCTGCAGGAAGACCTCTTGTTCCTGGATATTTTCCATCAGCCGCGCGAAGTGGAACTGAAAGGTATCGCGCTGTTCCTCGATCACGCGCTGCACCCCCAGGTAACTGATGCCCAGCAACAGCAGCACCAGGGCGCCGAGCACCATCAGGCCTTTGTTCAGGCGCAACGAACTGCGCGCCAGTTTCTCCAGGAAGGCGTTGGGATGGGGCATTAGCGGGGGCAGCCTTTGGACACAATGACCTCGGTGGCAAGCGACGTACGTCAACAGCCGGCTGCGGGTCAATACGCGTTCGCCGGCCCGTCATGGGTCAGCAATTGCTGGAACTGATCCGAAGACACGGCGTGGGAGATCAGGAAACCCTGGACCTGAGTGCAGTCGATCTTACGCAACAGCGCAAGTTCTTGCGCAGTTTCCACACCTTCGGCCACCACGGTCAGGCCCAACTGGCGCCCCAGGCTGACAATACTGGTGAGCGCCTGGGCCATTTCTTCGTTGGCGTTGCAACCCTGCACCAGCGCGCGGTCGATCTTCAATTCGGTAAACGGCGCCGACACCAGGTTCATGTACGAACTGTAGCCCTTGCCGAAGTCGTCCTGGGACAGGCCGAAACCCTTGATGCGCAAGCGGCAGGCGCCGGCGTAGAAGTTACTGATGTCATCGGGCACCGAGCATTCCATCAGTTCGAAGCAGATCCGCGCGGGCAGGCCCTCATGGGCGTGGACGAAGGCGAGGATGCGGTCCGGCAGGTCATGGCTGTTGAGCAGGTGGGTGGGCAGGTTGACCGAGACCGGGATGTCATAGCCCTCTTGGCGCCACGTGGCCTGGGCGGCGATGGCCTGTTCGAGTATCCGCCAGAGCAAGCGTTCTTCCAGGTTGAAGGCGATCAGCGCGGGCAAGAACACCCCCGGCAGCAGCGTGCCATGCTCGGGGTGGATCCAGCGCACCAGCGCTTCGGCGGCGACGATACGGCCGTTGTTCAGGGCTTTCTTGGGTTGGAACCAGGCTTGCAGCTCGCCGTTATCGAGGGCGTTCAACAGGCTTTGGCGATCAATGCCGGGCTGGGTCTCGGCCGGTGCCATATGGCGCAGCACCTGCAATTGGTCGATCAGGCAGCGCAGGGCGGCGGCATTCACCGGTTTGGAAATCAGCCCGATGACCTTTACTTGCAGGTTGCTCGCCACCAGGCTGGCGCCCATCAGCATGCGCCGGGAGGCGGCGCTCATGATCGCCAGCGCCGGTCGCGAGGGTTGCGCGGCCAGGCCCTGGATAAATTGCACGCCGTCCATGCCCGGCATCAGCAGGTCGGTGAGCACCAGGTCATAGTCGCGCTTTTTCAGGCAGGCCAAGGCTTCTTCGCCGTCCTTGGCGCACTCCAGGTGAAAATCCCCCAGCTCGTTGAACAGGTTCTGCAAATACAGGTGTTGGAAGGGATGGTCTTCGACAATCAGGATGCTACAGGGCTTCATAAACGACTCGTTCGTAGGGAGCCAGGGCACTGAACAAGGCTCGCAGCGTAAAAGGTTTGACCAGGCACTGGTTCATGCCAGCTGCCAGGCACAAGGCGTCCTCACCGCGCAGGGCGTTGGCGGTGGCGCCGATGATCGGGGTGGTACAGCCCAGGTGGCGCAGGGCTTCGGCCAGTTCGTAGCCGTTGAGCCGGGGCATGTTGACGTCGGTGAGCACGATGTCGAAGGCGCCGTCGTGCCAGCGTGACAAGGCTTCTTCACCGTCGCTGCTCAAGACCACGGTGCAACCCAGCTCTTCGAGTTGGTCACGCAGGATCAGTTGGTTGATCACGTTGTCTTCGGCCACCAGGATGTGCAGGTGCAACGGGCGCAGGTCGCGCAGATCGCCTGGCGCCGACGGCAGGGCCACCTGGCCACCCTGGGCTTGGTGCACCGCTTGTTGGATGGCTTGCAGGTCATTGAGGTTGACCTTCCAGCCGCCGCCCGTGAACTGCGGGGCAAACGCGCCCTCGCCGCTGGCGATCACGCGGGGCCCGTGCCAAGGCGCGCTGAAGGATGCGTCGATGGGGCCGGGATGCAGTTCCAGGAGCACGCCGGTGTCGGCCAGCGCCAGGCAAGACGGCACGCCGATCTGCGGGCGGGCGCCCCAGCGGCGCAACCAGCCACAGGCGCTCTCGGCCAGTTCGCGTACCGGCGAAATCACGTAGACGATCTCTGCCGCCAGCTCGTTCAGGTGTGCAGCCGTTGCACTGGCGCAGGGTTGCTCCAACGGCAGGGTCAGGGAAAAACTGCTGCCCAGGCCGGGCTCGCTGACCGTGCGCAGGGTGCCGTTCATCAAGTGGGTCAGGCGCAGGCAAATGGGCAGGCCCAGGCCCGTGCCCGCGACTACGTTGGTGTTACCTTCGGTCTGGTAGAACGGCTCGAAAATCAGCGCCTGGTCGGCCGGCGCAATGCCTTTGCCGGTGTCCGAGACTTGCCATTGCAGGCACACCCGCTCGCCCTCGCGGCTGAGCAGCTTGACCCGCAGCACCACGCGCCCGGAGTCGGTGAACTTGACCGCGTTGCTCAGCAGGTTGTTGAGGATCTGCCGCACGCGGCTGACGTCGCCGATCAGCCGTTCCGGCAAATGCGGGTCGAGGCAGGCGTACAGTTGCAAACCCTTGCTGTGCGCGGCGGCGGCGTAGCCTTGTACCGCTTCCAGCACTAGGGCGGGCACGGAGAATTCGCTCAACTCCAGGGCCAGTTGCCCGGCTTCGATCTTGGACACGTCCAGCACATCGCAGATCAGTTGCAGCAAGGTCGCGGAGGAGCCTTCGATGGCGCGCAGGTAGCTTTTCTGTTGCGCGTCCAGGCGCGTGCGGGCCAGCAGTTCGAGGGTGCCGAGCACGCCGTAGAGCGGGGTGCGGATTTCATGGCTCATGGTCGCGAGGAACAGGGTCTTGGCTTCGTTGGCGGTATCGGCGGCCTGGCGCGCCTGTTCCAGCGCGGCTTCGATCTGGGTGCGCGCGCTGATGTCGCTGAAGGCGCAGAGCAATACGTCTTCACCTTTGTAGCGCGTGGGTGCGCAGCTCAGGTACAGATGGCGGCCATCGGCGGTCTCGAAGTAGTCCGTGAGGCGCGGTGTGGTCGGGTCGAAGGCGCCATTGATCCAGCCGGCGCCCAGTTGCGCGCTGCTGTGGCCGAGCCAGTGTTGGGCCAGGGTGTTTTCCAGCACGATTTGGCCGTCGGTGCGGCGCAGCACGCAAAGGGCCACAGGGGCGGTCTGGATCACGTCGCGGCTGAACAGCTCGCTTTCCACCAGCGCCTGGATGCGGTGGATCGCGGGTTTGATAAAGCGGTGCTCCAGGCGCCGGGTCAGCAGGCACACCAGGCTGATGCTCAGCAGGCAGAACAACAGCGCGCCGCTGATTTGCGGCCACAGGGCCCACAGCACCGCGCGCAGGTCGATGGAGTAGGTGAGTTGCCAGTCCGAGGATTTCAGCTGTTTGCGCAACACCAATTGCTCGGGCAGCCAGCCGTTGCCGACAAAACCAAAGAAGTCCTGTTGCCGCAGCAGCGGCAGGTGTTGCCCGGGCGGGGGCTTGTGGCTGTTGGTGAACAGCGGCATGCCCTGGGCATTGAACATGGTGAACTCACCGGCGCTGTGGTCGTTCAGGGCATTGGAGACTTCGCGGTCGTCCATTTCCAGGCCGAGCCAGCCGGACTCCGGGTCGCGCTCGTCCAGGCGAATGAAGATGTACAACTGTGAGTGCCCGTCGCTGGCGTGGGTCAGCCACAGTTCGCGCAAGGCGTCCTGATGTTTGAGGGCTTGCAGTTGGCCGAGCATCGCGGGGGGGAAGTCGGCGGCCGCCGGGGTGGTGTCGTACAGCCGCGACACCTGGGCTGCGCTGCTGACATACAGCAGGTTGAGCTGCTTGGCCTGCAAATAATCGCGCATGCGCTGGGTCAGCCAGATGCTCCATTGCCGGCCCGGCGTTTGCCCCAGCAGCAGGCGGATTTCTTCATCGGAGACCGGCAGGCTCACTTCGGCCTTGCGTGTGGCCGACAGGCTGAGGCTCTCCAGCAGCGCCTCGCGGGTGGTGAAAAAGGTATGCGCCTCGGCGATGGCGCTGCTCATGTAGCTGCGCCGCTGGGAGACTTCATTGTTGAAGGTGAACAGCAAAAAGCTGTACACGCCGCCGAGAATGCCCACCAGCAACACCAGGGCAAACACGCGCAAGAGGCGGCGTGCGGCATAGGGCGTGGAGAGGACCGGACTGATTTGATGGAGGACGTTCTTTAATCGCATCCCGGCACTGTAGGGACGGGGGAGTGTAGGAGAAATCAGACGATCCTTAGAACCGTTCCGCTGAAATACCAAGCAAGCTAATTATTCCATTTGACATTCGCTGCCTAAGCAGTAACATCTCGTCACACATTCACTGCTTAGGCAGTAATAAGGTGACTTCCCAATGAAACACTTCACCCCCGACAACTTCCACAACTGCCACCTCGGCCTGTTGCTGGGCCGCGCCGCACTGCTCAAAGACCGAATTATCGACACCCATATGGAGCCGTACGGCATCACCGCCGCGCAGTTCAAGGTGTTGGTGATCATGGCGCTCTACGGCATCGATACCCCGGCCGAACTGTGTCGCCACCTGTCGCTGGACAGCGGCTCGATGACCCGCATGCTCGACCGCCTGGAGCAGAAGGGCTTGCTCGAACGCCAACGCTCAGCTCAGGACCGCCGCCAAGTGCAGCTGGTGCTGACGGCAGAAGGCCAGAAACTGGCGGACACCTTGCCCCACGTTGGCACCGAAGCCCTGAACCAACTGGCCGGCTCCCTGGAACCTGGCGAACTGGCAGATCTGGAACGCATCCTCAAGAAAATTCTGATAGCCGCAGGTGACTCCATCACCCTGCTGCGGGTAGGTAAAGAATGAACACACGTGCCCTTTGCCTGGTGCTGGTGGCCATGAGCATGGCCGGCTGCGCCAACTTCAGCGGCCTCGACACCCAGGGCCAGCGCCTCGACGCCAACACCCTGCACACCGGTAAATCCCTGAGCGGCGTGACGCTGTCGCCAGCCGCTTGGCCGAGCGCAGACTGGTGGAGAAGCCTCGGCGACCCACAACTCGACGGCCTGATCGTCGAGGCCCTGCAAAACAGCCCGGACATGCAAGTCGCCAGCGCCCGTGCCCACCAGGCCGAAGCTGCTGCGTTTGCCGCCGATGCCGCGCGCATGCCGACCCTGGACGCCAGCGCTGGTGTCAGCCGCTCGCGCCTGGCCAAGGATAAAGACCCGCTGGGGCAGGGCGATGCCTACGCCACCGTGCGAAATATCGGCGCCAGCTTCAATTACAACTTCGACCTGTGGGGTGGCCAGCGCGCCGCCTGGGAAGCCGCGCTGGGCCAGGCCCGCGCCGCCGAAGTCGATCAGCAGGCCGCACGCCTGACCCTGGCCGCCAACGTGGCCAAGGCCTACAGCGATCTGGGCCAGGCGCATATCGTGCGTGACCTGGCCAACGATGACCTCAAGCGCACCCGGCAGATGCTTGACCTCGGCAAGCGTCGCCTGAATTCGGGCATCGACAGCCAATACCAGTACCAGCAGACCGAAAGCCTGGAAGCCAGCTCGCAGTCGCAATTGATCGACGCAGAAAAACAACTGGCCAGCGCCAAGATCGCCCTCGCCGTATTGCTCGGCAAAGGTCCCGACCGGGGCGGCGAACTGAGCCGTCCCAACGTGCTCAAGCCCAGCGCCGTCGCCGTGCCGTCGGTACTGCCCGCCGAACTGCTCGGCCGGCGTCCCGACCTGATCGCGGCGCGCTGGCGTGTCGAGGCCGCGAGCAAGAACATCGCCGCGAGCAAAACCCGCTTCTACCCCAACCTCAACCTCAGCGCGAGCGCCGGGGCCGAGTCGTTGCTGGGGGATGCGATGTTTGGTTCGGCCAGCCGTTTCTTCAGCATTGCGCCGACCATCTCGCTGCCGATCTTCGACGGCGGCCGCCTGCGCGCCGACCTCGATGCCCGCGACGCCGACTACGACCTGGCCGTGGCCCAGTACAACAAAACCCTGGTGCAAGCCTTGGGTGACATTGGCAACACCATCACCCAACTGCGCGACACCGGACGGCAGATCCAGGCCCAGCAACACGCCGCCGACATCGCCCAGCAGTCCTACGACACCGGCGTGCAGCGCTACAGCTCCGGCGTCGGCAACTACCTGGATGTGCTGAGCATCGAGCAGCAATTGCTGCAGGCCCAGCGCCAGTTGGCCACGCTCAACGCGGCGCAGATCGATCTGTCGATTCAATTGATGCAGGCCCTGGGTGGCGGGTTCAACGCCGCAAACGTGGCCGCGGCCACCCCAGCAACGCGTACGGAATAATTTGAGGTAATCGTCATGGCCACTGCCGACAGCAACACCGCAACAGCGCAAGACAACAACCCACGTAAACGCAAGGTCATGCTGATTGGCCTGGCGCTGATCGTCATCCTTGGCGTCGCCGGCGTATGGGCCTGGCATGAGCTTTACGGGCGCTTCAGCGAAAGCACCGACGACGCCTACGTGAACGGCAACGTGGTGGAAATCACCCCGCTGGTCACCGGCACTGTGGTCAGCATCGGCGCCGACGATGGCGACCTGGTCCACGAAGGCCAGGTGCTGGTTAACTTCGACCCGAACGACGCCGCCGTCGGCCTGCAAAGTGCCCAAGCCAACCTGGCCCGCACCGTGCGCCAGGTACGTGGCTTGTACAGCAACGTCGATGGCATGAAGGCCCAGGTGCTGGCGCAGCAAGCCAACGTGCAAAAGGCCCAGGACAACTACACCCGGCGTAAGAACCTCGCCGCTGGCGGGGCGATTTCCCAGGAAGAGCTGTCCCACGCTCGCGATGACCTGACCTCGGCGCAAAACGCCCTGGCCAACGTGCAGCAACAGTTCAAGACCAGCAGCGCGCTGGTGGATGACACGGTAATTTCGTCCCACCCGGACGTGCAGGCCGCCGCCGCCCAACTGCGTCAGGCGTATCTCACGGATGCGCGCAGCACCTTGATTGCACCGGTGACTGGCTACGTGGCCAAGCGCACCGTGCAACTGGGCCAGCGCGTACAACCGGGCACGGCGTTGATGGCGGTGATCCCGCTGAACCAGCTGTGGATCGACGCCAACTTCAAGGAAACCCAACTGCGCGATATGCGCATCGGCCAGCCGGTGGACATCGAGTCGGACATCTACGGCAGCGACGTGAAGTTCAGCGGCACCATCGACAGCCTCGGCGCGGGTACCGGCAGTGCGTTTGCCCTGCTGCCGGCGCAGAACGCCACCGGTAACTGGATCAAGATCGTGCAGCGGGTGCCGGTGCGCATCCATATCAATGCCGAGGAATTGGCCAAGCATCCGCTGCGGGTGGGCTTGTCCACCGTGGTCAACGTGGATCTGCACGACCAGAGCGGCCCGGTGCTGGCGCAACAGGCGCCGCAAAAAGCTTCGTTCAGCACCAACGTGTATGACCGCCAACTCGCCGAAGCCGACGCCATGATCACCCAGTTGATCCATGACAACAGCCTCGCCGCGCCCAAGGCTGTGCAACGCTAATGAGCAATAACGCCTCCTTCACGCCACCCAGCCTGTTGATGGCCACTATTGGCCTGTCGCTGGCGACCTTTATGCAGGTGCTCGACACCACCATCGCCAACGTGGCGTTGCCGACGATTTCCGGCAACCTCGGCGTGAGTTCGGAGCAGGGCACCTGGGTCATCACTTCGTTTGCGGTGAGCAACGCCATCGCCTTGCCGCTCACCGGTTGGCTCAGCCGCCGGTTTGGCGAGGTCAAGCTGTTCCTCTGGGCGACGATCCTGTTTGTGCTGGCCTCGTTCCTCTGCGGCATTTCCACCTCGATGCCCGAGCTGATTGGTTTTCGCGTGCTGCAAGGCTTGGTCGCCGGGCCGTTGTACCCGATGACCCAGACGTTGCTGATCGCGGTCTACCCACCGGCGAGGCGCGGCATGGCCCTGGCGCTGCTGGCGATGGTCACGGTGGTGGCGCCGATTGCCGGGCCGATCCTCGGCGGCTGGATCACCGACAGTTACAGCTGGCCGTGGATCTTCTTTATCAACGTGCCCATCGGCATCTTTGCGGTGATGGTGGTGCGTTCGCAGCTGAAGAAGCGCCCGGTGGTCACCAGCCACCAACCGATGGATTACGTCGGGCTGCTGAGCTTGATCGTCGGCGTGGGCGCCTTGCAGATCATCCTCGACAAGGGCAATGACCTGGACTGGTTCGAATCCAACTTCATCATCATTGGTGCGGCGATTTCGGTGATTGCCCTGGCGGTGTTCATCATCTGGGAACTCACCGACAAACACCCGGTGGTCAACCTGCGGCTGTTTGCCTACCGTAACTTTCGCATCGGCACCATCGTGTTGATCCTGGGTTATGCGGGCTTCTTTGGTATCAACCTGATCCTGCCGCAATGGTTGCAAACCCAGATGGGCTACACCGCGACCTGGGCCGGCCTGGCGGTAGCGCCGATTGGCATCTTGCCGGTGTTGATGTCGCCGTTCGTGGGCAAGTACGCGCACAAGTTCGACCTGCGCTTGCTGGCGGGCCTGGCGTTCCTGGCGATTGGCTTGAGCTGCTTTATGCGCGCGGGCTTCACCAATCAGGTGGATTTCCAGCACATCGCTCTGGTGCAGCTGTTCATGGGCATCGGCGTGGCGCTGTTCTTTATGCCGACCTTGAGCATCCTGATGTCCGATTTGCCGCCGCACCAGATTGCCGACGGCGCCGGTCTGGCGACGTTCCTGCGCACCCTGGGCGGCAGCTTTGCGGCATCGCTGACCACCTGGATCTGGATTCGCCGGGCGGACCAGCACCATGCGTACATGAGCGAAAACATGACCACCTACGACTCGGCCACGCGCAATGCGCTGGACGCGTTGGGCGGGGCAGGGCAGAAGGCCTATACGCAGCTGGACCAGATTCTCACCAGCCAGGCGTACATGATGTCCACCGTGGATTACTTCACGTTGCTGGGGTGGATGTTCATGGGGTTGATGTTGCTGGTGTGGCTGGCGAAGCCGCCGTTTACGGCGAAGGCGGGGCCTGCGGCAAGCGGCCACTGATTCCGGGAGTGTGGAATACAATCCCATGTGGGAGCGGGCTTGCTCGCGAAGGCGGTGGTTCAGTCGATACATAAGTTGACTGACACACCGCCTTCGCGAGCAAGCCCGCTCCCACATTTGGATCTGTGTTCACATTGGCAACTGACGCTAAAGCTTGGGAAGCACCCTGCTTTTAAAGAGGACCTTTCCGACATTATTCACCGATAGCAAATCTTTACTCTCTGGACTTTCGCACCGTCCAGGGATGACAAGGTATGACTAGCAGCGTATTGCCGAGTGCTTTCTTTGATCACAGCCGCCACAGACTGAGGGTCTACGGTGTCGACCCCTTGCTCGACGTGCTGGCCTTTCACGGCGAAGAGCGGCTGAGTCGCCCTTTCAAGTACCAGATCGAATTCACGTGCACCGAGCGTGACCTCGCCGTCGACCAAATCTTGGGCAAACCCGCGACGTTCAGTCTGTTTCACGTGCCGCCCAAGCCTGTGCTGGTTTGGCAGCCACCACCAAAAAACCAACCACTTCGCACCCTGGCCGGGGTTGTCACCGGCTTCAAGCGCCTGTCTGGCTCCAATGATGAAGGCCGCTACGAAATCACCCTGGAACCGCGCTTGGCGCTGTTGGCGCAGGGCAAGCAATTTCGCATTTACCAGCAGCAATCCGTGCCGCAGATCGTCGAACATATCCTGCGTAATCGTCATGGTTTTGAGGGGCAGGATTTTTACTTCCAACTACTGCGCGACTATCCCAGGCGCGAGCAGATCATGCAGTACGACGAAAGTGACCTGGCCTTCATTTCGCGGCTGCTGGCCGACGTTGGCATCTGGTATCGCTTCGTTCGCGATGAGCGATTGAATTTTGATGTCGTGGAGTTTCACGATCACCAGCGTTACTACCAGTTCGACGTCGAGTTGCCCTATCGTCCGCCCTCCGGGCTGAGCAGCGATCAGGACTGCGTGTGGAAACTGCAAACCCACCATCAGGTTGTAGAGCAACACGTCAACGTTCGCGCCTATCAATACCGGGATGCCAATGCCTGGCTCGACGGCGACATCGACCAGACCCGTGGTGCCACCACCACTTATGGCGAGGCTTACCACTACGCCGAACCCTACAGCGTGCTCGGGAACCGGCTGGACACTGACGAGGACCTGCCCACCGAAAGCGGCTACAGCTACGCGCGCCTGCGCCATGAACGCTACCTCAATAACCAGACCCGGCTCAGCGGGCTCAGCACCAGCGCAACGCTGGCGCCAGGCCAGGTCCTGACCATTACCGACGGCGCGCCCCAGGCGTTTATGCCGAGGGTGGTGATCATCGAGCTGAATGCCCGGGCTGCCCGTGATCGCAGCCTCGAGGTCAGCTTTGGCGCCATCCCCTATTCGGAGACCGTGTGTTTCCGACCACCGTTGCTACCCAAGCCAAGCATCGCCGGTACCGTCCCGGCCCGTGTGTCCAACCCGGGGGTGAACGACCCTTACGCGCACATCGATCTGGAGGGGCGCTACAAGGTCAATTTCCTGTTTGATCGCGACACTTGGAAGCGCGGCGAGGAAAGCCTGTGGCTGCGTCTGGCCCGGCCTTACGCGGGGGATACTCACGGCTTGCACCTGCCACTGATTGCGGGCACCGAAGTGGCTGTGGCGTTCGAACAGGGTGACCCGGACCGCCCCTACATCGCCCACGCCCTGCACGACAGCGAACACCCTGATCACGTCACCTTGCGCAACTACAAGCGCAATGTGCTGCGCTCGCCGGCCAACAACAAATTGCGCATGGATGACACCCGGGGTGAGGAGCACATCAAGCTCAGCACTGAATACAGCGGCAAGAGCCAGCTAAACCTCGGTCATATCGTCGATGCCGGAAAGAAAAAGCGCGGCGAGGGGTTTGAACTGCGCACTGACGGCTGGGGCGCGGTGCGGGCCGCGAAGGGCCTGCTGATCAGCGCGGATCAACAGAGCAAAGCCTCTGGCGCGGTCTTGGTGATGGACCCGGCCACGCAGCTGATTCAGGGTGCTGCGCAGCAAATTGCCGACTGGCAGGCAATCGCCCAGGCCCACCGAAGCCCTCAACCGTCCCTCAACGGTTTGCAGCAGTTGCAGGCCGACGCAAAAGACCTGGCAGCCCCCGTCATCCTGCTCAGCGCTCCCCAGGGAATTGGTGCGGTTACGCCGTCCAGCCTGCTGCTCAAAAGCGGCGACGCGCTGTACCTGCAAAGCCACGACGACATCCATCTAGCCGCCGCCGAGCAACTCTCGGCCCACGCCAACAGAGGCATTTCCCTGCTCGCTCAGCAGCAAGGCATGCGCCTGGTCTCGGGCAAGGGGCCGCTGGAAATCGAGTCCCACGCCGATTTGCTCAACTTGATCGCACAGCAGGACATCAGCGTGCAGTCGGTGCAGGGGCAAGTGCACCTGACCGCCAGGAACGGCATCACCCTGGGGTGTGGCGGCGGTTACCTGCGCATCCACCCGAGTGGCGCAATCGACATCCACAGCCCCGGCAAGTTGCTCCTCAAGGGGCAGCATGTGTGGGAGGGGCCTGCGGGCCAGAGCTTTGCGTTGCGGGAGTTGCCGCAGTCGGTGTGTGAGGCGTGCCTTAAGAGAGCCCGCGCAAAGGCCATCACCCTTTTGATGCGTGAAGGTTAATCAGGAGAGAGTGAAATGGCAGCACCTATCCCATGGCAAGACCAGATCGAGCACGTATGTGCCACCGCTGGTGTGCACTACGTAGATCTGTTGTTTGATCAGGCCGCCTGGCACACCGACCTAATCGGGGCGCTGGAGCAAATAAAGCCAGCGATCCCTTGGTTTTCACTGTTCACGGGAACCCCCGAGGAACACATGCTGGACCAGGCCCCCCTATTGATGCGCCTGGACTTGACCCATTGGCGGCACAAAGCCTGGCTGGAGGAACTGCTGACTCACGGCGCAGCCGACGCACGCGTGTTGGTGGTGATCTCGCCACTGGCCTTTGAAACCCTGAGTCACGCGCTGCGATCACTTTCGCAAATCCGCTGGGGTGGTAAGGCTGGCCTGTTGCGTTACTACGACCCGCGCAGCTTTCCCTCATTGATGTCTTCGATTTTTACCGACGAACAACGCGCCGAGTTTCGGCAACTGGCTTTTTTTTGGGGCTGGTTTGATCGAGATGAGCAAGTGCAGTGGCTCAAGGGAAATGCGTTGGATGGAAAGAGCACCGTTGACGTTTCGTCTTATCTGGAATTGAGCGATGAACAGTTCGAGTTGATGGGGTGTATCAGCGATGCGCAGGAATTAATGAACAGCGGAGAGTTTCATCAAGCACTTGGAGGCCGGGAGCAGCGTTTTTCTTCGTTCTACTCATTAGCCTTGGAGGCCAGTCGGGAAAATTATTTTGGCGATTTTAGTGAGTATGTAAGGAGCAGGTTATGAGATTGAAGAGTTGCTTGCTTTGTTTTGGTTTTGTGGGGTGCGGCCTGGCGACTTTAATGTTGTTGGGGTGTGTGTTTGCCGAAAATAAAATGGTGGCCGGGAATATAGCGGCAATTAATCATGTTGAAGGGACTGCGATTAATTGGTTTTCGGTGAATGGCTATAGAGCGCACGGCGGAGGGGGGAGTTCGTGTTGCATTATTATGCCGGTTAAGTGGCGGCCGGGGTTGGAAGTGGATATTGAATGGGAGGTTGATCCGAATAGCGATGCTACTACGCCTCCGTTAGGAACGGATGAGTTCAAAGCCTTTATGGTCAAGCATAAATCCAATTACCGACGTTACAGCGTAGCCGTTGATGTTCCGGAGTGGCCAGAAAGAAAATTATGTAGTCTGAATGTTCATTTCTTGACTTGTAAGCGAGTGGAGGTGACGACCTCGTGTTCGACATATGGTCAGCCTGATTATCCTGTTAAAGAGCCTAGACATGCAAAGGAGCCGGCTGTATGTGCGAAGTGACGCGTTTCATGACTGATTCTTTTGAGAGGGCGAGGTTGTTTTTCTCGTTGCGGGGATCAGTAGTGTGTTTTATTAGAAAGGCTAGATTGGTGGTGAAATGCCTGTGTGGGTTGTTGGGACTTACATTGTTGGGGTGTACGCTCGCTGAAAATAAAATGGTGGCCGGGAATATAGCGGCGATTAATCATGTTGAAGGGACTGCGATTAATTGGTTTTCGGTGAATGGCTATAGAGCGCACGGCGGAGGGGGGAGTTCGTGTTGCATTATTATGCCGGTTAGGTGGCGGCCGGGGTTGGAGGTGGATGTTGAGTGGGAGGTTGATCCTAATTCATCCGCAGAGATGCCATCTGTTACGTCGAATAAATTTTACGAGGTCTACGCGAAGCACGCTGAGAACTATAGGGTTTATAAAACTGTAGTTGCCATTCCGGAGTGGCCGAAAAAAAAATCTTGCAGTCTGAATGTTCATTTCTTGACTTGTAAGCGAGTGGAGGTGACGACCTCGTGCTCGACATATGGTCAGCCTGATTATCCTGTCAAAGAGCCTAGGCATGCAAAGGAGCCAGCCGTATGTCCAAAATAAAAAAACAACTTGAAGACAAAGCTTTTGGGTCGCCTGTTTTTCCTCTTGGCGGGCGCTTACCTAAAGATATCTCAGTGGTGGGTGCTAACTATCGTAGGCAAACTGCTGAGGAGAACTTCTTTTGTCGACAGCATGATTCTGCTGGCAGGAGTCAGCGCTTTGTATGTTGTCATAGCATACACGTAAGCCTGTTTTTCGATGGAACCAATAACAACGACAATAACGACACCAAGAAGAACCATCCCAGTAATATTGCCAAGCTCTATCATGCGTCGATTCAGGATGATGAAGCTAAAGGGAGCGGCTATTACTCTTACTACATGCCCGGTGTTGGCACTCCATTTCCGGAAGTAGGCGAGTTGGATTACAGCGAGGAGGGGTTGAAGTACGCCACCGGTGGAGAGGATCGCATCAACTGGGCACTCGTCTCCATCGGCGATGCGCTGTATTGGGCATTGACCAGGAATCGATTGTCGTTGGATGACTGTGCGAAAGCGGTCACCAAAATGAGCACGTGGCCTACGCCCTTGATGAGTACCCTTGGCCCAAGCAATCGCCGCTCTGTAATGACCAGCCTGCTTGCCCCTTTGAAAGCACGCGTGCCGGTAGCACAGCCCAAGGTTCTGGGAATCAAACTCTTCGTATACGGCTTCTCCCGAGGCGCCGCAGAGGCCCGCACTTTTGTCACTTGGCTAAGCCAGTTATTCGACACGCCAGAAGGCGCCGAACGCCCCGAACAAAGCCTGATTGGCCTGCCCATCAGCGTCGAATTTCTCGGCCTGCTGGATACCGTGGCTTCGGTCGGTATCGCTCATGCTGCGCCGTTTTTTGCAGGGCACATGGATTGGGCTGATAACACTCAATTATTGCCCGACGCCCAACGCTTTCCGGATATGGTCAAGTGCTGTCGACACTTTGTCGCAGGCTTTGAACAGCGCTCGTGTTTCCCGCTGGATTCGATACGTAATGAGGACGGCAAGTACCCAGCCAACACCATCGAAGTGGTCTACCCCGGTGTTCATTCCGATGTGGGGGGCGGTTACCCAAAAAATGATCAGGGCAAGGCACGCGGTGGCACCGATGAACTAGTTTCACAGATCGTCCTGCACGACCTATATGCCGAAGCCTTTGCTGCGGGCGCACCGTTGCAGGTTCCGGAGCAGGCATTGCCTGAAAGCTTGCAGCGCAACGAGTCTTGGCGGAAGTTGGGGCCGGACACAAAAGAAGAGTTCGATATCAGCCCCCTCGTGATCGAACGCTTCAACGCCTGGCGCCAAACCCTCCCAGGCATCCCTTCCGACCCACCCACCGCCACTCCCCCCTGGTCCTACCAACCCATCCAGCTCACCACCACTGTCGAAGAGACCCTGGCGGACCAACTGGGCTGGATCACCGGCTGGCGCATCGGCCGTTTTGCCAACGACAGCTACAAACACCAACCCTTTTTCACTCAAGCCCACGAGACCACGGCCTACGATGAGGGCCAACAACGCGAACACTATGAAACGTTGAAAAGCGGTCTAAAAAAAGACCGCCAACAAGCCCCCGAGGCCGCCAAAAATTATCCCGGCCCACCCATCTACGAACCGAAGATCGACCAGACCCAACTCAGCCAGGCCGCCGCTGAATTTAAGGCCGACTACACCGGCAGCAAGCGCGAACAAACCAGCTTGAAGGGTTACGTACTGGACGTGCTGTTGCGCGACGCGATCTACCTGCTCAACGAAGATGACGAAGCCAAGGACCACGCCGCACTCAAGGCCGCGGGCGAGCAACGTTGCAAACAGCTGTTCCGGGATGACCGAGGTACACCCAGTACGCAAACCAATATGGCCCTGCTGGTCGCGCTGTTCGACGACCAAGTCCACGACTCCCGCGCCTGGTTTATGCATGACGCATTGAAAACCCGTGAGCTGTGGGCCGGTTACTTTTTCTACCGCATGACCTATTTCGGCAATGAAAACAGCCGCGAGCTTTCCCCGGTGGTGGTGGCGGGGCGGATGCTGGGTGTGGCGATGGTGGTTGGGGCCACGGTGTATGGCATCAAGCGCAAAAACGCCCTGGGTGGCCTCGCCGCCGGCATCGGCGGCGCAACCATCGGTTATCAGGTCATCGACAAGGCCACGGGCTTGGTGGTGCCGTTCTTGCCGGGGGCTGAGCAAATCCTCAAGCCAACCGCGCATATCGGCCTGGTGGCCGCTGACCTGAAAACTCAAATCGCCCAGGAGGATCTGGCCGAGCGCCTGGAACGCACCACTGCCATGTTGCGCGCGGCGGGCAGCTTGTTTGAAATCGACGGGGAGGTGGCCTGATGTTGCCTTTATTGCGTGTCGGTGATCGTTTGTGTGCCATCGGTAAGCCGCTGGTGCTTGATGTGTGCAGTCGTCATCGAAAATTGCGGCTTATGTTCGGGCGCATGTTTATACGAATGGGAGGCGGCTTAGTAAGTTTGGTGCTGTTGGGGTGTGTATCTGCCGAGAATAAAATGGTGGCCGGGAATATAGCAGCGATTAATCATGTTGAAGGGACTGCGATTAATTGGTTTTCGGTGAATGGCTATAGAGCGCATGGCGGAGGGGGGAGTTCGTGTTGCATTATTATGCCGGTTAGGTGGCGGCCGGGGTTGAAGGTGGATGTTGAATGGGAAGTCGACCTGGATCCTTATGCTTATTCAAAGTGGCCGCCGTTGGGGAGCGATGACTATATGGCTGAGCAAGTTAAGCATAAAGCCAAATATCAGCATCACCGTGCTACGGTTGACGTTCCGGAATGGCCTGAAAAAAAATCCTGCGACCTAAAGGTGCATTTCTTAACTTGCAGTCGCGTTGCGGTTACTACTGCTTGTGCGATATATGGCCGACCAGATTATCCGATCAGAGAGCCTAGGCGCGCGAAGGAGCCAGCTGTATGCTTAAAATAAAAAGCCAACTTAAAGAAAAAGCTTTCGGGCCGCCTGTTTTTCCTCTGGGCGGGCGCTTGCCTACAGAGGTCTCGGTGCTGGGTGCTAACTATCGTAGGCAAGCTGCTGAAGAAAATCTATTTTGTAGGCAGCGTGATTTTTCTGGGAAGAGTCAGCGCTTTGTATGTTGCCACAGTATGCATATAAGCCTGTTTTTCGATGGGACCAATAACAACGACAATAATGACACCAAGAAGAACCATCCCAGTAATATCGCCAAGCTCTATCATGCGTCGATTCAGGATGATGAAGCTAAAGGGAGTGGCTATTACTCTTGCTACATACCCGGTGTTGGCACCCCATTTCCGGAAGTGGGCGAGTTGGATTACAGCGAGGACGGGTTGAAGTACGCCACCGGAGGCGAGGATCGCATCAACTGGGCTTTGGTATCTGTCGCCGACGCCATGTATTCGGCGTTGGCCGGTGTTCCTTTGTCGCAGGATGATCGTGCTAAAGCTGTCACCAAAATGAGCACGTGGCCTGCGCCCTTGATGAGTACCCTGGGCCCAAGCAATCGCCGCTCCGTAATGACCAACCTGCTTGCCCCTTTGAAAGCCCGCGTGCCGGTAGCGCAGCCCAAAGTCCTTGGAATCAAACTCTTCGTATACGGTTTCTCCCGAGGCGCCGCAGAGGCCCGCACTTTTGTCACTTGGCTAAGCCAGCTATTCGACACCCCAGAAGGTGCCGAACTGCCCGAACAAAGCCTGATTGGTTTGCCCATCAGTGTCGAATTTCTCGGCCTGCTGGATACTGTAGCTTCGGTCGGTATCGCTCATGCTGCGCCGTTTTTTGCAGGGCACATGGATTGGGCTGATAACACTCAATTATTGCCCGACGCCCAACGCTTCCCGGATCTGGTCAAGTGCTGTCGACACTTTGTCGCAGGCTTCGAACAGCGCTCGTGTTTCCCGCTGGATTCGATACGCATTGAGGATGGCAAGTACCCAGCCAACACCATCGAAGTGGTCTACCCCGGTGTTCATTCCGATGTGGGGGGCGGCTACCCAAAAAATGATCAGGGCAAGGCACGCGGTGGCACCGATGAACTAGTTTCACAGATCGTCCTGCACGACCTATATGCCGAAGCCTTCGCTGCGGGCGCACCGTTGCAAGTGCCAGAAGCGGCTCTGTCTCAAACGCTAGCCGATCAGAAGTCCTGGCGCGTCATGTCTGAAGCGACCAGTACTGAATTTGGTATAAGCCCCCTCGTTATCGAACGCTTCAACGCCTGGCGCCAAACCCTCCCAGGCATCCCTTCCGACCCACCCACCGCCGCTCCCCCTTGGTCCTACCAACCCATCCAGCTCACCACCACTGTCGAAGAGACCCTGGCCGACCAGTTGGGCTGGATCACCGGCTGGCGCATCGGCCGTTTTGCCAACGACAGCTACAAACACCAACCCTTTTTCACTCAAGCCCACGAGACCACGGCCTACGATGAGGGCCAACAACGCGAACACTATGAAACGTTGAAAAGTGGTCTAAAAAAAGACCGCCAACAAGCCCCCGAGGCCGCCAAAAACTATCCCGGCCCACCCATCTACGAACCGAAGATCGACCAGACCCAACTCAGCCAGGCCGCCGCTGAATTCAAGGCGGACTACACCGGCAGCAAACGCGAACAAACCAGCTTGAAGGGTTACGTGCTGGACGTGGTGCTGCGCGACGCGATCTACCTGCTCAACGAAGATGACGAAGCCAAGGACCACGCCGCACTCAAGGCTGCGGGCGAGCGACGTTGCAAACAGCTGTTCCGGGATGACCGAGGTACACCCAGTACGCAAACCAATATGGCCCTGCTGGTCGCGCTGTTCGACGACCAAGTCCACGACTCCCGCGCCTGGTTTATGCATGACGCATTGAAAACCCGTGAGCTGTGGGCCGGTTACTTGTTCTATCGCATGACCTATTTCGGCAATGAAAACAGCCGCGAGCTTTCCCCAGTGGTGGTGGCGGGGCGGATGCTGGGTGTGGCGATGGTGGTTGGGGCCACGGTGTATGGCATCAAGCGAAAAAACGCCCTGGGTGGCCTCGCCGCCGGCATCGGCGGCGCGACCATCGGTTATCAGGTCATCGACAAGGCCACGGGCTTGGTGGTGCCGTTCTTGCCAGGGGCCGAGCAAATCCTCAAGCCAACCGCGCATATCGGCCTGGTGGCCGCCGAGCTGAAAACTCAAATCGCCCAGGAGGATCTGGCCGAGCGCCTGGAACGCACCACTGCCATGTTACGCGCGGCGGGCAGCTTGTTTGAAATCGACGGGGAGGTGGCCTGATGTTGCCTTTAGTGCGTGTCGGTGATCCTTTGCAGCCCTTTGGTGGCGAGGTTTTGCAAGGCCATTTCCTGGCCTTCGGCAAACCGGTGGCCTGCATGGGCGACCCAGTCCGCTGTAAAAAGCATGGCTTGAACAAAATCAGTGAAGGCACTGCGGGTTCCACCATGGACGGCAAACCTGTGGCGTTGCACGGGCACCGGTGTGAGTGTGGCTGCCGTTTGGTGAGCACCCTTGCGACCTCATCGATGGGGGTGTCGCCATGACTCGGCCACCGCTGTATCCGCAGGTCATCGCGCCGCGAGCACCCCATTGGCGACGCTGGTGGCTGGCGTTGCTGATGCTCTGTAGCGTGCAGGTTGCGGCCCTGCTGGCGTTATGGCCCAAAGGGCAGCCTCAGCTTGAACTGTGGTTATGGAGTGCAGTGCTGCCATTGAGTTGGGCGATGGTATTGGCGCTGCGTGTATTGGTTTGGCAGATCGCTCAGTTCCAGACGGATGTGTACCGAGGCATCCGTGATGAAGACCTGCAGCGCTGGTGGCGGCGGCGTGGTTTGGGTTTGCCGGTGCAACAGGTGCTGTTGCTCGGGCCGGCGGGCGACGAGCAGGCGCAGTACCACGGGCTGATGGCCGCCACGCCAGTCCCGAAACCGTCGCTGATACCGGGGGCGACACAGCCTGCACTACGATGTCGATTGTCACTGAGCAATGTCACCGAACGTGGCCCTGCCTTGGCCCGCCACCTTGCCCGGTTGACCCTTGCACTTCCTGAGTTATCTGCGCGCTGGCCAACGCTGCGCGGCGTTGCCTGGGCGGGTGATGCGGGCAGCGACACTGCGTTCACGCAACAGTTGGTCAAGGCCGGTGTGAGGCTGCCCGATACCCGCGTGCCATTGGGCGATCTGGCTGACCTCGACGCGCTGATTGAAGGCTTTTACCCGCTCTGCCAGGAAGCGGCTGATTGGTTCTTGTGTGCCGGCGTAGTGTCTTTGGAACGCGCCGGAGACGGCGACCTGCCAGGCGATGCAGGCTTTCTGTGGGTAGTGGATCGGCAAGCCAGGCAGCTGTTGCATCGAGGTGAGTATCTATTGAGCGAGACGAATGAGTCGCCCGCTGAACTGTGCGCGCAGGTGCAATGTTATGCCGGTCTTGATGGGGCTCCGCCCAGCTGTTTGGCATTGGATAAGATCAGCCAGGTAGCGTTTGCGCAGGGAGGCTGGTGCGCAGCAGAGCACCAACTGAGCACGCAATGGGGCCTGCTGGGGAACCTGGCGCCTTTCATCGGTATGTCGCTGGCGCTGTTGCAGGCGAAGGTGGCAGCTCAGCCCTGCGGCTGGTTGAGTCAGGACGCCGAGGAGCGACTGGCCATTGGAGTGGTGGTACCCCATGGCAATCATTGAAGGTGGACGTAAAGCCTCTTTGGTCGGCGTGGGGTTGGGTTATCTGGTGGTCGTGTGGTTACTGGTCACGCTCGGCTGCTTGTTCTATGCATTGTGCAGCAACTATTTCGCTTGGCCAGCGCTGTCGCTCAAGGCTCTGGTGCTACGGGGCCTGTTCATTGGGTTCGCGCTTTGCTGGTTTTGCCCGCTGATTTTATTGGCTTGGGACCGTGTTGCGCTTGGCTGGGCAACGGGGTTGGTGGCGACGGTGGCTGAACCCAGGGGGGCTTTTCCGAGCCCCGTCGAACCTGAAGAAACCCCCTGGCTGGAGGCGTTACGCAAGTCTCTTCGCACGCAGCACGGGTACTTCTGGCGCAGCAAAGTCCGCGTGTTTTTAGTGTTTGGCGAACCGGATCAGATCAGCGCTATCGCCCCTGGCTTGACGCCACAGAACTGGCTGGAAGGGCAAGGCACGGTGTTGTTATGGGGCGGCAGTGTCGATTCCGGGCTGGACGAGGCAGCCCTTGCACCGTGGCGCGAGTTGAGCCGCTGGTCTGCGCTGGATGCTGTGGTCTGGGCGCTGAGCAGTGAGCAAAGCCTCGATGATGCCGCGATGGGTGAGGGTGTTCGGCATTTTTGCGAACTGTCCCGTGAGCTGCGCTGGCAGATCCCACTGCACCTGTGGCAAGTCTGCGCCAGCCAATGGCCGCAGGCCCAGCGCACGGTCGAGCCGGTTGGCAGTGTGTTGCCGACGAAGCTGACCGTCGTCGCCCTGCAAGCGTGCTTGCAAGGCTTGATCGAGCCCCTGCGTCACGCAGGTCTGGCACAGATGCATGATCAGACTCCCCATGATTTCCTGCTCCGGCTGTCTCGCGATTTGCAGGCCGAAGGTATTACCCGTTGGCGCCAGGCGCTTGCGCCGTTGCTAGGCCAGTCCGCCCGTGGAGTACCTCTGCGTGGTGTGTGGTTCAGCCTGCCGGTGCAGCGTGAGCAGGCGGGCCATTATTGGCCGACGGACCCCGCCTGGAACGGCGTACTGGAGGACAAGCCCGTACGGCGTCGAGTGGGCTGGAGCGCCGTTCGCGTGGGTTACGCCGTGACGATGCTGCTGATGCTGGCCTGGGGAATTGGCTTGTTGCTGTCCTTTCCCAGTAACCGCGCGCAGGTTGCGCAGGCACACGTTTCGCTCGCTGCGCTGCAGCAATCGGCGCAAGGCGACCAGCAATTTCAGGCCCTCAACGAGCTGACCCGCGCACTCGCCCGGCTGGACTACCGCGCCGAACACGGCACGCCGTGGTATCAAGGCTTCGGCTTGAACCAAAACCAAGCCTTGCTTGAAGCCCTTTGGCCGCGTTATGTCGAAGCCAATAACCGATTGATGCGCGACCCGGCGGTCGCGAATTTGCAAAGCCAACTCGACACGCTGATCAGCCTGGCACCGGACAGCCCGGACCGCGCCCGTCACGCCCAGGTTGCCTACGATCAACTCAAGGCTTACCTGATGATGGCCCGCCCGGAAAAAACCGACTCTGTCTTCCTGGCCAAGACCTTGGCCGAGGCTGAGCCGCTGCGTACCGGTGTGTCCCTCGGCATTTGGCAGAGCCTGTCGCCGACGCTCTGGCAGTTCTACAGCGTACAGTTGGCTGCACATCCCGAGTGGCGCATCGCGGCTGACTGGAAGCGGGTCGCTCAGGCCCGGCAGGTCTTGCTCGGCCAGTTGGGGCGCCGCAATGCCGAGGCCAGCCTGTACCAACAGGTACTCGATGGCGCCGCCAACCATTCGCCGGACTTGAGCCTGCACCAGATGGTCGCCGATACCGATGCACTGGCACTGTTTTCCACCGACGCCAGTGTAGCGGGGGTGTTTACCCGTCAAGCCTGGGAGGGCCATGTGCGCCAGGCCATCGACGATATTGCCAGCGCCCGACGCGAGGAAATCGACTGGGTGCTCAGCGACAAGCCCATCGATGTTGACCCCCATCTGACGCCAGAAAAGCTGCGCGAGCGTCTTACCGAGCGCTACTTCCAGGACTATGCCGAAGCGTGGCTGGACTTCCTCAACAGCCTGCGCTGGCAGCAATCCGAACGGATGGCCGATGTCATCGACCAATTGACGTTGATGAGCGATGTGCGCCAGTCGCCATTGATTGCACTGATGAACACCGTGGCCTACCACGCGCATGCAGGTCAGCGCGGCCGGGCACTGGGGGACTCGCTGATCCAGTCGGCACAAAAGTTGATCGGCCAGGACGAGACGCCAGTGATTGACAGATTGACGTATGAGCCGAGCGGCCCGATGGATGCCACTTTCGGCCCGCTGCTTACACTGATGAGCATCGACGGCAGCGGCAATAAGCTCACCCTGCACGCCTTTCTCACCCAAGTCACCCGCGCTCGCCTGAAACTGCAGCAAGTCAGCCATGCCCCGGACCCACAGGCCTTGACCCAGGTCCTGGCACAAACAGTCTTCCAGGGTAAAAACGTCGATCTGACCGATACCCAGTCCTACGGCAGGCTGATCGCTGCCAGCCTTGGTGCGCAGTGGGCCGGGTTCGGTGAGGCGCTGTTCGTGCGTCCAATGGACCAGGCCTGGCAGCGGGTGCTGCAACCTTCAGCGGTGAGTCTTAATCGCCAGTGGCAACGCGCCATCGTGACACCCTGGCACAGCGCGTTTGCCAGCCGCTACCCGTTTGCCGCCACAGGCAGTGACGCCTCGTTGCCGATGTTGGGGCAAATGATCCGTGCCGATTCGGGGCGGATCGAGCAGTTTTTGCAGCATCAACTAAGCGGCGTGTTGCGCAAGGAGGGCAATCGCTGGGTGGTCGATCCGTTGCATAGCCAGGGCCTGCGTTTCAACCCGCAGTTTCTGTCAGCCATCAACCAGCTCAGCAATTTGGCGGACGTGCTCTACACCGACGGTGGCATGGGGCTGAGCTTCGAGCTCCAGGGCAGAGCGGTCAGAGACGTGGTGCAAACCACCTTTGTTCTCAACGGTGAAAAACACCACTACTTCAACCAAAAAGAACGTTGGCAGCGCTTCAGCTGGCCAGGCCGTAGCGATTACCCCGGGGTGAGCCTGAGCTGGACCAGTGTACATGCCGGCGAACGCCTGTTTGGTGATTACCAGGGCACCTGGGGTCTGATTCGTCTGTTGGAAAAAGCCCGCGTCACGCCATTGGACGATGGCGACAGCCTCTATCGCATGGTGCTCAAGGCGCCTGATGGTATCGACCTGACTTGGCGTCTGCGCACTGAACTGGATGCCGGGCCGTTGGCGTTGCTCAAGTTGCGCGGCTTCACGCTGCCTTCACAGATATTTATGGCTGACGAGTCATATGCACAAAACGCTAGTGTGGAATGAAATCCCCTGTGGGAGCTGGCTTGCCCGCTCCCACATTTGGATCTGTGTTCACATTGGATCAGTGGTGTTTGAGGTTCAGGCGCCGGGCAGCGCGAGCTGCGGGTTCACAAAATCAAACGCCGCCAACTGAAACCCTTGCTCATCCACCTGCAACGCCCACCCTTGCTTGTCCCAATCCCCCAGCACAATGCGCTTGGCCGCTTGCTCGCCAATCTGCAACTTGTGAATGGCGGGGCGGTGGGTGTGGCCGTGGACCAGGGTGCGTACGCCAAACTGCTGCATCACCCGCGGCACTTCCTCGGGGGTCACATCGACAATGTCGTTGGCCTTCATGCGCGTCTGCGCACGGCTCTCGCTGCGCAGCTTGCGCGCCAGTTTGTGGCGGGTGCGCAGGGGCAGGTGGCGCAGGATGAACAGCACGAGGGGGTTGCGCAGGATGCGGCGCAGCTTCATATAGCCGACGTCGCGGGTGCAGAGGCTGTCGCCGTGCATCAATAGCACGGGCTCGCCAAACAACTGCACGACACTCGGGTCCTTGAGCAAGGTTGCGCCTGCTGCTTTGCAGAACGCCTTGCCGATGAGGAAATCGCGGTTGCCATGCATGATGAAAATCGGGGTGCCGCTGTCGCTGAGTTCGCGCAGGGCTGCGCCAATCGAACGTTGGAAGGGGGTCATGCCATCGTCGCCAATCCAGGCTTCAAAGAAGTCCCCCAGAATGTACAACGCCTGGGCGCCACGGGCGCGGCCGTGGAGCAGATCCAGAAACGCCCGGGTAATGTCCGGGCGCTCCTCTTCCAGATGCAAGTCTGAAATAAGCAGGATCACCCTTAGATGATCTCGGCTTTCTCGACGATAACGTCTTCTACCGGAACGTCCTGGTGACCGGCTTTACCGGTGGTCTGCACGCCTTTGATCTTGTCCACGACGTCCTGGCCTTCGGTGACTTTACCGAATACCGCGTAACCCCAACCCTGTACGTTCTTGCCGCTGTGGTTGAGGAAGGCGTTGTCGGCCACGTTGATGAAGAACTGCGCGGAGGCCGAATGCGGCTCCATGGTACGGGCCATGGCGACGGTGTACTTGTCGTTGGAAAGGCCGTTGTCCGCTTCGTTCTGGATGCTTGGGCGCTTGTCTTTCTTTTCTTTCATGCCAGGCTCGAAACCGCCGCCCTGGACCATGAAGTTACCGATCACACGGTGGAACACGGTGTTTTCGTAGTGGCCAGCGTTCACGTACTCGATGAAGTTGGCGACGGTGATCGGCGCTTTCTCGGCGTTCAGCTCGATGACGATGTCACCGTGGTTGGTGGTCAGTTTGACTTGAGTCATGGTCGTTTCTCTTTCAAGGAATTCGTAGGTGTGGACGCCTGAGCGCCTTACCGATTTGGCAAAACTTCGGCCAAGGGGCGCAGTTTAGCGTGAGCTGTAGGAATTTCGAGGTGGTTTTTTACCGCCCATGCAATTAATGCAGCAGTTTTTGACCACGCTCTGTCAGTGTCTTGACGGCTTCGGCTATTATGAGCGCTTTGTTTTATCTGGCCTTACCCGGCCACGAACCTGTCTGTTCAAGGATCCTATGAGCAAGCCCACTGTCGACCCTACCTCGAATTCCAAGGCCGGACCTGCCGTCCCGGTCAATTTCCTGCGCCCGATCATCCAGGCGGACCTGGATTCGGGCAAGCACACGCAGATCGTCACCCGCTTTCCGCCAGAGCCCAACGGCTACCTGCACATCGGTCACGCCAAGTCGATCTGTGTGAACTTCGGCCTGGCCCAGGAGTTCGGTGGCGTCACGCACCTGCGTTTCGACGACACCAACCCGGCCAAGGAAGACCAGGAATACATCGACGCCATCGAAAGCGACGTGAAGTGGCTGGGCTTCGAATGGTCCGGTGAAGTGCGCTATGCCTCGCAATACTTCGACCAGTTGCACGACTGGGCCGTCGAGCTGATCAAGGCCGGCAAGGCCTACGTGGACGACCTGAGCCCGGAGCAAGCCAAGGAATACCGTGGCAGCCTGACCGAACCGGGCAAGAACAGCCCGTTCCGCGACCGTTCGGTGGAAGAGAATCTCGACTGGTTCGCCCGCATGCGCGCCGGTGAGTTCGCCGACGGCGCCCGCGTGTTGCGCGCCAAGATCGACATGGCCTCGCCGAACATGAACCTGCGCGACCCGATCATGTACCGCATCCGCCATGCCCATCACCACCAGACCGGTGACAAGTGGTGCATCTACCCGAACTACGACTTTACCCACGGTCAGTCGGACGCCATCGAAGGCATCACCCACTCCATCTGCACCCTGGAGTTCGAAAGCCATCGCCCGCTGTACGAGTGGTTCCTGGAGCACCTGCCGGTGCCGGCGCACCCACGTCAGTACGAGTTCAGCCGCCTGAACCTGAACTACACCATCACCAGCAAGCGCAAGCTCAAGCAGCTGGTGGACGAGAAGCACGTGCATGGCTGGGACGACCCGCGCATGTCCACCCTGTCGGGCTTCCGTCGCCGTGGCTACACCCCGGCGTCGATCCGCAACTTCTGCGACATGGTCGGCACCAACCGTTCCGACGGCGTGGTGGACTTCGGCATGCTCGAATTCAGCATCCGCAACGACCTCGATCACAGCGCCCCGCGCGCCATGTGCGTGCTGCGTCCGTTGAAAGTCGTGATCACCAACTACCCGGAAGACAAGGTCGATCACCTCGAACTGCCGCGTCATCCGCAGAAAGAAGAACTCGGCGTGCGCAAGCTGCCGTTCAGCCGTGAAATCTACATCGACCGCGATGACTTCATGGAAGAGCCGCCAAAAGGCTACAAGCGCCTGGAACCGGCGGGCGAAGTGCGCCTGCGTGGCAGCTACGTGATCCGTGCGGATGAGGCGATCAAGGACGCCGATGGCAACATCGTCGAACTGCGTTGCTCCTACGACCCGGAAACCCTGGGCAAGAACCCGGAAGGCCGCAAGGTCAAAGGCGTGATCCACTGGGTACCGGCCGCCGCCAGCATCGAATGCGAAGTGCGCCTGTACGACCGCCTGTTCCGTTCGCCGAACCCTGAGAAGGCTGAAGACAGCGCCAGTTTCCTCGACAACATCAACCCTGACTCCCTGCAAGTACTTACGGGTTGTCGTGCCGAGCCGTCGTTGGGCGAAGCACAGCCGGAAGACCGTTTCCAGTTCGAGCGCGAAGGTTACTTCTGCGCGGATATCAAGGACTCGAAGCCAGGTAAGCCGGTATTCAACCGTACCGTGACCTTGCGCGATTCGTGGGGCCAGTGATTTAAGGGATTTGTCGTGCTAACGATCTACAACACACTCAGCAAGACCAAAGAAGTCTTCAAGCCGCTCGATGGCAACAAGGTGCGCATGTACGTGTGCGGCATGACCGTGTACGACTACTGCCACATCGGCCACGGCCGCAGCATGGTGGCCTTCGACCTGGTGACCCGCTGGTTGCGTTTCAGCGGCTATGACTTGACGTATGTGCGCAACATCACCGACATCGACGACAAGATCATCAACCGCGCCAACGAAAACGGCGAGTCGTTCGACGCGCTGACCGAGCGCATGATCGCCGCCATGCACGAGGACGAGGCGCGCCTCAACATCCTCAAGCCGGACATGGAACCGCGCGCCACGGACCACATCCCGGGCATGCACGCGATGATCCAGACCCTGATCGACAAGGGTTACGCCTACGCCCCGGGCAATGGCGACGTGTACTACCGCGTCGCCAAGTTCATGGGCTATGGCAAGCTGTCGCGCAAGAAAATCGAAGACCTGCGCATCGGCGCACGTATCGAAGTGGACGAAGCCAAGCAAGACCCACTGGACTTCGTGCTGTGGAAAGGCACCAAGCCCGGCGAGCCGAGCTGGGAGTCGCCATGGGGCGCCGGGCGTCCGGGCTGGCACATCGAATGCTCGGTGATGTCCACCTGCTGCCTGGGCGAGACCTTCGACATTCATGGCGGCGGCAGCGACCTCGAGTTCCCGCACCACGAAAACGAAATCGCCCAAAGCGAAGCCGCCACCGGCAAGACCTACGCCAATGCCTGGATGCACTGCGGCATGATCCGCATCAATGGCGAGAAGATGTCCAAGTCCTTGAACAACTTCTTCACCATTCGCGACGTGCTGGAAAAGTACCATCCTGAGGTTGTGCGTTACCTGCTGGTGTCGAGCCACTACCGCAGCGCCATCAACTACTCGGAAGACAACCTCAAGGACGCCAAGGGCGCCCTGGAGCGGTTCTACCACGCGTTGAAAGGCTTGCCAGTGGTTGCCCCGGCCGGTGGTGAAGCGTTCGTCGAGCGTTTCACCCAAGTGATGAACGACGACTTCGGCACCCCCGAAGCCTGCGCCGTGCTGTTCGAGATGGTGCGCGAGATCAACCGCCTGCGCGAGAGCGATCTCGACGCAGCGGCTGGCCTGGCGGCCCGCTTGAAAGAACTGGCCAGCGTGCTGGGCGTGTTGCAGATGGAAGCCGATGACTTCCTGCAAGCCGGCGCCGAAGGGCGAGTGGATGCGGCTGAAGTGGATGCGCTGATCCAGGCGCGCCTGACGGCACGGGCGAACAAGGACTGGGCGGAATCCGACCGCATCCGCGACCAACTCACCACCATGGGCGTGGTGTTGGAAGATGGCAAGGGTGGGACGACGTGGCGGTTGGCTGATCAGGCTTGATTGGTAAACGCTGAATAAAAAAACGCCCCGACTGGTTCGGGGCGTTTTTTTGGGTGTCTGGGATTAACTGGCAACAAGCAATGTGCGCCCGTCATCGTCGACAATGACCTCGACGGCCAATGTGCCGTACATGTTTTCGGTACTGAGTGTCAGCACACCATCGTTGAGATCAAACCCGGGGGCCGCCGGGTTTAATGGAATGATCATCTGGTCTTTTGTTTGTATGTTTCCCTGAAGCGCCGACAGGTTCTTGATGACGAAATTTCCGTTCTCCAGTAAATAGGCTCCGACCCAGGAGCCCCATAGCGCGTAGGGAACAGCTGCGGATACAAAGTTTCCGGTAGTGACCAGTACAGTGTTCTTGCGTGCTTCGGCTATTTCTTCTTCTTTACTTGGATCTATCGCCATCTCCCACCAATTGGACAGCAGTAGCAATACATGGTTTTTGTCGAGAAAACCTTGGATTACAGGCTCCAGTTGAACGGCGATAACACGGTTCAATTCGGCAATCAGCGCTGTGTTTTCACGCACAATTTCGGCTTCAGGCACCGGTGGGAGGGCTGGCGGATCAATCGTCGAGGACAAGATGTCCATGGGCGATTGGCCAGCTGCAACGTCCGCTCTCCAGTGGTTGTCGCCGACATCAAGAGCGGCCCCTGCAGCCTCTCCGATCCAGTAGGATCCGTTGACATTCTGGAGAAGCCATTGTTGCATCGCGGGTGAAACCGGGTAGCTCAACTCAGCGGCTTTTGCTCGCCGCGCCTCGTTGTCAGCGGGATTGTCGATCAGTGCCGCAGCGTGAATCTGCGCCTGGAAAAACTGGGCGCTGCCTTCAATGACATCGTAATACTTTAGATTTTTCGCTGTTTCCGGGAATTGACTGACATAGAGCCCATGCCAATAGGCGGCTTCAGCCAGATAGGCTTGAGAGGGGGGCGATGCGCAGCGTTGGAGCGCATGGTAGAGCATCGTGCGGTACAGCCATGGATTCGTCGGGACGGGATACTCTTTCGCCAGGAATGTCCTTTGGGGAGGCGTCCAGCGCTGTTCTGAAAACTGGATAAGGTGGAAAATCTCGTGCACTACAAATAGGTAGATTTCTTGCGCATCTGACAGTAACGGGGGGAACCGATCGGGTGGCAGTGGCAGATATAAAGGGACGTCAAAAGCGATAGCCTGCCTGCCTTTCCACCAGACAAAACGCAATGCCCCCCGGCCGCCATCGGCATGAGGATGGGGCGGGGCTGCATCGACGTCTGCACGCGTTACCGGGACAAAATCGGTCACGCTTATTTCATATGCCTGCTGACCTGAAACCAGCAGTAGATAGCGGTCAGACATGTGGGTGTCTACCCAGATTTGGTTACTCACCGGCCAGGCTTTTCGTATCAGGCTGTGAAGTTGCTCGGCAAGCTGATCCAGCTCAATTCTTTGAATATTGGCCATCGCGCAAATCTCGTGGATTAGTGTTTTCGTGCCTGGCTTTCCTTGGCACGGCTTCATCTCATCTAGGTGCCTGAGCAATGTGCGCAAGTGGTTTTTAGGCGTCTGTAGGATATTTCCAGGTATTCATGGGGCTTGAATACGTGAGCAGAATGATGTGCTAGACATCGCGCCGTACATAATCCACCCATTTGCAATAGCCTCCGGCTTTGCCGGTGGAGCGGTTGTGGTCGCCTATGCCCTCATCAGGCAGTCACTGCCTTCGCAATGGCATAGCGGCTCTGCACAAAGCCATTGTCCGACACATCCGTGCCGAGATGGCGAAGTTCATGCTCGCTGCCCACCTGGCTGAACAACGAAATCCCTTCGCCCAGCAACACCGGAATGCGCGTGATGACCAGCTCGTCGATCAGGCCCGCTTGAAGAAACGCCTGGATCGTCTGCCCGCCGTCGATATACAGATGCTGCATGCCGCGCTCGGCCAGTTGTGTGACCAGTGCGCTGACATCCGCCGCCAGTACTTCCACTTTGCCCTGCAAATGCGCGGGGATCTCCAATGGTTGGTGAGACAGCGCAATGACAGGCTTGCCCTCATACGGCCACTCGGGAAAGGACAGGACTTTCTCCAGGGTCTTGCGCCCCATGACCAAAGCATCGACGCTGGCGATGAAGCTTTCATACGTCACGCCGTTCAGCACCGGGGTTTCGTATTGCGGGCGGTGTAGCCACTCGATATCGCCGTCGGGCCGTGCGATGAAACCGTCAACACTGGCTGCGATAAACACGGAACACTTGATGGTCATGGTCGGGTGGAACTCCTTTTCCTATTGGTTTGACGTGCGCCGAATCCTGGCTTTAGATGCTCTCCACGAGCAAACCCACGACTCAAATGGCAGCGATTAAAATGGATTGTATCTTCTGCAGCATTGTCCGCAAAACCGCCCCGGCCCATATCCTGTGGGAAGACGACCAGCATATGGCCTTCCTTTCGATTTTCCCCAACACCCCGGGTTTCAGCGTGGTAATCCCCAAGCAGCATTACGGCAGTTATGCGTTTGCGCAGTCGGATGAAGTGTTGGCTGATCTTATCGTGGCGACCAAGAAGACTGCGCTGCTGATCGACCGGGCGTTTCCCGATGTGGCGCGTACGGGGATGATGCTGGAGGGGTATGGCGTGGATCATCTGCATGCGAAGTTGTTTCCCATGCATGGCACGGGCTCGGACAGTGCGTTCAAGCCGCTGAGTTCGAAGGTGGACAAGTTTTTCGACGCGTATGAAGGTTATATCTCGTCCCATGATCATGGGCGGGCGGATGATGCCGAACTTTCTGAGCTAGCGGCGCGAATCCGGTCTTTCGTCTAGCACAAAGCCAAATGTGGGAGCGGGCTTGCTCGCGAATGCGGTGTGTCAGTCAAAGATATATTCACTGATCCACCGCCTTCGCGAGCAAGCCCGCTCCCACATGTTTAACCGAGTTTTCCTGAGGGATCAGCGGCGGCTGCTGACTTCGGCCGGCACATCATCACCGGCCATGCGCTTGCGGAACAGCGCCGTACGCGCCAACAACAACGTCGTTACCGGCACCGTGATCGACAACAGAATCGGGATCAACCACCCGTGCAACACCGGCCCGGACTTGAGCACCGAAAAATACACAATCGACGCCAACGCCACACACCAAGCCCCCAGCGTCGAGGCCAGCGCCGGTGGGTGCATGCGCTGGAAGAAGTCCTTCATGCGCAGCAAGCCAATCGCGCCAATCAAGGCAAACACGCTGCTCAGCACCAGCAGCACCGCGACGATCACTTCCACCCATAACGGCATCATTCAATCACCTCGCCACGCAGCAGGAATTTGGCCAGGGCAAACGAGCCCACAAAGCCGAACAGCGCGATCAGCAGCGCCGCTTCAAAGTAGGTGTCACTGGCATACCGGATGCCCAGCACCAACATCATCAGCATCGCCAGCATGTACAGGTAGTCCAGCGCCAGTACCCGGTCCTGGGCCGAGGGGCCTTTGAACAGGCGCACCAGGGTCAGCACCATGGCCAGGGAGAACAGGAACAGGCTGAACAGGATCGCATTGGAGAGCAGGGCGCTCATTCGAAGATCTCCATCAGGGGCCGCTCGTAGGTGGTCTTGAAGTGCTCGATAAACTGCGCTTCATCGTCCAGGTCGAACACGTGCAGCAGCAGGATGCTGCGGTCCAGTGCCAGTTCCGACCAGATGGTGCCGGGCACCACGGTGGTGATCATCGACAGCGCGGCGAGGCCGTTGGCGTCACGCAGGTCCAGGGGGATCTTGATAAAGCGCGAGCGCGGTGGACGTGAGCCACAGGTCAGCACGCCCCAGGCCACTTGCAGGTTGGACACGATCACATCGCGGCCCACCACAAAGAACAGGCGGATGATCACCCCGGGGCGGCGGATGCGGATCGGCAGCGGCCGCAGCGGCGCCATCAGCAGCGGCGCGAGAAAGCCTAGCAGCGCGCCCAGCAGCAGGTTGCCGGGGCTCACGGACAGGTTCAGCACCAGCCACAACAGCCACAGCGCCAGGGACAGCCACGGGGCAGGGAACAGACGCTTCATGGCTGCACCTCCAGCGCGGCGGCCTTGGCTTCCGGGCTCGGCACTGGCCGCGTGGCCATCACCGCCATCACGTAGTGCTCCGGGTTGTTCAGGCTCACGGCGGTGGCTTCGGTGTAGCGCATCAGCGGCTCGGCCTTGAAGGTCAGCAGGATGCTCAGGCCAAGCAGGAAGAAGATCGGCACGCACTCGTAGCGGCGCAACAGCGGCGACGGGCGTTCTTCCGGGGTCCAGAAGCGTTGAATGCCCAAGCGTGCAAAGGCGATCAAGGAGACCAGGCCCGACAGGATCAGCAGCGTGACCAGGCCCCAGGCCGCCGGACGGATCGGCTCATCGATGCTGACGCCAAGCCCCAGCGGATTGATCAGCGCGCTCAACAAGCTCAGCTTGCCGATAAACCCGGACAGCGGCGGCATGCCGATAATCAGCAGCGCGCAGGCAATAAAGCTCAGGCCGAGGAAGGCCATGGTCCACGGGATCACCTGGCCAACCACGGCTTTCTGCTCGTCGTCGAGGTTGACGCCGGGCTGCGGGTGCAGCGATTCCATGGCACGTGGCAGCGCATCGATCTCTTCGTCCAGCGGCAGGTCGTTGGCCGAACGTGAGCGTTCGATCAACTCGGCCAGCAGGAACAGCGCGCTCAACGCCAGCGTCGAGCTGACCAGATAAAACAACGCGCCCGCCGTCAGGCTCGGCTGGGCAAAACCGATGGCCGACAGCAAGATCCCCGCCGACACCAAAATGCTCAAGCTCGCCATGCGTTCCAGGCGCTGCGCCGCCACCATCGCCAGCGCGGCGCAGATGATGGTCGCCATGCCGCCGTACACCAGCCAGTCGCCGCCAAACAACGCCGACGCACCGGCCTGGCCGGAGAACAGCAACGTCCACAGGCGCAGCACCGTGTACACGCCGACCTTGGTCATGATCGCAAACATCGCCGCCACCGGCGCACTCGCCGAGGAGTAGGCGGGGGCCAGCCAGAAGTTCAGCGGCCACATGCCGGCCTTGGCCAGGAACGCCGTGGCGAGGATCGCCGCGCCCGCGTGCAGCAGGCCACGGTCGGCCTCTGGCACCAGCGGGATTTTCAGCGCCAGGTCCGCGAAGTTCAGCGTGCCGGTGACGCCGTAGATCATCGCCGCGCCAATCAGGAACAGCGACGACGCCAGCAGGTTGATCGCGATGTAATGCAGCCCCGCAGACACCCGCGCGCGGCCCGAGCCGTGCAGCATCAAACCGTAGGACGCGGCCAGCAGCACCTCGAAGAACACGAACAGGTTGAACAGGTCGGCGGTGAGGAAGGCGCCATACAGGCCCATCATCTGCACCTGGAACAGCGCGTGGAAACTGGTGCCCGCACGGTCCCAACGGGCCATGGCGAACACCAGCGCGCTCACGCCGATAATGCCGGTGAGCACCAGCATCAGCGCCGACAGTTGGTCCACCACCAGCACAATGCCGAACGGCACCTGCCAGTTGCCCGGCAGGTACACGCCAATCGAGCCGGGGCCGCCTTTTTGCGTCCAGTACAGCAGCAGGATCGCAATGCCCAGGCCGAGCACGCTGGAGAACAGGTTGATCTTGGCTTTGAGGGGCCGGCGTTTTTCGCCGAGCATCAGCATCAGCGCGGCGGTCAGCAGCGGCAGCAGGATCGGTGCGATGATCAGTTGGTTCACCCAATTCATTCCTTGGGCTCCCGGCCGTCAACGTGGTCGGTGCCGGTCAGGCCCCGGGAGGCGAGCAGCACCACCAGGAACAACGCGGTCATGGCAAAGCTGATCACGATGGCCGTGAGCACCAGGGCCTGGGGCAGGGGGTCGGTGTAGTTGAGCAGGTCTTGCGGCACGCCGTCCTTGATGATTGGCTCCTTGCCGATAAACAGGCTGCCCATGCTGAAAATGAACAGGTTGACCCCATACGACAACAGGCACAGGCCCATCACCACCTGGAATGTCCGCGGTCGCAGGATCAGCCACACGCCGGAGGCTGCTAGCACTCCGATGGCAATTGCGATGACTTCTTCCATCAGGCCGCTCCTTCCGTTGCGGCAACCACTTTGGCCTGGTTGCTCGGTTTATGGGCACGCACCGATTGGTGGCCGAGGGCAGTGAGCATCAGCAGCGTCGAACCGACCACCATGGCGTACACGCCAACGTCGAAGAACAGCGCGCTGGCCACATGGATATCGCCCAGCACCGGCAGGCTGAAATGCCAGGTGTGGGTGGTCAGGAACGGGTAGCCGACAAACAGCGCACCCAGCCCGGTGAGGGTTGCCGAGAGCAGGCCGAAGCCCATCCAGCGCATCGGCCGCAGGCTCATCTGCGCCTCGACCCACTGCGTACCTGCGACCATGTATTGCAGGATAAAGGCGACAGACATCACCAGCCCGGCGACAAACCCGCCGCCCGGTTGGTTGTGGCCGCGCATGAACAGGTAGAACGACACCACCAGCGCAATCGGCAGCAGCAGGCGCACCAGCACGGCGGGCACCATCATGAAGCCCAATGCGGTATCGCTGGCCTGGCGCGGGTTGACCAGGTCGGTGGCCACGTCCGGCGCCAGTTGGCGCTGCTGCGCGGGCAGTTGCATGCTCTCTTTCGAGGGGCGGAAACGCCGCAGCAGGGCGTATACCGTCAGCGCCACGGCGCCGAGCACGGTGATTTCGCCGAGGGTGTCGAAGCCACGGAAGTCCACCAGCATCACGTTCACCACATTGCTGCCGCCGCCTTCGGGCAGGGCGCGGCTGAGGTAGAACGAGGAGATGTCGTTGGGCGTCTGGCGCGTCAGCATCGCGTAGGACAGCAACGCCATGCCGCCGCCGACAACGGTGGACAGCAGGAAGTCGCGCAGGCGGCGAATGCGTGCCTTGCGCAAGGAACTTGGCAGTGGCGAGACTTCTTCGATCCGCCGTGGCAACCAGCGCAGGCCCAGCAGGATCAGTACGGTGGTGACCACTTCTACAACCAACTGGGTCAACGCCAGGTCCGGCGCCGAGAACCATACGAAGGTGATGCAGGTCATCAGGCCGCACACGCTGACCATGGTCAGGGCCGCCAGTCGGTGGTACTTGGCCTGCCAGGCGGCGCCGAGGGCGCAGGCAATCGCCAGCAGCCACAGGGTCACAAAGACGATGGAGCCCGGGATCTTCGGCCGGTCGCCCCAGCTGAGGCTGCTGTGCAGCATCGGGATCAAGCCGGCGATGACCGCCGCCAGCACCAGCAGGAACAGCTGGGTTTGCAGGCGTTTGGTGCTGATGAGCTTCTCGATCTTGCGCGTGCCACGCATCAACACCACCAGGCAGCGCTCGAAGCCGCGCTTGCCGTTGAAGTAGCTGATCACGGGCGGGTACTTGAAGCGCCCGCGCTTGAGTTGCTTGCGCAGCAGCAGATAGAGGATCACGCCACCGGTCATGGCCACCAGGCTCATGATCATCGGCGCGTTCCAGCCGTGCCAGATCGCCAGGCTGTATTCCGGTAACACGCCGCCCACTACCGGCAAGGCGGCAGCGGCGAGGATCGAACCGACCATCTGCGCAGGGAAGATCCCCACCAGCAGGCAGGTGAACACCAGCAACTCCACCGGTGCGCGCATCCAGCGCGGTGGCTCGTGGGGCGTGTGCGGCAGGTTGGTGGCGGTGGGGCCGAAGAACACATCCACCGTGAAGCGCAGCGCATAGGCCACGCTGAACGTACCGGCGATGGTGGCGATGACCGGCAAGGTGATTTCCACCCATTTGGTCGCCGAGATAAACACGGTTTCGGCGAAGAACATCTCTTTGGACAGGAAACCGTTCAGCAGCGGCACTCCGGCCATGGACGCACTGGCGACCATCGCCAGGGTCGCGGTAAACGGGATCAGGCGCACCAGGCCACTGAGTTTGCGAATGTCGCGGGTGCCGCTTTCGTGGTCGATGATGCCCGCCGCCATGAACAGCGACGCCTTGAACGTGGCGTGGTTGAGGATATGAAACACCGCCGCGACCGCGGCCAGCGGGCTGTTGAGGCCCAGCAGCAAGGTGATCAGCCCGAGGTGGCTGATGGTGGAATAGGCCAGCAGGCCCTTGAGGTCGTTCTGGAACATGGCGCAGTAAGCGCCGAGGAGGAGGGTGATCGCGCCGGCACCGCCGACGATATAGAACCATTCTTCGCTGCCGGACAGCGACGGCCACAGGCGGGCCAGCAGGAACACGCCGGCCTTCACCATCGTTGCCGAATGCAGGTACGCCGAGACCGGCGTCGGTGCCGCCATGGCGTGGGGCAGCCAGAAGTGGAACGGGAACTGCGCGCTTTTGCTCAGGGCGCCGATCAGGATCAGGGCGAGCATGATCGGGTACAGCGCGTGGGCGCGGATCTGCTCGCCCGCCGCCAGCACGCGGTCGAGGTCGTAGCTGCCGACGATATGCCCCAGCAGCATCACGCCCGCCAGCAGGCACAAGCCGCCCGCGCCGGTGACCATCAACGCCATGTACGCGCCGCGTCGCGCATCGGCGCGGTGGTGCCAGTAGCCGATCAGCAGGAACGAGAACAGGCTGGTCAGTTCCCAGAAGAACACGATCTGGATCAGGTTGCCGGAGATCACCAGGCCGAGCATCGCGCCCATGAACGCCAGGAAAAACGCAAAGAAGCGTGGCACCGGATCATCCGGCGACATGTAGTAACGCGCATACAAAGACACCAGCGTGCCGATGCCCAGCACCAGCATCGAGAACAGCCAGGCAAACCCGTCCATGCGCAACACGAAGTTCAAGCCCAGGCTGGGCAACCACATGAATTCTTCGCGGATCACGCCACCGTGGGCGATCTGGGGGTAGAGCAGGGCGACTTGAATGGTGCCGACCAGGGCCACAAGGCCGGCCAACAGGGATTCGGTGTTACGTGCGTTATGCGGCAGCAAAGCCGCCAGACAGCTGCCGATAAAAGGCAGAAGCAGTAGAACTATCAGGGACATAGGCTTCTAATCTGCGGGAGTTTGGGATGCATCATACGTGCCGCTTTCTCGATCACCAAACGGCAAGATGTGGCAGGATCCTACAAGGTAAGCCGAAAACGCCCATTTAGCATTGTTTACAGACACTACCTTCAAGCCCGCTCCCACACTTGACCGAGTCGGGACTTACCCCTGTCGTTCCTGCTCGAGCTCATCTTCCAACGCCAACGCCTTCTGCCCCTTGGTCTTCATCTCACTGACAATCACCGCCGCCACAATCAACGCCGCCCCCAGCATCGCAATCGGCGGGAAACGCTCCCCGGCAATCCGCCCCACCACCCCAGCCCACACCGGCTCGCCGGCATAGATCAACGTCGCCCGCGTCGGCGAAACGCTTTGCTGCGCCCAGTTCATCGCGACCTGGATCACCGCGCTAGTCAAGCCCAAGCCCACCGCGCTGAACAGCAACAGCCAAGAGAACCCCGGCAATGCTTCGCCCATCGGCACCACCATCATGAACGACAGCACCGACGCCGTAGCCAGCTGCACCACGGTGACCCGGCGCACATCCACTTGCCCGGCATAGGCGCCGATCAAGATGATTTCGGCCGCTATGGCGATCGCACCAATCAGGGTGGCAATTTCACCTGGACTGAAGTTCAAGGACGCCCCCGCCGGCCCCGTCAGCAACATCAACCCGGCAAACGCGAGCATGATGCCAATGCTCGGCATCAATCCCGGACGGCGCCCCAGCACCAGCCATTGCAGCAGCGGCACGAAGGGCACATACAGCGCCGTGATAAACGCCGACTGGCTGCTCAAGATCGTCTGCAAGCCAATGGTCTGCAAACCGTAGCCAAACATGATCGCCACACCGATAAACACCCCGGCCTTGAACTCGAACAGCGTCAGGTCGCGCAGGGTACGCAGGGAAAAGAAGCCGACCACAATCGCCGCCGCGGCAAAACGCAGGCCCACGAAAAACATCGGCCCGCTGACGGTCATGGCGTGCTGCACCAGCAAAAAGGTGCCGCCCCAGATCATGGTGATCACCACCAGGATGCATTCGGCTTTGCTGAAACGGTTGAAACGCGAGGGGGATTTGGCGGCAGTCATGGCGGCTCGGTCTTGCAAGGGAAAGGCACGGACCGCACAATGCGCCGCACGCTGGGCAGTATACTGCGCACACCCACCCATTGAGCAATATAGTGCACAAAGAAAATCCGCAACGGGCCTCGGTCCTGCAGCACGTCAGCCAGAACGTCCGTCGCCTGCGCCATGCCGCCGACCTGAGCCAGACCGCGCTCTCGGAAAAGTCCGGGGTCAGCCGGCGCATGCTGGTGGCCATCGAAGCGGGGGAGAAGAATGTCAGTCTGTCCACCCTCGACCGTGTGGCCGAAGCCTTGGACGTGGCGTTCAGCGACCTGATCCAGGCGCCGGATGTACGTGACCATAGCCGCATCAACGAGCTGGCCTGGGCCGGTGAGATCGACGGCAGCAAGGCGGTATTGCTGGCCAAGGCCACGGCACGGCGGGAAGTGGAGCTGTGGGAGTGGCGCCTGGAGCCCGGCGACCGTTATTGCCCGGACCCAGACTTGGAAGGTTGGAGCGAGCAGCTATTTGTCTTTGAAGGTTGTCTGACCCTGGTGTTGGCGGATGAAAACAAGACCATCTGCGCTGGCGAATTTTTCATGTTTGCCAGCCATCAGCCTCACGTCTATCGCAATGACAGTGATGTGGCCGTACGCTTTATACGTAATGTGGTGATCTAACTGTTCGCCACGCAACCGTGGATGCACACTTTGCTGGTTTAACACGCTGTCCATCAATCGATTTAATCGGCAACCCGCTGATTTTGTTGACGATTAAATTCAGGCGCGGGCCCTGCAATCACTCCTGTATCCCCTCGGCGCCTGGAGTCGGCCCATGTCTGCCCACCCTTTACACCCTGCCCATATCATCCGCTCGGACGCGGAGGCTAGCGACGTCGCCACGCGCCAGGCAGCCCGGTTTGCCGTCAAGGCTAGTGAGTGCGGCCGTGAGCGTCGCCTGCCCGTTGGCGAACTCGACGAATTTTCGGCGAGCAGCTTGTGGGGCATCACCATTCCTGCCACACGCCTATCGCAATGATGGGGATGTCGCCGTAAAGTTTGTATGGAATGTCGTTATTTAGTTTGTCAACTGCCAAAGTTGATGGCGTGCGTTGGAGATGTGTGAACAAGCGGTTGTTGCGTCAATGCATTGGTTTTCGCAATGAATAACACACACACTTTATATGAGGCTCTCTTGGTGGGTGTCACTGTTGAGGCAGCGTGCTGCAGAATGGAAAAGGCAAGGTCGGGGAACAGCGCTCCAACACGTAGTTGATGAGTTCCCATTTTTGCTTCTGCTGGGATTGTGCAGTTGATCCTTTAATTCAGGGGGCGCACGGGTATGACACCTTGAGGAGCGGAAAAGCTTTCAAATGTCAACTGTCAAGTCTGGCAGGTTTCACGATGGGCATTAAGTAGTACATTGCTTTTCGACACCCTGAAGGTGTTGATATTGAGGGATGTCGAGTTAACTAATTTAATGGAGGTGCACAGAATGAGCGTATTTATTTTTGCCCCAGGCGTAAATCAACCTGGCGCGGTGTTGCCTGATGCTTCGATTATTCCCGTGAATAATGATGGCACGATCAATGAGTCCGATATTGTGGCCAAGGCTGCTTATATACACATATCCCCTTATGTCGGTATCGAACTGGGGGATAGAGTTACGTGTCTTCAAGAAATTTTAGGTGGTACGTGGATTGATTTTCTGGACGTAATAGACCCACAAGACACCCTCAAAGTACTCGTTAGGCCAGTAAATAGGAATGGAGGCTCATATACAAAGATTTCTTATTCTGTGCAGCGCGTTGATGGAGGTGATGTAGGTCATTCTGGGCAAAGGCACTATGATGTAGTTTAGAGGCGCCTGTTGATATCCTCGTTAAAGGGGTGGTTTAGTTGGCGTGTCTTTTTATATAGCGAGGGCGTCATTGGCGTTGTTCGTGAAGTTGTTTCTTTGTTTGGTTTTCATAAGTTGTGCCGTGATGCATGCAGTTTTGACTTGATGTTCATATTTCTCGTTATCAGCCTGCCCACAACGGTGGGCGTTTTTTTTGTTGAGTGGTTTTATACATACTGTTCGCTGGGCAACAGCAAATATGCAGTGTGTTGGTTTAGGTTGCGCGTTTTTGTCGTTATTTTTTAGTATTTGCTTGATTCGAAAGGATATTTTTTTTCGGCACGACTCCTGCAATCACTCTGTTATCCCATCGGAGCCTGGAGTCGGCCCATGTCTGCCCACCCTTTACACCCTGCCCATATCATCCGCTCGGACGCGGAAGCCATCGAGGTTGCCACGCGCCTGGCCGCACGTTTTGCCGTCGAAGCCAGTGAGCGCGACCGCGAGCGGCGCCTGCCTATTGCCGAGCTCGACGAATTTTCCGCGAGCGGCCTGTGGGGCATCACCATTCCCAAGGCTTACGGCGGCGCCGAGGTGTCCTATGTGACCGTGGCCGAGGTGATCAAGTTGATTTCCGCCGCCGACCCGTCCCTGGGGCAGATTCCGCAGAACCACCTGGGCGTCGTAGACATCCTGTTGCAAACCGCGACCGAAGAGCAAAAACGTCACTACTTCGGCAAGGTCCTGGCCGGCTACCGCTTCGGCAATGCCTTCTCCGAAGCCAAGAGCAAAAACGCCGGTACCTTCGACACGCAGATCCGCTTCCACGGCGACACTGCACAAATCAACGGCGAGAAGTTCTACTGCACCGGCGCGTTGTTCGCCCATATCGTGCCCACCGTCGGCAACAACGAAAAGGACCAGGCGTTCATCGCCTTTATCGAGCGCGATGCCCAAGGCCTGAGCGTGATCGACAGCTGGGACGGTTTCGGCCAGCGCACCACCGCCAGCGGCGGCGTGACCCTCGATGGCGTCAGCGTGCCGCGCAGTGCCGTGATCCCGGCCCATTTGGCGTTCGATCAACCCACCGCCAACGGCCCGATTTCGCAGATTATCCAGGCGGCCGTCGATACCGGCATCGCCCTCGGCGCCCTGGAACAAGCGAAGATCTACGCCCGCCAAGCGCGCCCGTGGATCGACAGCCAGCAGGAGCACGGCTGGCAAGACCCGTTCACCATCGCCGCCATCGGTGACCTGCAATGGCGCGTGCACGGCACCGAAGCCATCCTCGCCAAAGCGGGTGCAGCCGTGGACCGCGCCCTCGCCGAACCGAGCGAAGACACGGTGGCCCACGCCTCACTGGTCGTCGCCCAGGCCAAAGTGCTGTCCGCCGAAACCGCCTTGCTCGCCAGCAGCAAACTGTTCGAACTGGCCGGCACCCGCTCGGTGACCGGCAAGCACAACCTCGACCGCTTCTGGCGCAATGCGCGTACCCACACCCTGCACGACCCGGCCCGCTGGAAGTACCACCTGATCGGCAACTTCGTGCTCAACGGCGTGAAGCCCGCGCGCCACGCCTGGAACTGAGGAGCCTACCCATGACCGCATTGAACCTTGCACGCCAACTGCTGGACAGTACCCGCCGCCATGTCGAAACCAGCACCGACCCCTACGTGATCAGCCGCTTCGGCGACTTGCAGATCCGCGTCGATGTGGCCGCTGCCTTGCTGGAACGCGCCGCAACCCATCCCAGCCCGGTGGCCGCCACCGAAGCGCAGATCGCCGCCGCCGAAGCCTTGATCGCCGCGAGCAACGCCGAGTTTGAACTGACCGGCCAACGCACCGCGCTGCCCTCGACCCTGGATGACCCGCTGCGCGCCAAGTACCAGATCGTCGGCAACTACCACCTCAACGGAGTGCTGTGATGGCCCGTGAAATTCGCTTGAATGCCTTCGACATGAACTGCGTCGGCCACCAATCCCCCGGCCTGTGGGCACACCCGCGTGACCGTTCGTGGCAATACAAGGACCTCGAATACTGGACCGACCTGGCCAGGATCCTCGAACGCGGCAAGTTCGACGGCCTGTTTATCGCCGACGTGCTGGGCATCTACGACGTGTACAACGGCAATGGCGACGCGGCGATTCGCCAGGCCACCCAAGTGCCGGTCAACGACCCGCTGTCGCTGATCGCGCCGATGGCCTTGGTCACCGAACACCTCGGGTTTGGCCTGACGGCCTCGCTGTCGTTTGAACACCCTTATCCGTTTGCCCGCCGCCTATCGACCCTGGATCACCTGACCAAGGGCCGTATCGGCTGGAATATCGTCACCTCCTATCTGGAGAGCGGCGCGAAAAACCTCGGCCAGAAAGCCCAGACCGAACACGACGCGCGCTACGACTATGCCGAGGAATACCTGGAGGTTTGCTACAAACTCTGGGAAGGCAGTTGGGAAGAGGGCGCCGTGCTGCGTGATCGTGAGCGGCGGATTTTCAGCGACCCGAGCAAAATCCACGAGATCCGCCACGTCGGCAAACACTTCCAGGTGCCCGGCATTCATCTGTGCGAGCCGTCACCTCAGCGCACGCCAGTGCTGTACCAGGCGGGGGCATCCAGCCGTGGCAAGCAGTTCGCCGCCGAGCAGGCCGAGTGCGTGTTTGTCGCCGCGCCGTCCAAGGTGCTGCTGAAAAAGACCGTTGCCGATATCCGCCGGCGTGCGGCCGAGGCCGGCCGCGATCCGAAGAAGATCCTGATCTTCAACTTGCAGACGGTGATCGTCGGCGAGACCGATGCGAAGGCCAAGGCCAAGTTCGACGAATACAAATCCTACGTCAGCTACGAAGGTGCGATGGCGCTGATCTCCGGCTGGACCGGTATTGATTTCAGCCAGTTCAAGCCGGATGAACCGCTCAAGCATGTGCACACCAACGCGATTCAGTCGGCGGTGGAAGCGTTCTCCACGGCGGATCCGAACAAGGTGTGGACGCCCAATGAACTGGCCGACTGGGTTGGCATTGGTGGCTTTGGCCCGTTGTTTGTCGGCGGCCCTGAGACCGTGGCGGACTTGTTGCAGGAGTGGGTCGAAGAGACCGATGTGGACGGCTTCAACCTGGCGTACGCATTGACCCACGAGACCTTTATCGACGCGGTGGAGTTGCTGGTGCCGGAGTTGCAGAAGCGCGGTGTGTACAAGACCGAGTATGCCCAGGGTACGTTGCGCGAAAAGCTGTTTGGCGACGGTGCACGCTTAGGCGCCAACCACCCCGGCGCCAGCTACCGCGACCTCAAGGCCACCACCCTCTAACAGACACACCTCGATCCCTGTGGGAGCTGGCTTGCCTGCGATAGCGGTGGGTCAGCTACAAATGCATCGACTGACAGTCTGCAATCGCAGGCAAGCCAGCTCCCACATTTGATCTTCATTGCTTGATCTATATCGGCCAGCGGACCACCGCACGCTTAACCACCCAATAGGAGCATTACCCCTATGAGCGTGCACGAACTAAAACGCCCGCTGGCCCCGGAATGGCCTGCCGAACGGCTCGACAACCTGCCCAAGGCCCTCGAGCAACTGCACCACTGGGCGCAGATCACACCACTGCACACCGCCCTGCGCCACAAGCGCCAGGGCCAGTGGTATGCGTGGCGCTGGATCGACGCCTTGCGTGACGTCGAACGCCTGGCCGATGGCTTGCGTCAGCAGGGCTTCAACGAGCAGTCGCGCTTGGCCTTGAGCGGTGCGTTTGAACCGAATCTGTTGCTGCTGGCCCTGGCCGCCCAAACCGTCGGCGGGCAGGTGCTGACCCTGGCCGATGACCTGGAGCCGGAAGCGGTGCAGCAGCAACTGTGGCGTATCCGCCCCAGCCATTCTTATGTGCAAGGTCGGCAGAAAAGGCACTGGGCGTCCGCCAACGTGGTGGACTTTGTGCAACTGCTCGGCTCGACGGATCCGGCGCAACACCTCGCCCGCTGGTGGCAACCCGCCGGCGAAACCGCCTTGTGGAGCGAAGAGGGCACCCACTGGCAGGGTGGCCTGGCGGTGCTGCTGGAGCAGTGGCTCAACACCGGTCACGGCCTGGCCTTCCCGGAAAGCCTGGCCTCGGCGCAGCGCGATCGCCGTGAGGTCGCGCCCACTGGCTTGCTGTTGTCTGCCGAACGCCTGCAACACCTGGCGGATGAAATCGAAAGCCGTCTCGCCCCCCACGGCACCTGGCGCCGACGCCTGTGCGACTGGGCCATCGCCCACCCGCAAAGCGGCCTGCGACGCCTGCTGAAAAACCGCGTGCGCAAACTGCTCGGCTTCCAACGCCTGGCGTATATCTGGCAACCCCTCAAGGCCACCTCATCACCGGTGTGGCTGGCCGAATTCAAACGGGACATCGCATGAGCCAAGCCATTCTCCAGGTGCGGGATATCTCGCTGTCGTTCAAGGGGGTCAAGGCCATCAATGCCTTGTCCTTCGACGTGGCGCGCGGCGAGATCTGCGCGCTGATCGGGCCCAACGGTGCAGGCAAGAGTTCGTTGCTCAATGTGCTCAACGGCGTGTACCGCTTTGATGCCGGCGAGATCGTCTTCGAAGACCAGCACTTTCACCGTATCGACCCGCTGGGCGCAGCGCGCCGGGGCATCGGCCGCACGTTCCAGAATAACGCGCTGTTCAAGAAGATGAGCGTGCTCGACAACATCCTCACTGGCCTGTCGCGGCATCAGCGCAGCAGTTTTATCGAACACGCCCTCGGCTTGCCCCGTGCGCGCCGCGAAGCCGAAGCGTTCCGCGTGCGTGCCCAGGGCATTCTCGAATTCCTGGAGCTGCAAGCGCACCGCGATGTGCTGGTGGGCAACCTGTCCTACGGCCTGCAAAAACGCGTGGAGTTGGGCCGCGCCTTGATCGCCGGGCCCAGCCTGTTGCTGCTGGATGAGCCCATGGCCGGGATGAATGCCGAGGAAAAACAGGAAATGGCGCGCTTCGTCGCCGACGTCAACCGTGACCTGGGCACCACCGTGGTGTTGATCGAACACGACATCGGCGTGGTGATGGGCCTGTCCCACCATGTGGTGGTGCTCGACTACGGGCGTAAGGTCGGCGACGGCACGCCTGCTGAGGTGCAAGCCAATCCCGAAGTGATCGCGGCCTATCTGGGAGCGGCGCACTGATGACCTTCTTCTTCGAAACCCTTCTCGGCGGCCTGCTCGCCGGCACCATGTATTCGCTAGTCGCCATCGGCTTTGTGCTGATCTACAAGGCCAGTGGCGTGTTCAATTTTGCCCAGGGCGCGATGCTGCTGTTTGCCGCGCTGACCTTTGTCAGCCTGCATGACCAAGGCGTGCCGTTTGCCCTGGCGTTGTTGCTGACGGTGATCGTGATGATCGTCGGCGCGCTGCTGATCGAACGCCTGGTGCTGCGGCCCTTGGTGAACCGTTCGCGGATCACCTTGTTCATGGCCACGCTGGGCCTGTCGTTCATTATCGAAGGCCTCGCCCAAGGCTTGATGGGCTCGCAGGTGCGTGCGCTGGATTTGGGCATCGACGACGTGCCGCTGTTTGTCGGCCCGCTGATGCTCAGCCAGTTCGACCTGATCGCCGCCGCCGCCGCAGTGGTGCTGGTAACGGTGCTGGCGCTGCTGTTCAACAAGACTCGCATCGGTGTGTCGCTGCGGGCGGTGGCGGATGACACCACGGCGGCGCTGTCCATCGGCATCAACCTCAACCGCATCTGGCAGATCGTCTGGGCGGTGGCCGGGATTGTGGGGCTGGTCGCCGGGCTGCTGTGGGGCGCGCGCCAGGGTGTGCAGTTCTCGCTGTCGCTGGTGGTGCTCAAGGCCTTGCCGGTGTTGATTATCGGCGGCTTTACCTCGATTGGCGGGGCGATTGTCGGCGGGCTGATTGTCGGCGCGGCCGAGAACCTCGCCGAGGTGTATATCGGCCCGCTGATCGGCGGCGGCATCACGCCGTGGTTCGCCTACGTATTGGCCTTGGCCTTCCTGTATATCCGTCCCGCCGGCCTGTTCGGCGAGCGCGCCATCGAGCGAGTCTGAAACCATGTCGATTCCTGTTGCGCAAGAAACCGCGCCCTTGTTGCTGATTCAGCGGCGTATCCCGTGGGGCCTGCTGGGCCTGTTGGCGCTGGCATTTGTCGTAGTGCCGCTGTGGGGCAATGACTATTGGCTGAACGCGATTTTGATCCCGTTCCTGGTGCTGTCCCTGGCCGGGCTGGGTTTGAACCTGTTGACCGGCTACACCGGGCAAACCTCGGTGGGCGCCGCCGGGTTCATGGCCGTCGGCGCGTTTGCCACCTACGGGTTTTTGCTGCGTTTGCCGGAGCTGGGTTTGCCGGTGGCACTGCTCGGTGGCGGGATTATCAGCGCGCTGGTCGGGCTGCTGTTCGGCTTGCCCAGTTCGCGGATCAAAGGCTTTTACCTGATGGTCACCACGCTGGCCGCGCAGTTTTTCCTGGAGTGGCTGTTCGTCAAATTCCCCTGGTTCTACAACTACGGCTCGTCCGGGACCATCTCCGCGCCGAAGCTGGCGCTGTTCGGCCATGACCTCAACACCCCGCTGGGCCGCTACCTGCTGACGCTGGTCACGGTGCTGCTGCTGACCTGGACCGCGATCAACCTGGTGCGCAGCCAGGTGGGGCGCAACTGGATGGCGATCCGCGACATGGACACCGCCGCCGCCGTGGTCGGCATTCCGGTGGTGCGCTACAAGCGCCTGGCGTTTGCGGTCAGCTCGTTCTACCTGGGGATAGCCGGCGCGTTGTGGGCCTTTGCCTACCTGGGCACGGCCAGCGCCAGCAGCTTTGATATCAATCGCTCATTCCAGATCCTGTTCATCATCATTATCGGTGGCATGGGCAGCATCGCCGGCAACTTCGTCGGTGCGGCGTTTATCAGTTTGCTGCCGATTTTCCTCAGCCATGCCGGGCAGGCGCTGTTTGGCGGCTCGGTGGATGCGGGGCAGTTGCAGAACCTGCAGAAAATCATCTTTGGCGTGTTGATCATCGTGTTCCTGATCAAGGAACCCGAAGGCTTGATCCGCCTGTTGCACAACCTGCGTGACCGTGTGCGGCAGTGGCCGCTGCGTTTCTAACTTCCCAAGAGAATCTTCCATGCGTGCATCCTTGAAACGTTCCCTGGTCGGCGCTGCGTTTGCGCTGGCCACCCTGGCCGGCGCCGTGCCCCAGGCAATCGCCTCGCCGGACCAGCAATTCATTCCCCTGGCCACCTATCGCGTCGGCGCCTATGCCTCCAGCGGCGTGCAGGTGTGGGCTGGGATGATCGACTACCTGCGTTATATCAACGAGGTGGAAGGCGGCATCAACGGCGTCAAATTGGTCTGGCAGGAATGCGAGACCGAATGGACGGCGGAGAAGGGCATCGAGTGCTACGAGCGCTTCAAGAACGGCCTGGACGGCGCGCCGGTCGCGGTGTACCAGCCCAACGGCGCACCGGCGGCGTATGCCCTGAGCGAGCGCGCGGAAGTGGACAAGATCCCGTTGATCACCCTCGGTTACGGGCGCACCGAAGCCACCGACGGCACGGTGTTCCCGTACAACTTCCCGGTGATGCTGACCTTCTACAGCGAGGCTTCGACCCTGGTGAACTACATCGCCCAGCGAGAGGGCGGTTTCGACAAGCTCAAGGGCAAGAAGATCGCCACGGTCTACCACGACTCGGCCTACGGTCGCGAAACCCTCGGCCCGCTGAAGTTGCTGGCGGAAAAATACGGCTTTGAAAATATCCAGATCCCGGTGGCCGATCCGGGCAACGAGCAATCTGCACAGTGGCGCCAGGTGCGCCAGGCCAACCCGGACTGGGTGTTCCTGCGCACCTGGGGCGTATCGACGCCTGTTGCGGTGAAGACCGCCGCGCGCTTTGGCTTCCCGGTGGACCACATCATCGGCGACATCTGGGCCAGCTCCAGCGAAGACGTATTGCCCGCCGGTGCTGCCGCCAAAGGCTACCTGGCGCTGACGCCATACCCGGCCGGCGCCGACTTCGAGATCCACAAACGCCTCAAGCAATACATCCTCGACAAGGGCCACAGCGACCTCAAGGACCTGAAAAACTTCGGCAGCGTCTACTACAACTCCGGCCTGGTAAACGCCGCCGTGGCGGTGGAAGCGATCCGCACCGGCCAGGCCAAGTTCGGCAAGCGCCCGCTCAACGGTGAAGAAGGCCGCTGGGGCCTGGAGCACCTGAACATCGACGACGCGCGCCTCAAGGACATGGGCTACCTGGGCCTGATGCAAAACCTCAAGCTGTCGTGCCGTGACCACGAAGGCGGCGGCTCGGCGCGCGTACAGCAATGGGATGGCGCCAACTGGACCTTGGTCAGCGAGTGGATCGCCGCCGACCGTGCGCTGTTGCGCCCGTTGATCGACGAAAAGTCCGCGGCCTTCGCCAAGGAAAAAGGCCTGACGCCGCGCACCTGCACCGGGGACGAATAGACCATGAGCCAGCCCGCCGCTGAATCCGCCAGCCCGTCGCTGCTGACGGTCAACGACATCGAAGTGATCTACGACGGCGCGATCCTGGCGGTGGCCGGGGTTTCGCTACAGGTGCCCAAGGGCGCCATCGTCGCCTTGCTCGGCGCCAATGGCGCCGGCAAGAGCACCACGCTCAAGGCGATCTCCGGGCTGGTGCGCGCTGAGCGCGCCGAGGTCAGCCGTGGCCGCATCGAGTATGCCGGGCGCGACCTGGCCGGGGTAGACCCCAGCCAGCGCGTGCGCCAAGGCATGGTCCACGTGCTGGAAGGCCGCCATGTGTTTGGCCAGCTGACGGTGGAAGACAACCTGCGCAGCGGCGGCTTTGTACGGCGCCTGAGCCGCAAGGCCATGGAACACGACCTGGAACGCATCTACAGCTGGTTCCCCCGGCTCAAGACCAAGCGCCACACCCGCGCCGGGCTGACGTCGGGCGGCGAGCAGCAGATGGTCGCCATCGGACGGGCGCTGATGACCCGTCCTACTTTGGTACTGCTCGATGAACCGTCGATGGGTTTGGCGCCTATGATCGTGCAGGAGATCTTTGCGATCATCGCCCAGCTCAATCGCGAACAGCAGGTGAGCTTCCTGATCGCCGAGCAGAACATCAATGTCGCGCTGACCTATGCGTCCCACGGCTACGTGCTGGATACTGGCCGCGTGGCCTTGAGTGGCAGCGCCGCCGAGCTGTTGGCGCGGGGCGATTTGCATGACATTTATCTGGGTAAACAGTAAAGGCGAACACGCATGACTGAATCCATCCGCAACGCTGATGTGCTGATCATCGGTGGCGGGCTAAGCGGCACGATGCTCGCGGTGCAGCTGCTGCGGTTGCCGGGCACGCGGCAGATCCTGGTGATCGAGCCGCGCGCCGAGCTGGGCCGTGGCGAGGCCTATAGCGCCGTTGAGCTGGGTCACACGTTGAACGGCAACGCCGCACGCATGAGCGTCGACCCGGACAATGCCGACGACCTGACCCAATGGCTCACCGCCTATATCGGCGCCGGTGGTTGGCCGGAGTCGGACCAGCAGCACGTGCCGATCAGCGAACTGTTCCCGCCCCGCGGGATTTTCGGCCTGTATGCGCAGCAGCGACTGGCCGAGGCCAAGGCGTTGTCGGCGTCCACTGTCGAGCATGTGCGCGGCGAAGTAGTGGACCTGCAAGTGGAGGACGGTTCAGCGTTGCTGACCCTCGATAACGGCCAGCAACTGCGCGGCGCCTTTGCGGTATTGGCCACCGGCATGTTCCCGGCGGCGCGTACACCGCAGACTGAATCCAGTGGCTTGAACGCAGCGGCGGTCGATCCCTGGGACGTGCAGACCATGACGCAGATTGACCCGCAGGCCACGGTGCTGATCATCGGCTCCGGGCTGACCATGGTCGATGCCGTGGTCTCGCTGGAACAGGCCGGTCATCGTGGGCCTATCGAGATTTTTTCACGCCATGGCCTGCTGCCCCATGTACGCCGGCAGCCGCCGGGCTGGGTGGATTTTCTCGCCGAGGACCACAGCCTGCGCAGTCCTCGGCAACTGCTGCGCGAAGTGCGCCGCCAATGCCGGATGGCGCAGGCGCAGGGCATCGATTGGCAGGCGCCGCTGGACACCGTGCGCGCGCATATCGGTCGGTTGTGGAGCCAGGCCAGCGAACGGGAGAAGCGTCAGTTTGTAAGGCATGTGCGGCCCTGGTGGGAGAGCCATCACCATCGCTCGCCGCCGTTGAGTGCGCAGTTGGTGGCGCGGTTGCATGAAGCCGGGCGGTTGCGCATTCGGGCGGCTTCGTTCAAGGGCTTGGAGCCGTCGGCCGAAGGCGTGAGCATTCGTTTGCGCCCTCGCGGCGAACAGGCGATCACGCTCGTGTCGGGGGCTGCGCTGATCAACTCCAGCGGCATCGAATACGACTGGCGCCGCGTGGCCCGGCCATTGCCGCAGCAACTGCTCAAGCGCGGGTTGATCCAGCCCGGGCCGTTGGCACTGGGGATTGCCGCTGATGCCAGTGGGGCGGTGGTGGATGCGCAGGGGCGGGTGAGCGAGCGGTTGTTTGCCATGGGGCCGCCGTTGCGGGGGCTTTGGTGGGAGAGTACGGCGGTAACGGATGTGGCACTGCAAGCCAAAGCGCTGGCCTTGAAGCTGACAGAGATCTAAATGTGGGAGCTGGCTTGCCTGCGATAGCGGTGGGTCAGCTGAGGATGCATTGACTGACAGACCGCTATCGCAGGCAAGCCAGCTCCCACAATTGAATAGCGTTTCAGCTGCCGACCTTCACGAAGCCGGGCTTGAGGCCGAACACCTCGACCCCCTGAGGTGTCGCTTGCCCGGTCGTGACCTTGACCCGTTCCACCGGTTTGTCCATCGCCTCGCGATACTCCACCTCACCAGCGCTGATCGCTTGCGCCGGCACCACCATTGCCTGCGCATTGTTGTAGGTCACGATAGTCAACCGCGCACTCATCCCCAGCCGCACCCGCTGCAACTGTTGCGGCGTGAGTTGGGGGATCGACAGCGTCACCGGAAACTGTGCACTGCCCTGGCCGTCGCTGGTCATCGCCAAGCCGCTGACCACACTCACCGAACCGTTGAGCCGTTCGCCGTCAAAGCCGTCCCCCAGCACTTCCACCGCCTGGCCTTGATGCAGTCGGTTGATGTCCAGCTCCGAGACCTTGGTGACGATTTTCAGCCGCTCGATATTGGCCAGGCCAAACAGCACTTGGCCCTGGCTGACCTTGCTGCCGGCCTGCACCGGGGCGTTGCTGTTTGCACCGGCTTGCGGGGTGTTGGCACCGGGGGCCGGTACGACGATGCCGGAGAACGGTGCCTTGACCTCGCGGCCTTCCAGCAGTTGGCGCAAGGCCTCGTACTTGACCGTGGCGTTGGTCAGTTCCATCTCGGCGATCTGCCGGTATTCGCCCTGGCCTTGGCCGATGGCCTGTTGCAGTTCGCTGCGCGCCGAGGCGAGGTCCAGTTGCTGCTGTTGGGTCTGTTGCTTGAGGTCGTCCAGTTCGTTGCGCGGGATGATGCCGCGCTGGAACAGGTGTTCGCTTTCGGTGAGCTTGCGCTGGGTGTTGCCGGCGCTCATCTCGGCGGTGCGCAGGCTGCGGCGGGCGCGGCTGACGATGGGGCCGTTGGCCCAGTCCTGCATCTCTTGCACGGTGCGTCGCGCCTTGAGCTGGGCGGACAGGGCGTCGCGCAGTTGCACTTCAAGGGTGGCCGGGTCCATGCGCAACAGCACCTGGCCGGCCTCGACCCGCTGGCCTTGCTCCACCAGGTTGGCCTGCACATTGCCGTCGAACGGCGCGGTGAGGGTGATCGTGGTGTCGGGCTCGATCTTGCCCACCAGACCGATCTGGTGCACCAGCGCGTCGGGTTGCACCGCCAGCCACTGTTCGCTGGAAGCTGGGCTTTGCGCCGGGCTGCGCAAGGCGAACCCGGCGACGGCCACCAGCAGGATCAACAGTGCGCCGATCAGGCGTTTGCGATTAGTAGTCATTGAGGGCGATTTCCCAGCTTTCCAGCGTCATGCCCAGGGTCAAGTCGAGTTGGGTCTGGGCGTTCAGATAAGCGATCAGCGCGTTGAGCTGGGCGTTTTCGGCGTTGCGCAAATCGCTCTCGAAACTCAGCACCTGGAAGTTGGTGGAGCGCCCGGCGCTGAGTTTTTCCCGTTCGATGTCGATCTTGCGCCGCGACAGTTCGACCGCGCGCTGGGAGATTTCATATTGGCGCCAGCGCGTGCCGAGGTCGCGCACCACATCGTTGACGTTGCGTTCCAGTTCCTGGCGCGCGTCGGTGATGCGGATCTCCTGGTCCTGCACATTCACCCGCGCGCGCACTTCGGCCTGGCGCGTGCTGATGTCGCCGATGGGGATCTGCACCTGCACGCCGGCGTAGCTGTTCCAGGTGCGGTTGTTGCCGCTGCCGTTGTCATTGTTGTAGGCGTCGCGCAGTTGGTTCGCGCCGGCCACCAGGTCCACTTGCCAGCGCCCGGAATCCTTGGCGATCACCAGGTTGAGGTCGGCCTGCTGGCTGCCGAGCAGGGCGGCGAGGTATTCCGGTTGCTGGTTCTGCGCCAGGTTGAAGGCTTGGCGTTTGTCGATCTGCATGGGCTTGGCCTCCAGGGCTTCGGTGGCGCGAATCGGCGTGGACAGGTCCAGGGCCAGCAGGCGCAGCAGGGCCAGGCGGCTGCTGTCGAGCTGGTTCTGAGCTTCTTCCACCCCCAGTTGTTGGGTGGCGATATCGGCTTCGGTCTGCACGATTTCAAACTCGGCCATGCGCCCGGCGGCGATCAGCGCCTTGTTCACCTCCAGCAAGGTGCCGGAGCGTTTCAGGGCGTCCTGCACGATGCTCAGTTGTTCCTGGGCGCGCAGCAGTTCGCGGTAGGTGGCGATGATCTGGCTGATGGTTTGCGCCACGGTGGCCTTGAGGTTGAGGCGGTTGGCCTGCTCCGCCAGGCGCGACAGGCGCAGCGGCGCGGTGGTGGCGTCCCAGCCGGCGCCGCGCATCAGCGGCTGGATGATCGCCAGGTCAAGGCCGTCACTGCGGTAGCGGCCGGCGCGGTCGGCGGTGTTCAGTTGTTGGGTCCAGCCCATGCTCAGGCGCGTGCCGTATTCGCCGAGCAGGCTGGTGGCCGGCGCGAGGTTGGCGTTGCGCGCGTTGTCGGCGCTGCCACGGGTGCTGCGGTAGTAGCTGTTGAGGGTGAGCTTGGGGTTGAAGGTGTCTTCGGCAACGCGCAGGTCGAACTTCTGCGCCACCCGTTGCAGGTACGCGCTGCGGATCGCCGGGTTATTGCGCAGGCCCAGGTATACCGCGTCGCCGAGGGTCACGCTGGTGATTTGGGCGTTGAGCGAGACACTGCGGCTGCTACTCGGCGCCGAAGGGTTGATCACCACGTCGGCGGCCGCGCACGGCAGGCTCAGCAGCGCCAGGAACAGCAGGCCTTTATTCATCGCGCAAGGCCTCCACCGGCTGCAACCGGGACGCCGAGACCGCCGGGTAGATACCGAAGAACAGCCCCACCAGCAGCGTGCTGCCGACCCCGAGGGGCAGGGCGGCGACGGCGAGGGTGAACGCCCAGCCCGACAGCCAGGCATACAGCCAGGCGGCGGTGATGCCGAGCACCGCGCCGCAGGCGGCACCGACGGCGGTGAGGGTCACGGCTTCGAGCAGGAACAGGTTGCGGATATCCCGCTGGCGCGCACCGAGGGCCATGCGGATGCCGATCTCACGGCGCCGCTCCGAGACGTTCATCAACATCACGTTCATCACGCCGACGCCGCCGCCCACCAGGGAAATCGCGCCGAGGGCCAGCAGCAGGTAGGCGAATGTGCGGCTTTGCCGGGTCATGCCATCGATCATTTGCTGGGGTACCTGGATGTCCACGCTGTGGTCGGTGAGTTGGCGTTGCAGGACGGCGCTGGCGGCGTTGGCCATGGCCTCCATGTCCTGGCCGGGAGCGGCGCGGATCACCACGTTGCCGATCTGCGGGTTGGCGTAGATGCGCTGCATGCCTGCGGCGGGGATAAACAACGATTCGTCGCCCTGCACCGGCATCAACAGCGCGCGGGGCTGGCTGTGCAGGATGCCGACGATGAGGAACAGGTAGTCGTTGATGCGCAGCCGTTCCCCCAGTTTCAGCGGGTCGCCGGGCGTGCTCAGGGTTTGGGCGAGTTGGCCGCCGATCACAGCGAAGGTTTCGTTGGCGTCGAAGTCCGACAGGAAGCGACCTTCGCGCAGGCTCAGGCGCATGGCGTCCTGGATGTCCGGCGTGCTGCCGACAAGGTTGGCGTTGGCGGTACGGCCATGGAACACCACGGGCCCGCTGAACAGGCTGAGCGCGCCGATATGGGCGATGCCCGGCACGGCCTGACGCACGGCGTCGAGGTCCAGGTGCGTGCGCATGGGACGGCTGCTGCCGACCTTGGCCGGAAACTGCGCGACCAGGGTGTCGGTGCCCATGTCCTTGAAGATCAGCGCGGCGTCCACCGCCGCGTTGTGGCCGATGTTGATCAGCGCCACCACCGAGGAGCTGCCGATGACGATGCCCAGCAGCGCCAGCACCGAGCGTTTGCCCAGGGTGCGCAGGCTGACGAACGCTTCATGCAGCAGTTGGCTCAGGCTCTGCTCGACCCGCAGGCTCATGGGCGCGGGGCCTCTTGCACCACGCCGTTGCGCACGAGGATCTTGCGGTCCAGGCGCGCGGCGATCTGCGCGTCGTGGGTGACGATGATCAGGGTCACATGCTGGTCGCGGTTGAGGGCCAGGAGCAGGTCCATGATGTCCTGGGCGGTGCGGCTGTCGAGGTTGCCGGTGGGTTCGTCGGCAAGGATCACCGAGGGGTTGCCCACCAGCGCACGGGCGATGGCCACGCGTTGGCGCTGGCCGCCGGAGAGGTCGGCGGGGCGGTGGTGAGCGCGTTCGGCCAGGCCGACTTGTTCGAGCATGCGCAGGGCTTGCTCCACCGATTCGTGGCGCGAGATGCCGCGATAACTGAGGGGCAGGGCCACGTTGTCCAGCGCACTGAGGCGCGGCAGCAGGTTAAAGCTCTGGAACACAAAGCCGATCTGCTGGTTGCGGATCGCCGCCAGTTCATCGGGGCTGGCGCTGAAGATATCGTGCCCGGCGAAGTGGTACTGGCCGCAGTTGGGCAAGTCCAGCAGGCCAAGGATATTGAGCAGGGTGCTTTTGCCGGAACCGGAGGCGCCGAGGATGCCGCAGCTGTCACCCCGGGCGATGGCCAGGCTGACGTCATTGAGAATGGACAGCTGTTGCCCGGCCAGCTGATAGCGCTTGCCGATGCCTTGCAGGGAGATCAAGCCTGGGTGCGCGGGGGTATCTGTCATCATGACTACGCCTTCAGTCTCGCCGCTGCCGCCATGCCCCCTGGTAAAGCCTTGTAACAAGTTCGGGAGCTGCCTGGTGCGCGTCACGGACTGGTTTTAGTTCTTGTTTTTAAAATATTGTTTGAATAGTAACTGCGTTCAACCTGCTCCGCCAGCCGTCGATGTAGAGCGTTTTTATCCTTTGAAACGATTCATCTGAAGGGCATTCCGGGCCAGGATAAACCCTCTGACTCGCCGTCATACGCCTATCCATAAGGGCTTGGCATGATATGGCGGTGTGTCACTACTTGCTTTCGGCCAGCCGCCCCGGTATAAAAAATCAAATTATTTTTTAAAACAATATTTCCGCCGTGGAACTCTTATGGTCGCGAAGAAACTCAGCGCTCCAAACGTTACCAAAACTCGATTGCTGGATGCGACTGAGGCCCTCTTCATCAAGTACGGATACGACGCGGTTTTGTTGCGGCAGATTACCGAGCGTGCCCAGGTCAACCTGGCGGCGGTGAACTACCACTTCGGGGACAAGGATTCCCTGATGAAAACCCTGCTGATGCAGCGCCTGGAACCGCTCAACGAGCAGCGCCTGGAACTGTTGGCGCGGTGTGAAGCTGAATCCGACGGCCCCCTCGATTGCGACACCTTGCTTGGCGTGCTGTTCGCCCCGGCCATGGGCCTGGAGCGCAGCGACCCGGCGAGCGCCAATGGGGAAGGGCGCTCCTTCATCCGCTTTCTTGGCCGCGTCTACAGCGACACCTCGCCGTTTATCCAGGAATACCTCAAGGTGCATTACCAGCCGGTGTTCCAGCGCTTCTTCGAAGCCTTCGCCCTGGCCCTGCCGGACTTGCCGCGCAACGAGCTGGGCGTGCGCCTGCAATTTGCCCTCAAGGCGATTTCCGGGGTGATGGCCGGCACCGAACTGCGCCTGCTGATGAACTCCATGAGCCTGGGCCGCCCGGCGACGGATGCCGAGGTGATGGCCAAGTTGATCACCCTGGTGTCGGCGGCGATTCGCGTGCCGCAGCAGAGCCCTGAGGCGGAAACCGCGTTGGCGCGGGTGCTGGATACCCAGCGCGCGATTCGTGAACAAGCGGCGGCGCCGGTCGCCAAGGCTTCGCGTTAGAGCAAATCCAAGGCAAAAAAAAGCCCGCTGGGGCGGCGGGCTTGATATGCAACATTTGTAACGGATGAGGCTTCACACTACGGCTGTAGATGTGAATAAAACGTGAAAAATATGTAAGAAAAAGTGTGAATGTTCAGGCGGGTCAGCTGCCTTTCGTCGGCACTGTCAATTCTCACAGCTAGACGCCCCCCCCCCCACGCGAGTATCTGATTTCCTTGCCAGCGCGCGCCGCAGTTCTGACGCGTTCCCATCTGCGAGGAGCGTATTGTTATGTCCCGTCGACCCCAAGAACCGAATAACCACGAACACCACCACGACCACTGCGAACCCAATCCCGACGGCGAATACTTGCCCAAGACAGTATCCGGCCCGCCCAAGC